>DATGKR010000138.1:0-15496 GCA_035294565.1 Acidimicrobiales bacterium | reverse complement strand
TCAACTGGAACGCCGCCCTCGAAGCCGGCGGCGTGCTGGTGAGCGAGAAGGTGACCCTCGAGTTCGAGGTCTCGGCGATCAAGGTCGAAGACCCCGCCGTCTGAGCGGCCTTCTTCCCCGTCACGGCAGGTTCTGGGACTCGTTCGGCCCAGTTGTTTGGACGCCAGGGGGTGCGCCGGGGCACAATTTCTTCCGTGCCCCGGCGTTTTGGCGTGACCTCCGCCCCCTCTGATCGCGGAGCGACCCGGGGGCTCGGCAAGGGCGGCGAGGAGGCCACGACCTCCGAGCAGCAGCCCGCCGGCTCCGTTCTGGGGCAGGACTCCGGCCGGGTGGTCGTGCGCCTGGCCAAGCACGTGGAGATCGCCCTCGGCGGCGTCGAGCTCTCCCTCGCCCAGTACAGGGTTCTCGTCCTCCTCGAGAGGGGATCGGCCGCCGCGTCGGCCCTGGCCTCGAAGCTCGTGGTGAGCCCCCCGAGCGTGACAGCGATCATCGACGGCCTGGTGGCGCGGGGGCTGGTGGAGCGTCGACCGGTCGCCGCTGACCGTCGCCGCGTCGATCACGTGCTGACCACGGAGGGACGCAGGGTGTTGCGGGCCGCCGACGCCGCGGTGGGCGCGCGCCTGGCCGACATAGCGCGCCACCTACTCCCTGAGAGGAGGTCTGTAGCCGCCGAAGGCCTGCAGAGCTGGCTGGAAGCGATGGACGCGTACATCGAGGAGAGGGTTGCCGACACCAAGCGAGCGTCAGGGTAGGGGGTCCCGACCGATCATTTGACGCTCGAACTAAATTGCGTCTATACTCGCCGCGAGGTCCGATGACGACCGTGGCGATGACGACCATGGCATTGGCAGTGGGGGGTTGCTGTGAAGCTGGATCTAGGCCCCGAGCTCGACGCCTTTCGACTGAGGCTGCGCAAGTGGATCGAGGCCAACCGCGCCGAAGGCCTGGAGGATGTCGATGAGAGGGCGCTCTACCTCAGCGGTGACCGCCTTTCCGGACGGATCGGGGAGTCGTACAGGCACTGGACCGAGCGGCTCCTAGAGGCGCGGCTCGTCTGCCCGCAGTGGCCGGAGAAGTTCGGCGGGCAAGGCCTGTCGGGTGTGCAGGTCGCGGTTTTGAACGAGGAGTTCCACCGGGCGGGAGTACCGCGTGTCACCCGGGGGATGGGCGAGTCCCTCGTCGGACCTTCGATCATCGTCCACGGCACCGAGGAGCAGAAGGCCCACTTCCTGCCGCGGATCATCTCCGGCGAGGACCGCTACTGCCAGGGGTTCTCCGAGCCCAACCACGGTTCTGACCTGGCAGCCGTGGAGACGAAGGGAGTCGTCGACGGGGACGAGGTGGTCATCTCCGGCCAGAAGGTGTGGACCTCGGGGGCGCACCTCGCCAATTGGATCTTCATTCTCTGCCGAACTGACCCCGAGGCGCCGAAGCACCGGGGACTGTCCTTCGTGCTAGCTCCGCTGCACGACAACGGTATCGAGGTCCGGCCGCTGCGACAGGCCACCGGTGCTTCCGGTTTCAGCCAGGAGTTCATCGACGGCTGCCGGGCCCCCCTCTTCAACGTGATCGGGGGGCTCAACAACGGGTGGCGGGTCGCCATGACGACCCTCGGCAACGAGCGGGGAGGATCGGCGACCACCCAGCACCTGCGCTACGAGCGCGAGTTCTGGGCGCTCGTCGACGAGGCGACCAAACGGGGCCGGGTCGGTGAAGCCCTGGTTCGCCAGGACCTGGCCTGGGCGTACACGCACGTGCAGTTGATGCGGTTCCAGGGTTTGCGCCTGCTCGCCACCCTCGCCGCCAAGCGTGAGCCCGGCCCGGAGGCCAGCGTCAACAAGCTGTTCTGGTCGGAGTACCACAAGCGTTTCGGCGAGGTCGCTGTCGGTCTGCTCGGCCCCGACGCGATGCTGGCCGGCGAGGGGGACGCCCCGAGCGGCGAGCCCGACGGGGAGGGAGAACCCGGCTCCTACCACCTCGCTCGTTGGCAAGCAACTTTCGTGTCCAGCCGCGCCGGCACCATCTTCTCGGGCACCAGCCAGATCCAGCGGAACATAATCGGGGAGCGGGCCCTGGGGCTCCCCAAGGAACCTCCCTCCCCGGTCGAAGAGCAGCGCAGCCAAGGAGGGTGACATGACCGAGTTCTGCGAGGGCCGGGTGGTCGTGGTGACCGGCGCCGGCCGGGGAATCGGCCGCGGGGAGGCCATGGAATTCGCCCGCCACGGCGCCAAGGTGGTCGTCAACGACGTGGGCTCCAACGTCGACGGGACGGACCCGAAAGGCTCTGTTGCCGAAGAAGTCGCCGCGGAGATCCGCCAGATGGGAGGCGAAGCGGTCGCGAGCGCCGACGACGTTTCCGACTGGGAAGGCTCTCGGCGTGTCGTCGACACCGCTATCGACGCCTTCGGCCGCCTCGACGTCGTCGTCAACAACGCGGGCATCCTCCGCGACCGCATGATCTTCAACATGTCCGAGGAGGAGTGGGACGCCGTCATCAGGGTCCACCTGAAAGGAACCTTCTGCATGACGCGCTGGGCGTCGGCGTACTGGCGCGAGAGAGCCAAGGCGGGGGAGGATCCCGACGCGCGGATCATCAACACCAGTTCGGGCTCGGGCCTCTACGGAAATCCCGGTCAGGGCAACTACGGCGCGGCGAAAGCTGGGATCGCGGCTTTGACGATCATCACCGCGCGCGAGCTCGAACGCTACGGGGTGACCGTGAACGCCATCGCCCCCGGCGCCCGGACGCGGATGACCGAGGGGCTCCGACCCGGGGGGGCCGGCGCCCCTCCCGCCGGCGAGTTCGACGCGCGCAGCCCGGACAACATCGCCCCGCTGGTCGTCTGGCTGGGCAGTGTCAGGTCGCGGGCCGTCACCGGGATGGTCTTCAACGTCCACGGCGGGGTCATCGGCGTGGCTGAAGGGTGGCGCCGGGGGCCGTCGAAGGACAAGGGCGCCCGCTGGGAGGCCGAGGAGCTCAGCGAGGTCGTCCCCGGACTCGTCGCCGAGGCGTACCGGCCGCCCCGCCTGAAAGAAGCCCGGGCATAGCTTTCCGCCACCCGGCTCCTACCCCAGCGACCCTGCCGGCGCCGGGCTCCTACCGGCTTGCCCGGCGGGTTCGAACAGCGGGAGGTTCCTCCCGTCGCTGAGCGGCTCCCAGGTCACAGTGACCTGCATGCCCACCGTCACCTCCTCGGGCGGGCAGCCGACCACATTGGACATCACCCTGACTCCTTCGGCCAGCTCGATCAAGGCCACGGCGTAGGGCCCCTCGCTAAAGGCCGGAAACGCTGCCGCCGGCAGGTGCTGAACGCTCACCGCGTGGACCTCTCCGCTGCCGCGCGAAGGTCTCCATTCCATCTGGGTGCCCAGGCAGGCGGGACAGATCTCCCTCGGGTAGAAGATCGGCGTCTCGCAGGACGAGCACCACTGCAGCAGGTACTCCCTGCGGCGGGTGGCCTCCCAGAAAGGCCGGCTCAACTCGCTCACCGGGGGCTCGGGCCTTCTGGGCGCCACCGCCTCGGCGGTGCTCAAAGCGTCTCCTCCGTGCCCAGCACCACCGTGGACATGCACGAGAGGACCCCGCCCGAGCCGTGGGCGACGGCCACCGAAGGGCCGGGGATCTGGCGGGGGCCGCACTCCCCGCGCAGCTGGCGCACCGCCTCGACGATGAGGAAGATCCCGTACATGCCCGGATGGGTGTAGGACAAGCCGCCACCGTTGGTGTTGGTGGGCAGGGAGCCACCGGGTGCGGTCCGTCCATCCTCGACGAAGCGGCCCCCCTCGCCCTTGGGGCAGAAGCCGAGGTCCTCGAAGTGCAAGAGCTGGGTGATGGTGAACGAGTCGTAGCCCATCAGCAGGCTTACATCGTCCACTTTGATCCCGGCCATCGCAAAGGCGCGCGGTCCGGACACGGCTCCGGCCGTGGTGGTCAGGTCGGGCATCTGGCTGATCATCTGATGGTCGTGGCAGGTCGCGGCGCCGAGCACGTAGACCGGGGGCTTGGCCAGGTCCCGGGCGCGTTGGGCTGTGGTCATCACGAAAGCCCCTGCCCCGTCGGTGACCAAGCAGCAGTCGAGCAGGTGCAACGGCGAAGCCTGCATTGGCGACTCGAGCACGTCGTCGACGGTGATCGGGTGGCGATAGCGCGCTTTGGGGTTCAAGGCGGCCCAGCGGCGAGTGCTTACCGCGATGTGGGCGAGCTGCTCGGAAGTGGTCCCATAGACAGCCATGTGGCGGCTGGCCGCCAGCGCGTACGCCCCCATGGGGGTGCGAAGGCCGTAGGGAATCTCCCACTCAGCGGCAGGGTTCGGCCCCGGCGGCTGCCAGCGGCGGGTCTGCCCTCCGGCTCGCCTCCGGTCGCTCCTCGGCGTCGCCGCGTACACGCTCACCACCACCTCGGCCATCCCGGCCGCTATCGCCGAGGCAGCGTGCTCCACGAAGACCTCGAAGCTCGAGCCTCCGGTCATCGTCGAGTCGGTGTAGGTGGGTCTGATGCCCAGGTACTCGGCGAGGGCCACCGAGCCCATGCCGCCCGCCCCGGCGTAGCAGACCCCGTCGACGTCGGAGAGGCCGAGCCCCGCATCCTCCAGGGCCCGCTTGATCATCGCCGCTTCGAGCGCCCGTCCGTGCAGCTCCAGCTCGCCCGTGGGGGAGGCGTCGTCGACCGCCCCGACGATCGCGACCTGGCCCCGCCAGCCGCGGCGTTCCGATGCGCTAGCCATCGCTGAGCTCCTCGGGCGATGCGAGGCGGCGCGGACCCAGCTTCAAGGCGACCTCCAATTTTCTCCCCGGCCCACCAAAGCCTTCGGGGCCGTTGCCTGGCCGATCATACGGTTCCTGTCCCTTTTCTCATCGTGCCCAGACCACGAGGGCGTCGAGCGCCTCACAAGAGGATGGGCCGGCCCACAAGGGGTTGACCTCGAGGGTGTCGAGCGCGTCGCCGAGCCCCTCCCCGAGGCGCGCGATGCCGGTCAGGGAGTCGATCAGAGCCTCCATGTCAACCCCGGGTCGACCCCGGCCGCCTTCGAGCAGCTGGTAGCCCCGCAGCGACCGCAGGGCGTCTTCGATCTCGACCCGCCCCGAGGGCAGAGGCAGGAGGGAAGTTTCGCCGAGCACCTCCACCCAGACGCCGCCGAGGCCGACCACGAGGATCGGGCCCCAGGCCGGGTCGCACCTCACGCTTGCGAGCAGCTCCACGCCTCCCCGTCTCATCGGGGCAACCTGGAGGCCTTCATCGCCGACATGGTGCGTTTCGGCGATGGCCAGCAGACGCTCGGCTGCCTCCTCTATCTCCTCCTCCGTTCGCAGGTCCAGCTCCACGCCGCCCAGGTCGGACTTGTGCAAGAGCGTGTCGGCGGCGACCTTGAGGGCCACCGGACCCCCGAAAGTTCTCGCCGCGGACAGCGCCTCCCCCACGTTGTGGACGATCACGGTCGGGACGACCGGGACCCCGTGGGCGGCGAGCAGCGCCCTCGCCCGTGCCTCCCCGAAGGTCCCCGTCGCGCCCGGTGGAGGCTCCAGCCTTGGGGCCGGCGCGGGACGCGGACGCGACAGCAGCGCCTCTCGCCTCTCTTGCCAGCGGACCGCCGAGCCGAGCGCGCTCATGCCATGCTCGATCCCGTCGAGAACGAAGAAGCCGAAGCGATCGAGGACCTCGTCGGCGAAACCGCCCCCTGCCGGGCCGCTCGACTGGAGCAGGACGGGCAGTGGGGACCTGGCCACAAGCTCGGCCAGCGCCGCGTAGCGGGCCATCAGGGGAGCGGGGTCGGGCGGGGCTGCCTGGGGGATCGTGGTCTGGTAGAGGACCTCGTCGAAGTGGCCTGCCGGGCTGGCGACGACGGCCTCCAGCGATCGTGCCGAGATGTTGGCGTCGACCACCACGTAGCCGGTGACGTCGAGCGGGTTGTGAGGGTTGGAGTAGGGCGGCAGGAGCTCTTCGAGCGCTGCGAGCGTAGCCGGCGGGTATTCCGGCAGCTCCAAGCCCTCGTCGCTGGCCCGGTCGGCCAGGATGTCGCAGGCACCTCCCGAGACGGCCACCACCGCGAGGCGCCGGCCCAGCCGTCGGGGTTGGTAGCCGAGCAAGCCGGCCGTGGTGAGCAGGTCCTCGAGGGAGGTGACGCGGACCACGTCGAGGGAGTCCAAAACGGCCTGAACCACCGCTGCGTCCCCCGCCACCGCTCCGGTGTGGGCCAGCGCCGCTCGGGAGCCGGCGGCGCTTCTGCCGGCCTTGAGCGCCACGATGGCCTTGCCAGCCTCGAGAGCGGCGGTGGCCACCTCTTTGAAGTGCTCGGGTTGACGGATCGACTCCAAGAAGACAGCAATCGCCCGGGTCTCTTCCTGGGCCGCCAGATAGCCGATGACGTCGGTCGCTCCGACCATCGCCTCGTTGCCCGTCGAAACCACCATGGTTGTGCCCACCCCCCTCGCCTGGGCCATGCCCAGCACCACGCTGGCGAGGCCCCCGCTTTGGAGCACGATGCCCACCGGTCCCCTGCGCAGCGGAGGTGCTATCGGAAGGCCATAGGGCGTCCTGCCTCGAGCGGCGTTGACGAAGCCGTTGCCGTTGGGCCCGAGGAACAGCATCCCTTCCGCCTCGGCCAGCTCGACGAGCTTTGCCTCGAGGGCTGCCCCTTCTGGGCCGGTCTCCCCGAAGCCAGCGGTCAGTATGACGGCGTTGCGTATCCCGATGGAGGCCGCCTCTTCCATGACTGGCAGCACCTGGTCGGTCGGCACCATGACATAGGCGATGTCGACGGATTCGCCGATGGCCGATAGCGACGGGAAGGCGGGCTCGCCGTGGACCTTCTGGTGGCGGGGGTGGACGAGGTAGCAGGGCCCTTCGCTGTAGGTCCGCCAGTTGTGGAAGGCGCTCCAAGACCAGCGCGACCGGTCGGTCGCGCCGACCAGCGCCAGTGAGGAGGGATTGAAGAACGAGTCCAGGCGAGCGAAGTCCATCCCGCCCCGCGCGCTGGCCTTGGCTGACCCGCTCGTCCTGGAGCCGGCTTTGCCGCCGGCCGGCTGGCGCCCTTCCATCCCGACTAGCGGTCCTCGGCCAGGAACTCGACGATCGCGGCGGCGAAGGCGGGGTCGCCGACGGCGCTCAGGTGATCACCGGAGACCACGGTGAAGCGTCCCGCCGGTAGCTGGGCGGCCAGCGGGCGGGGATCGACGTCGGCGTCACCGGCGATCACCAGGGCCGGCCCTTGGACCATGGAGATGTCGCCAGCCGAGCCTGCGAAGCGGTGGGAACGCTGAATCGCAGCAAGCGCCAGCCGGTCCGCCCCCTGGCGGTCGGCGAATCGCCGGAAACCACGCGCTGTCGGGTCGTCGATGGTGGAGGGATCGTCTGCTTCGAGCGCCGCGGCGATCCGCTTCGAGCGCTGCTCCCACTCCTCGGAGGCCTGGCCGCCGACGCGGCGGGCCATGTTCTCGCCGATGCCGCCCAGCACGAGCAGCCGTACCCGTCGGTCGGACATGGCGAAGCGAAGCGCGGTGCCCGCCCCCATCGAATAGCCGACCACGCTCGCGGTGCCCAGCGCGAGGTGGTCGAAAAGCTCGGCGACATCCCGGACCATAGCCCCGTCGGCGTAGAAGGCGGGGTCGTGTGGCTTCTCCGACTCGCCGTGGCCGCGGGCGTCGAGGCCTATGACCCGGTGCCCGGCGTGCACCAGCGCCGACCAGATTCCTGGTTCCACCCAGTTGGTCCTGGTGCTGGCGCCAAAGCCGTGGAGCAGGACGACCGGTGAGCCCTCCCCCTCCGTTTCGTAGTGCAGCTTGACACCGTCGAAGCTCGAGAACATCGGCATGCGCCGCCCTCCGTTCAAGCATTTATTCGACTCTCGAATGAACTTAGCAGGTCGGGTCCCCCTGTCGCCACTGCTCGACGCGCCGGGCCTTGCCACCGCCGTGGCCGGCCTTGCCCTTGTCGCGGCGCTTTTGTCGCGGCGCTTTTGTCGTGGCCCTTTTGTAGCGGCGCCGGGCTTCAGCCTCAGACTCAGGCCAATGCCTTGGCCTCGCGATCGAGCTCTGCCAGCAGCGGCCGGGAGTAGGCAACTCGGCCGGTCAGCGTCGCCGGATCGCCGCTGCAGAGGGCGAGCGCCGCCTCCGCCATCTCCTCGACCGGCTGGTAGCGGTCCTCTTGACCGGGAGGCACGAGCCCGTGGAACACGATCCCTGGTGTGGCGACGGGGCCCGAGGGTGACAAGACATTGACAGCGACGCGGTCCTCGTAGACCTCCGCCGCCAGGCCGGTCGTGAAGCGCTCGAGGGCCGCCTTGCACATCCCATAGACGGTGCCCCCGGTCCCTCTGTGGGCATACGGTGGTCCCTGCGGATGGCGGGCGGCTCCGGAGGATATGTTCAAGATCCACCCCCGCTGGCGTGCCCTCATCGCCGTCAGCACGAGCTGGCTGATATGGAACGGCGCCTTGACCTGAACCTCGAACATCGCGTCGAAGTGGCGGCCGCTGAACCTCTCGACCGGCTCGAACCACGTCACGGCGGCGTTGTTGACCACGATGTCGATGGGACCCACCTGTTCGGTGGCCTGCTCGATCAAGGCCAGCCTGTCGGCCGGTTCGGACAGATCGGCAGGGATCGCCACGGCTTCCCCTCCCGCAGCGCGCACCTGCTCAACGGTCTCCTCGAGGCTTCCGGAGAAGCGGCTCTCCCCGGGGCGTGCCGTGCGAGCGGACACCACGACCACGGCTTGCTCCATGGCCAGACGGCGGGCAATGGCGTTACCGATCCCCCTGCTGGCACCAGTCACCAGCGCTGTACGGCCTTCGAGAGCTCCCATCCCCCCTCCTCAGCTGCTTCGAGACTCTAACCAGTGTAGCCGGCTGGCTCTTTCGGGTCGTCCAGCGCGATGGTCGTCGCCTGCCGCCAGGCGGACGGAGGACAGGTCTAGAGCGTTACAGGCGCTTCAAGGAGATGGCGAGATCGGGCTTGAAGATGGACGCGACGTAGAGCGGCCAAACGTTGGCGCCGTGGCAGCGGAACGTGGCCATCTGGCCGTCTCCCACCTCGAACGTGCGAAGCCGGCTGGAGTAGCGGCCGGCGCGGATCTGGATGGTGTGGCGGCCGGGCTCGAGCGGCATCTCGACCGCCTGGTGGGAGTCGATGGAGCCAACGTCGCGCCCGTCGACCAGCACGGAGAACCTGCCGCGTCGAAGTTCGATACCAAATCCCTCGCGGACGAGGCTGACACTGGCTGCCATCTCGCCGAGCAGGCTACTGCCGTCCCGGTGGCGGGGCACCGCGGCGGGCCCTGCCCCGGCGGCCCCCCGGCCTGTCGGCGGCCGCTCCCGGGCTGTCGGCGGGCCCTGCGTCGGATCGCGCTCCCGATGTGCATCCCTGGTGAATCTCTGGAGCGCGAACCGACCTGTTTCGCGCCGGATCTGGTACCGGAGATCGCGCCGGTGAATCTCTGGAGCGCGAACCGACCTGTTTTGGGCAGGATCGCGCTCCCGGGATTTTTGTGAAAGTCACATCGGGAGCGCGAAACGACACTCTGGGGGTTTCCTCCTGCGGGTGACCCTCTGGGGGTCTTCTCCTGTAGGTGACCCTCCGGGGGTCATCTCCTGCCGGTGACGAGCCGTTCCCGGTCGAACATTGCGGCGACAACCCGCCAGGCCAAGCCGTCGACCGCGAGCAGGCCGGCGGCGATCCCGAGGGCGAGCCCGAGGCTGGGGGTGATCACGTCGAGGGACATGAGGGCGGCTATGGCGGCGGGGGGAATGTTGGCAACCACGCTGAGCTGCTGGGCGGCCCTGACGTCGCTGACCCGGGTGGAGATGGCGATTCCCATCCAGATCGACCAACCGGCGATGAGCGGCGTGAACAACAGCTGCACCAGCAGGTGGGAGCGTTCCAGCACGGCGGACACGACGGCCGGCTGCGCGAAGGCGGCGACGGCGGCCAGGAAGACGCCGAAGACGGCATAGGCGACTGCGAGCGCTGGGAGGAGCGCGGCGAAGGCCTTGCCGATCAGCATCTCCTCCTCGTGGACGGGGGTTATGAGGACGGCCTCGAGGGTTCCCTGCTCGCGTTCACCGATCATCGAGTAGGCGGCGAGCACCGAGGGGACAACGGCCGGGATGATCAGCATGTACACCAGCGACAGCCCGATCCTGGTGTTCAGCTTGGAGCCGGAGAGCGAGGTCCTGATGGCGATCAGCTCGATGGTCGGAACGAGGATGAACACGACGGGCAAGACCGCCATGGTCGTCACCACGACGAAGCGGTTGCGCCGGTACTCGCGCAGTTCCTTGCGGAGGATCGCCCCGACCCTGGTCCAGCTGAAGCCGGTGGCGTTCATCCCCGGGAGGCCTCGACGTCCTCGGCGACGAGCTGGAGGTAGACGTCTTCCAGTGAGTGGCGGGATTCGGCGATCGAGCAGATGTCGGATCCGGCGGCCACCAGGGCCCGGGCCACTCCGGGTGCTGCGGCGTCGGGATCAGTGACGGTCAGCGTGTAGGAGCCCGACGGGGTGCGCTCCCAGTGCTCGACACCAGGGAGGCCGCCGAACACCGCGGCGGGGTCGCCGAGGGGGGCGCCGGTGCGGACCTCCAGGGTCCGGGCGAAGAGAAGCTCGCGAAGCTCGGACGGCCGGCCGATCATGCGAAGAGTGGTGTTCAAGATGGCAACCCGGTCGCAGAGCCTCTCTGCCTCCTCCAGCCGGTGGGTGGTGAGGAAGATCGTGACGCCCCGCTGGCGCAGAGAGGTGATCAGCTCGTGCACTTCCCGGGTGGCGACCGGGTCGAGGCCCGACGTGGGTTCGTCGAGGAACAGCACCGCCGGGTCGTTCAAGAGGGCGCGGGCGAGGGCCACCCGCTGGCGGAGCCCCTTTGACAGGGATCCGCACGTGTCGTCGGCACGCCCTGACAGGTTGACGGCTTCGAGCGCCCCCTCGATGCGGGCTTCGGCGGCGTCGAGCTCGTAGAGCCCGGCGAAGAACTGAAGGTTCTCGGCGACGCTCAGCCGCATGTACAGCCCCGGTGTCTCGGGCATGATCGAGATGCGCGCCCTGATGGCCGGGCCGTTGTCCATGCTGAGCGGGATCCCCGCCACGACGGCCGAGCCCGACGTCGGCGCCACCAGGGTCCCGAGGGCGCGGACCGTGGTCGTCTTGCCCGCCCCGTTGGGCCCGAGGAACCCGAACACCTCCCCGTAACCGACCTCGAACGACACGTCCTCGAAGGCCGTCCTCTCTCCGAAGCGCTTGCTCAGATGCTCCACCACGAGCGCCGGGCCGCCCCCCGCCGAGCGTCGCCCGGCGTCGGGCCCCGACGTCCTGGTCATCCGGCGGCCACCGCCTCGTCTCGTCCGGTCACGCCCCTCCCTGGTCGGTGCGGATGCCGAGAGCGTAACCAAGGCGCCGCGCCCGGCGGAGGGGTCGGGCAGCACTGGGTTCGGTGGATCGGCCGCGAATCTGGCCGGCAGAGGGCGGCAGTGGACGCGCCCGCTCGGGTGGACAACAATGGATGCAGCCATGGGCGTCGAGGTCAACCACCTGATCGTCCCCGCAACCGACAAGAAGGCGTCGGCTCGCTTCCTGGCCGGGGTGTTGGGTCTCGAACCGAGCCCGGCCGCGGGCCACTTCCAGCCCGTGCAGGTCGGGGGAGTGACCCTCGACTTCGACGACGCCCGTGACGTGCGGCCGATGCACATCGCCTTTCTGGTCGACGAGGAGACGTTCGACGGCGCTTACGGCCGCCTGCTGGCAGCCGGGGTGGCCACCTATGCCGACCCGGGGCGCAGCCGGCCGGGCGAGGTCAACGACCGGCGTGGCGGGCGCGGCGTGTACTTCGACGATCCCGACGGGCACCTCTTCGAGCTGATGACCGCCTAGCAGCCGCGGCGCTGAGCACGAGGCAGGCGCGGAGCTCCCCGCGAGGCGCTCTTTCAGGGCGCCGAGTCGCCGGAGAGCAGCTCGCCGAGCAGGGCGCGGACGCGCCGGTCGATGTCGTCGACGATGGGCCGGACCTCCTCCACGGGAAGGCCGGCGGGGTCGCGGACGTCCCAGTCGAGGTAGTGCTTCCCGGGGTAGTAGGCGCAGGTGTCGCCGCAGCCCATGGTGACCACCACGTCGGCGTCGCGCGCGTCACGGTCGGTGAGCCGCTTCGGAAGCTCTGCGGACGCGTCCAGCCCCCGCTCGCCGAGCACCGCGACAACAGATGGGTTGAGCTGCTCCGCCGGCTCCGACCCTGCAGAGCGGACCTCGACGCGTCCCCCGGCGTAGAACTCGAGGAGGAGCCTCGCGGCCACGCTCCGCCCGGAGTTGTGCACGCACAGGAACAACACCACCGGCCTGGCGGTCACCCCTCGACCTCCCCGCCGGCCGGCGCCCAAAAGCGGCGGCGCGCCCAAAGCGCCACGTACACCAGCGAGACGAGGACCGGAACCTCGATCAGCGGGCCGACGACACCGGCGAGCGCCTCGCCGCTCGTCACGCCGAACACGCCGATGGCCACAGCGATGGCCAGCTCGAAGTTGTTGCCGGCTGCGGTGAACGCCAGCGTGGCGGTCCGCTCGTAGGACAACCCGATACGCCGGCCCACCAGGAAGCCCCCGGACCACATGATCGCGAAGTAGGCCAGCAGCGGCAGGGCGATGCGGGCCACCTGGGCGGGGTGGGTGCTGATCGTGCGGCCCTGGAGGGCGAAGAGGATGACGATCGTGTAGAGCAGGCCGTACAGGGCGAAGGGGCCGAGCCGGGGGAGGAGCCTCGTCTCGTACCAGTCGCGGCCCCTGGCCCGCTCCCCGGCGGCGCGGGTGAGGAACCCGGCGACCAGCGGAGCCCCGAGGAAGACGGCGACGGTCTGCGCAATCCGCCCAATCGAAAGCTGCACCCCGGTGGCGGGCAGCCCGAGCCAGCCGGGGAGGATCTGCAGGTAGAACCAGCCGAGCACCGAGAACATGAGCATCTGGAACAGCGAGTTGAGCGCCACGAGCACGGCGGCCGCCTCGCGGTCCCCGCACGACAGGTCGTTCCACACGAGCACCATGGCGATACAGCGCGCCAGACCGACGATGATCAGCCCGGTCCGGTACGCGGGCTGGTCGGGCAGCATCAGCCAGGCGAGGGCGAACATGACGGCCGGGCCGACCAGCCAGTTGAGGGCCAGAGACGAGACGAGCATGCGCCGGTCCCGGGTGACCGATCCGAGCCGGCCGTAGCGGACCTTCGCCAGCACCGGGTACATCATGACCAGCAGCCCTACGAAGATGGGGAGGGATGTGCCGGAAGTGACCTGGATCGCGTCGAGGTGGCGGTCGAGGCCCGGGACGGCCCGGCCGAGGCTTATCCCGGCGGCCATGGCCAGGAGGATCCAAACGGGGAGGAACCTGTCCACGACGCGAAGCCGCCGCGGGACGTATGGGCCGCCGGCGACTGGCGGCGCAGGCCGCTCGGTTGCGACGTCGCTCACGTGCAACAACCGCTGGCCGTGCTCGCGGCGGGGACGTCGGCGTCGGCGAGGACGGTGTAGATCTCCCACGGCTCGCCGCCGGGGCCGGCGGTCCAGACCTTGTCCTGGACCGCGTAGCAGCAAGCCGTCTGCTCCTCCACCATGGTGGGCAGCCCGGCCGCGGCCAGGCGGGCCTGGGCGGCGGCCACCTCCGCGGTGGAGGCGACCTCGACACCCAGGTGGTTCAGGGAGCCGGGAGCCTGGCTGGGATCCTCGATGAGCACCAGCTTGAGGGGAGGGTCGGCGAGGGCGAAGTTGGCGTAGCCGGGGCGCAGCTTCGCCGGCTCGGCGTCGAAGAGCTTCGAGTAGAAGGAGACGGCTTCGTCGAGGTCGGAAACGTTCAAGGCCAGCTGGACTCGGGGCACGGCACACCCTCCTGATAGCATTGACAGTTGTCGATGCAATGATGATCGTCGATACAATCACGTTTGTCAATGGGCAAAGGGAGGGTGAGATGGTGGTCAGAGGTGGGGTTCGACAGTCGGCCAGCAGGACACCGGAGAGGGTCGATGCGCCGGGCGCCGCCGCCCGGCGAGACGAAGGCCCGCTAGCCGCCGCCCGGCTAGACGAAAGCCCGCCAGCCGCCAGCATGGGTGGGATGGCGGACGCCGGCGAGTGCTGCCCTTCTGTGCTGGCCGCCCCGCTCGGCGCCGGCGAGGCGGCCCGCCTGGCGCGGGGCTTCCACGCACTCGGCGACCCGGCGCGCCTCAGGGTCCTGTCCATGTTGGCGGCGGCCCCCTCCGGGGAGGTGTGCGTGTGCGAGCTGATCGGGCCGCTGGGCAAGACTCAGGGCACCGTCTCGCACCACCTCAGGATCTTGAGCGACGCCGGCCTGGTCAAAGGAGACCGCCGCGGCAGGTGGGTCTGGTACTCCCTCGACCGGCGTCGCCTGGACGAGTTGAAAGGCGCACTCGAGCCCTGAAGCACCCGGCCCGGTGGGGCCGATCCGTCCAAGGGACCGGCCGGCGGGCTATAAAGCTTGACGTGGCGACGAGGGGGGCAGGCCCCGCAGCAGGTGACAGGGACGTTGGACTGCCGCGGCCGGAGGCGTGGTGGAAGCCCAGGCCGCTGACTGGCGCAGTGATGGCAGTAGGACTGGCAATAACTGCGGTGCTCAGCTGGGCGGCCTTCACCGCCAACGACCGCAGCACCTCCAGTCTGCTGGCACTCCAGGCGCGCCAGACCGCCTCGACGCTGAGCGCCGCCCTGCCGGGGATCGAGTCGCAGCTGGCCGACGCGCTCACCGTCGCCGTCGACACGGGCTCACCGGCCACCTTCGACCGCTTCGTGTCCAACCACATCGCCGGCGTCAAGCTGGCGTCGGTGTCTTTGTGGCAGCGCACCGCCGGCGGCACCAGGCTGCTCACCTACGCCTTCTCCAAGCCCCGGCTGGCCTCCGACGGCTCGGCGGGGCGCCCGTTCTTCGCCAGCGTCACGCCGAGCACGACACTGCAAGTGACAAATATCCTGCCCGGATCGCCGCCGAGGGTCGGCTACGCGCTGGACGAGCCGAACCCTGCCGGCTACATCGTCTACGGGGAGAGCGATCTTCCGCCCGGCAAGCGGATAACGGTTCCCCCCTCCTCCCCCTACCACCAGCTGGGCATAGCCCTCTACCTGGGGTCCCGCCTGGGCCGTTCCCATCTGATCGAGTCTTCGGTTCCCACGCCGATAACGGGCACCCGGGCGACGGTGACCGTCCCCTTCGGCGACACGGTCCTCACCCTGGTCGCCACCCCCCTCCAGCCGTTGGCGCCCACCTCGTCGCGGGTCCTGCCGTGGATCGCGCTCGCCGGCGGCCTTGCTCTGACGCTGGCGAGCGTCACCGTGGCCGGGTACCTGACCCGCCGACGCCGCTACGCCGAGGCGCTCAGCGAGCGCCTGGCCGCCCTCTACGCCGAGCAGCGTTCGGTGGCCGAGACGCTCCAGCACTCGCTCCTGCCCCAGGCCCTGCCGTCGGTGCGTGGGGTGGACGTAGCGGCGCGCTACCTGCCCGGGGCGGAAGGTGTTGACATTGGTGGTGA
>DATGKR010000137.1:0-15292 GCA_035294565.1 Acidimicrobiales bacterium | reverse complement strand
CCGCTCGCCCTCGTCGACGCCGTCGAGGGCGGGAGGGTCTCCGAGGGGGACAACATCCTCCTCGCCGGGTTCGGGGCGGGCATGACCTGGGCGTCTGCAGTGTGGCGGTGGCAGTACATTCGTCGATGAGCCGGTACGGCCGGGTCCGGCCCGGACCGACCTAGCGAGAGGAGCGTCGTGGACAACGCAGATGCGTTCGACAAGTTCAAGAAGTGCGCCGTCGAGGTGCTCCAGGTGGAGCCGGAGAAGGTCACGAGGGAGGCGAGCTTCGCCGACGACCTCGACGCCGACAGCCTGGACCTGGTCGAGCTGGTGATGGCGCTGGAGGAGCAGTTCGACATCACCGTCGACGAGTCCGAGCTCGAGGGGGTCGAGACCGTCGGCCAGGCCTTCGACCTGGTGGCCTCGAAGCTCTGATGTTCGCCCTGTCCCCGGCCGACGGACGCCCGGGCGTCCCGGGCCGGCGTGTAGCGGTCACCGGGCTCGGAGTCGTCTCCCCCTGCGGGATCGGCCGCGACGCCTTCTGGCAGGGCCTCCTCGGGCCGGCGCCGGTGGGGCCGCGCAGGGTCGTCGACTTCGACGCGACCGCCCTTTACGGCCCGAAGGAGCTGAGAAGGGTCGACCGCTTCACCCAGTTCGCGGCGGTCGCCGCCGCGGAGGCGCTCGACGACGCAGGCGGCCTGCAGGCCGTCTCGGTCGACCCGGACCGGGCAGGGGTGGTCGTCGGCACGGGCGTCGGCGGCCTGGAGACGGTCGAAGAGCAGCTGCGGGTGCTCCTCGACCGGGGGGCGCGGCGGGTCAGCCCCTTCCTCGTCCCGATGATGATGGGCAACAGGGCGGCGGCCGACCTGTCCATGCGCTACGGCATGCGGGGACCGTGCGAGTCGATCGTAACCGCGTGCGCCGCGGGCACCCACAGCGTCTCGGCCGGAGCGAGGCTCGTCGCCACCGGCCGCTGCGACGTGGTGCTCGCCGGCTCGTCGGAGGCGGCGATGACAGCCCTGGGCGAGGCGGGCTTCTCCAACATGACCGCGTTGTCGACCAGCGGCGTGTCCAGGCCTTTCGACAGGCGCAGGGACGGCTTCGTCATGAGCGAAGGCGGCGCCGTTTTGGTGCTGGAGGAGATGGACAGGGCGCTCTCGCGCGGCGCCCACGTCTACGCCGAGATCCTCGGGGCTGCCAGCACCGCCGACGCGCACCACATAACCGCTCCCGCCCCCGGCGGCAGCGGCGCCGTCGCCTGCATGGAGCTCGCCATCGCCGACGCCGCCCTGTTCCCCGGCGACGTGACCCACATCAACGCCCACGGCACCTCGACCCCGGCTAACGACCTGGCCGAAAGCCAGGCGATCCAGAAGGTCTTCGGCTTCCCCGGGCCGGCGGTCACCTCGATCAAAGGCGTGACCGGGCACTCCCTGGGCGGCGCCGGGTCCCTGGAGGCCGTGGCGCTGGCTTTGACCATCGCCCACGGGGTCATCCCCCCGACCGCCGGGCTGGAGGAGCTCGACCCCGAGATACGTCTCGACGTCGTCACCGGGTCGCCGCGGCCTTGGCAGCCTGGGCCCGCGCTGTCCAACAGCTTCGGCTTCGGGGGGCACAACGGCACGATCGTCATGGCGCCGGCGGCCTAGAAGCCGCTACCGGCCTTCGGGGTCGGCGCCCCCGGGGTTCAGGCTTTGACGGCGGCCAGCAGGTTCTTCGGGGTGTCGGCCGGCGAGATCTTGTACCAAACCTGTTCGAGCTTGCCGTCCTCGTCGACCAGGAAGGCGGAGCGCAAGATGCCCATGTACTTGCGGCCGTACATCGACCTCTCCGTCCAAACGCCGTACGCTTCGGCGACGGAGTGGTCCTCGTCCGAGAGCAACGGGAAACCCAGGCCGTACTTCTGGTCGAACTTCGCCTGCCTGGCGGGGGGGTCGGGGCTGATGCCGATGACCCCGGTGTCGCCAATGTCGCCCAGCACGTCGCGAAGCCCGCACGCCTGGGCGGTGCAGCCCGGGGTGTCCGCCTTCGGGTAGAAGTAGACGAGCACCTTGCGGCCGGCGTAAGAGCTGAGAGCGACCTTCTTGCCCGTCTGGTCGGCAAGGTCGAAGGCGGGGGCTTTGTCGCCCACATGCAGCTTGGCAGTCATCGGCCGATGCTAATCAGGCCTTGAAACAGCCGGCCAGATGGGTACAATAGGAACTGTCCAGGTTAGGCAATCGTCGAACGAGCGAGGTGATTCCATTGCTCTTCGAACGAGCGGAGCGGTCGCCGCCTTTCGGATTCGCCTGAGAAGGCCCCGGGCCGTTTGCGAGCGCCGCCTTTGTCAGGCCCAGACGGTGGCTCGAGGCTTCCCGGGAGCCGGCCGCCGGTCGTGGTCTCCCGCCCACGGAGCGGTCGTCCGACGCAGTCGTGCTCGGGGTGTAAAAAGCGAATAGTGTGGTGGAAAGGGGACGGCAGAGGGCCGTCCCCTTTTGTCGGAAAACAAGAGAGCGAAGGACAGCCCAAGCCCGATGAACGTCATGCGACCGCTCGCCGTAGCCCTGCTGGCAGCCTCCGCCGCCGGGCTCAGCGCCTGCAGCAGCTCGTCCCACGTCACCGCCCCCACCAGTGTTCCGGCGCCGACCCAGAGCGCGACTTCGGCGCAGCCGAGCCTGGTCATCAGCCCGGCCGAGCCGCTCCAGTCGCCGGCCACGGTCCAGGTGACCGCCACGGGGTTCAGCCCCGGCGAGAGCCTGGTCGTAGCCGAGTGCGCCAACAAGGGAACCTCCACCAGCGAGGCGGACTGCAACCTGGCTGGCATCAAGGCGGTCACGGCCAACTCGTCCGGGGCGGTTCACACCACGTTCACCGTCACCAAGGGACCTTTCGGCACCAACCACATCACCTGCGACCAGCCCGACTCGTGCCTGGTCTCGGTGACCCAGCCGACGCCCAACCCCACCCAGGACGCCACCGCCCCCCTGACGTTCACGACCCAAGCCACCCACTGAGAAGCCGCCTTGCTCAGCCTCCGGTCCGGACCACGTAGCGCCCGGTCACACCGCCGGCAAGGATCCGGCCGAGCACCTCGTCGAGGTCGTCCATGCCGATCGACGCGCCGATGTCGTCGAGGTGGGGCGGGCGAAGATCGGTGGCGAGCCGCTCCCACACCCGGCGCCTGCGCTCGATGGGGGTCTGCACCGAGTCGATCCCCAGCAGGGAGACGCCCCGGAGGATGAACGGCATGACCGTCGTCGGGACCTGCGCGCCTCCTGTCAGGCCGCTGGCGGCGACGGCTCCGCCGTAGCGGATCTTCGCCAGCACGTTGGCCAGCGTCGCACCCCCGACGCAATCGACCGCCCCGGCCCACACCATCGAGTCGAGCGGCTTGCCGGACCCCTCGAGGGTCGACCGGTCGATCACTTCGGCGGCGCCGAGCGACCGCAGGTAGTCGTGCCCCTCCGACTTGCCGGTGCTCGCAGCGACCTCGTAACCCAAACCCGCCAGGATGCTGACGGCCACGCTTCCGACCCCTCCGGTGGCGCCGGTCACCAGCACCGGCCCCGCCTCTGGGGTTATGCCGTGCTCTTGCAGGGCGATCACCGACAGGGCGGCGGTGTAGCCGGCGGTTCCGATCACCATCGCCTGGCGGGCGTCGAGACCGTCGGGTAGGGGCACCAGCCAGCCCTCCGGCACCCTCGCCTTCTCGGCGAAGCCGCCGTGGCGGGCCACACCCAGGTCGTAGCCGTGGGCCACGACAGCGCTGCCCGCCGGCAGGCTGCCCGCCTCCTCGACCAGGCGGCCGGCGAGATCGATGCCCGGGATGAGCGGTGAGATGCGCGCCACCTTGCCGTCGGGAGTGGAGGCGAGGGCGTCCTTGTAGTTGACGCTCGACCATTCGACGTCGACGAGGACCCCGTCGGCGGGAAGGTCGCCGGCGGAGAAGTCCCGCACCTGCCGGCGGAAGCCGC
Source organism: Acidimicrobiales bacterium (assembly GCA_035294565.1). Lineage (GTDB taxonomy): Bacteria > Actinomycetota > Acidimicrobiia > Acidimicrobiales > Palsa-688 > DATGKR01. The sequence goes on along the minus strand of DATGKR010000137.1, from coordinate 11,357 downwards.
CGTCGGTCTTTTCTGCCACGAAAGCCTTGAAGGTCGCGTCGGTCATGGCCGCCCAACGTAGCGACCTGCCCCGCCGCGCCGCAGCCCCACCGGGGCAAGGTAGGAGCAGCCGTGGCCCCGGCCGGCGCACAACCCCGGCGCAGCCCTGCTCGGAGCCGGGGCAGGGTAGCGTGCCCTGGTGCAATCCGCCCCCCCCGCCGATCTCGCCATCGGGTCGTTCAGTAGCCGCCCGCCCTGGATCGTCGAACCGTCGGAGTTGGTGTGGATTGACGGCACCGCCAAGCTGCGGGCCGCCACGGCCAGTCAGGTCCCGCACCTGCTTCGCCGCCGGAGCCTCCCCCCCGGGCGCCGCTTCTTCCGGGTCGCCGCCCAGCTGGTCACCGCCCTCGGGGGCTGGTACCTGTCCGACCGCCGCCGTGCCCGGCGGGAGGGCCGACCCGAGGTGTCGCGGGCGGGACTTTCGCTGCGGCTGCGGACGGCGTTCCAAGCTCTTGGTCCCACCTACATCAAGCTCGGGCAGATCCTCTCCTCCGGCGAGGGGCTGTTCCCTCCCGAGCTGGTCGCCGAGTTCCGGCTGCTGCGCGACAAGGTTCCGCCCGAGACCTTCGACGCGGTGCGCTCCGTCGTCGAACAGGATCTGGGGGCGACCATCGAGGAGGTGTTCGCCAGCTTCGATCCAGAGCCGCTCGCAGCAGCGTCGATCGCCCAGGTGCACGCCGCTACCCTGCGGAGCGGGGAGGAGGTGGTCGTCAAGGTCCAGAGGCCCCAGGTGGCCGCCACGGTCAGGCGCGACCTGGCGGCGATGAGCTGGATCGCCCCCTTCCTGATCGGCCGCATCCCCGTTTCGGCGCTGGCGAACCCACCGGCGCTGGTGGAGCTGTTCGCGGAGACCATCGTCGAGGAGCTCGACTTCCGTCTCGAAGCGGCCAACATGCTCGACGTCGCCGCCGTCTTCGCCGCCACCGACCAGCGTTCGGTCGTCGTGCCCCGCCCCCACCCCCGGCTGGTGACCCGGCGGGTGCTGGTGATGGAGCGCCTGTCGGGCTTCGGGTTCGACGACGTGGCCGGCATGCGGGCGGCGGGGATCGACACGGCCGAGGTCGTCCGGGCGCTCATGATCTCCTTCCTGGAGGGGGCGACGCTTTTCGGCGTGTTCCACGGGGACCTGCACGGGGGCAACCTGTTCGTCCAGCCCGACGGACGGGTGGCGCTCCTCGACTACGGGATAACCGGGCGCCTCGACGACGCCCGCAGACTGGCGTTCCTCAGGATGTTGATGGGGGGGACGATCAACGACCCGAAGATGCAGTTGGCCGCCCTTCGCGACCTTGGGGCCTTACCGCCCGACACGGACCTCGACGCCGTCCTCCGCGATCTCGGCGTGGACCAGCCGGTCAAGGATCCCACGGCGATGACCCCCGACGAGCTGCTGGGGGAGATCCGGGACCTGATCAAGAAGCTCCTCGCATACGGGGCGCGCTTTCCGAAGGTGCTCATGCTCTACGTGAAGGACCTGCTATTCATCGACGGCGCCCTGGCGACGCTCGCCCCGGAGGTGGACCTCTTCGCCGAGGTGACCCACATCGCCATGTACTTCACCGAGCGTTACGGCGAAAGGATCGCCGCCGAGGTGGGGGTGGACCCGCGCCAGCACCCGGTGGACCTCGACGGCTTCCGTGCGCAGCTCGGCGTCACCCCCGACGTCGAACGGATGAGCTACCGGGACCTGCAAGCCAGGCGGGAGCTGATCCGCCGGCGCATGGAGGAGCATCGCCGGCGCAGGTAGGCGCCCGGCGGCGCGCCAACCTGCCGGTAGCCTGGGCGGCCCCATGCAGAGGACCGACATCCGCAACGTGGCGATAGTCGCCCACGTCGACCACGGCAAGACGACGCTGGTGGACGCCATGCTCCGCCAGTCCGGCGCTTTCCGCGCCGGACTGGAGGTCGCCGACCGGGTTCTCGACTCGATGGACCTCGAGAGGGAGAAGGGGATCACCATCCTCGCAAAGAACACGGCCGTCCACTACGGCGACGTGACCATCAACATCGTCGACACGCCCGGCCACGCCGACTTCGGCGGAGAGGTCGAGCGGGGGTTGACGATGGTCGACGGGGCGCTCCTCCTGGTCGACGCCAGCGAGGGACCGCTGCCCCAGACGCGCTTCGTGCTGCGCAAGACCCTCGAGGCGAGGCTTCCGGTGATCTGCGTGGTCAACAAGGTGGACCGCTCCGACGCCCGGCCCGCCGAGGTGGTCGACGCCGTTTACGAGCTGTTCCTCGACCTCGGCGCCGACGAGTCCCAGATCGACTTCCCCATCGTCTACTGCAACGCCCGGGCGGGGCGGGCAGCCTTCGACCCCTCGGAGGTCGCGTCGAGCCCCGACCTCAAAGTGCTCTTCGACTTGTTGGTCGACCACATCCCGGCACCCTTCTACGAGGAGGGGCACCCCTTCCAGGCGCTGGTCACCAACCTCGACGCCTCACCCTACGTCGGTCGCCTGGCCCTCTGCCGGGTCAGGAACGGCAGGGTGCGCAAGGGGCAGACGGTCGCCTGGTGCCGGCCCGGAGGCAGCGTCGAACGGGTGCGCCTGTCGGAGGTGTACGTGACGGAGGGTCTCGAACGGGTCGACGCGCCGCCCGAGGGGGCCGGACCGGGGGAGATCGTCGCCGTCGCCGGCATCCCCGACGTGATGATCGGCGACACCCTCGCCGACCCCGACGACGCCAGGCCCCTGCCGGCGATCCACATCGACGAGCCGAGCATCTCGATGACCCTCGGCGTGAACACCTCCCCCCTCTCGGGCCGCTCGGGCACCAAGCTCACCGCCAGGCTGATCAAGAACCGCCTCGACGCCGAGCTGGTCGGCAACGTCAGCATCCGCGTGCTGCCCACCGACCGCCCCGACACCTGGGAGGTGCAGGGCCGGGGGGAGCTGGCCCTGGCCGTGCTGGTGGAGCTGATGCGCCGGGAAGGTTTCGAGCTGACAGTGGGAAAGCCGCAGGTCCTCACCCGCTCGGCGGAGGGACGCATCCTCGAACCGGTGGAGCGCGTCTCGGTGGACGTCCCTGAACAGTATCTGGGGGTGGTGACACAGCTTTTGTCCTTGCGGCGGGGCCGGATGGAGGCGGTTGTGAACCACGGGACCGGGTGGTGCCGAATGGAGTGGGTGGTCCCCTCCCGTGGCCTCATCGGTTTCCGCACCGAGTTCCTGACCGAGACGCGTGGCACCGGCCAGCTGCACCACGTGCTGGAGGGCTGGGAGCCCTGGCACGGGGACCTGCGGACCCGGACGAACGGGTCGCTCGTCGCCGACCGCCAAGGCCCGACCACCGCCTACGCCCTCTTGAACCTGCAGGAACGCGGCTCGCTGTTCGTCGGGCCGGGGGTGGAGGTCTACGAGGGGATGATCATCGGCGAGAACGCCCGTCCCGAGGACATGGATGTCAACCCCACCAAGGAGAAGAAGCTGACGAACATGCGCGCCGCGGCTGCAGACGAGACGGTCCGGCTGGTCCCGCCGCTGCAGCTGTCGCTCGAGCAGGCGTTGGAGCTCATCGGGGACGACGAGTGCGTCGAGGTCACCCCCGCCGCCGTTCGGCTGCGCAAGGTGGTGTTGGACCAGTCCGAACGTGCCCGACGCCGGGCCCGCAGGGGCTCCCCGGAGGCCGGCACCGGCTGAGCTGCCCCAGGCCCGGTCTCAGCCGAGCACGGCGCGCAGATGGGCCGCCAGCCCCGAGCGGGGGACGCTCACCTGCTCACCCCCGGCCGTCAGGTCCTTCACCCCGACGGTGCCCGCCTCGGCCTCGTCGGGGCCGACCACCAGCGCCAACCTCGCGCCGGAACGGTCAGCCGCCTTGAACTGGGCCTTCGCAGAGCGCGAGTCGAACGCCCGGTCCACCCGGAAGCCCTCCCGGCGGAGGCTCGTGGACAGGTCGCGAGCCGCCTCACCGCCGGTGAGGTCGACGACGAAGGCGTCCAGGCGCCGGCGGTCCTTCGCGGACGCGCCCTCCGCCTCCAGCGCCAGCAAGGCCCGTTCGACCCCGAGGGCGAGGCCGACCGCTGGCGTGTCGGGGCCGCCCATCGCCGCCACCAGCCCGTCGTAGCGGCCGCCGCCGCCGAGGGCGTCCTGGGCCGAGCCGAGCGCCAGGCCGGCGTACTCGAAAGCGGTCCTGGTGTAATAGTCGAGGCCCCGGACGAGGAACGGCTGGAGCTGGTGGACGACCCCCGCCTGGCGGAGCCCCCCGAGGACCCGCTCGAAGTGCGCGCCGCACTCGTCGCAGAGATGATCCGCCTGGCGGGGGGCGCCGGCTGTCACCGCCCGGCACTCGGGTTTCTTGCAGTCGAGGACGCGCAGCGGGTTCTCCTCCAGACGGGCCCGGTGGTCGACGCACAGCTCGTCGCGGCGGTCGCGCAGGTAGGCGAGGAGAAGCTCCCGGTAGGCGGGGCGGCACTTGGCGTCGCCGAGAGAGTTGACCTGCACCTCGAGGGCGGTCACCCCGAGCGCCCGGAAGAAGTCCCAGCCGACGGTCACGACCTCCACGTCGAGGTCGGGGTCGGCGCTGCCGAACGCCTCCACGCCGACCTGGTGGAATTCCCTGAAGCGGCCCGCCTGGGGACGCTCGAAGCGGAAGTTCGACCCGGCGTACCAAGCCTTCCAGGGCAGCGGCGGCCGGTGCTCGATGAACGCCCTCGCCACCGACGCCGTCACCTCGGGCCTCAGGGCGATGTGCCGCCCGCCCTTGTCCACGAAGTCGTACATCTCCTTTCGCACCACGTCGGTGGACTCGCCGATTCGCTGGAAGACCCGGATGTCCTCGAAGGTGGGGGTTATGACCAGCCCGTAGCCGGCGGCGGCGGCCACCCGGGCGAAGAGGGCGAGCAGGTCCTCCCAGGCGGCCGACTCGCCTGGTAGGACGTCGAAGGTCCCGGGCGGGTGGCGCAGCGGCTCTGCCATGGTCTGCCCAGGCTACAGGGGAGTCTCAGCCCCCCCGGTTGGGCAGCACCCGGTAGGCGTCGTAGACGCTGTCGATCCGTTTGAGCGCCGAGATGAGCGAGTCCAGGTGGGCGGGGTCGGCCAGCTCGAACTCGAAGCGCATCCTGCTGATCCGGTCGGGCCCCGTGAGCGAGTCGCTCCGCAGGATGTTCAAGTGGTTGTCGGAGATGACCTTCCACACGTCCACGCCGAGACGGGTCCGGTCGAGCGCCTTGACCTCCACGGCGGCGACGAAGCTGCCGGTCCCCTCCCGATCCCATTCGACCTCGATCATCCTGCCCACGTCGCTGGAGGCGAGGGCGGCCGCGTTGGAGCAGTCGCTGCGGTGCACGCTCACCCCCCTCCCCCGGGTGACGAAGCCGACGATCTCGTCGCCGGGCACCGGCGTGCAGCAGCGAGACAGGCGGACGACGACGTCGTCGAGACCCTCGACGTGCACGCCGACCCCGCGGCGGGACCTCAGCCGGCGGGGCTGGCGCGCCGTGGACGGCAGCTGCACCTCGTGCTCGCCGCCGCGCAGCTCGCGGGCGACGCGCTGGGCGACGGAACGGGCCGACACGTGGTTCTCCCCCACCGCCGCGTGCAGGGCGTCGAGGTCGGCGTAGTTGAGCGCCTCGGCGACCTCGACCAGGACCGGGGAGCCGGTCAGGCGCTGGACGGGCAAACCCTCCTTGCGCAACGCCTTCACCAGCTCTTCCTTGCCTGTCTCTATCGCGTCCTCCCGGCGTTCCCGACTGAACCATTGACGGATCTTGTTACGGGCCCTCGGGCTGACGGCGATCTTCAGCCAGTCCCTGCTGGGACCCGCGGAGGGCACCTTTGACGTGAAGATCTCCACCGTGTCGCCCGACGCGAGCTGCGAGTCGAGGGGCACCAGCCGCCCGTTGACCTTGGCGCCTATGCAGCGGTGCCCGACCTCAGTGTGGATCGAGTAGGCGAAGTCGATCGGCGTGGCGCCGGCCGGCAGGGCCATGACGTCGCCCTTGGGGGTGAAGACGTACACCTCGTCGGTGTCCAGGTCGAGCTTGAGCGTCTCCAGGAACTCGGAGGGGTCCGTGCTCTCGGCCGACCAGTCGACGATGCGCTGCAGCCAGGCGACGTCGGACGGCGACGCCTTCTCCTTGTAACCCCAGTGGGCGGCGATGCCCCACTCGGCACGCCGGTGCATTTCGAGGGTGCGGATCTGAACTTCGAGGTGCTTGCCCTGCGGTCCGACGACCGTGGTGTGCAGCGACTGGTACAGGTTGAACTTCGGGGTGTTGACGTAGTCCTTGAAGCGCCCCGGGACCGGGGTCCACGCCCCGTGGATGGCGCCGAGCGCAGCCCAGCAGTCCTTCACCGATTCGACCAGCACCCGGACCCCGACCAGGTCGTAGATCTCGTCGAACTCCTTGCCCTTCACCACCATCTTCTCGTATATCGAGTAGAGGTGCTTGGGCCGGCCGGTGACCTGGGCGGAGATCCGGGCCGCGCCCAGGCGGTCGTTCACCTGGTCGATCACCTGCGCCAGGTAGATCTCCCTCTCGGGTGCGCGCATGGCGACCATCTGCTCGATCTCGGCGTAGCGGCGCGGGTGCAGCGCGGCGAAGGCGAGGTCCTCCAGCTGCCAGCGGATGTCCTGGATCCCGAAGCGGTGGGCGAGGGGGGCGTAGATGTCCAGCGTTTCCTGCGCCGAGCGCTTCTGCTTCCATTCGGGCATGGCCGCGATGGTCTGCATGTTGTGCAGACGGTCGGCGAGCTTGATGAGCAGGACCCGCGGGTCCTTCGCCATCGCGACGAGCATCTTGCGCATGGTCGCCGCCTGCTGCGCCTGGCGGGAGTCGAAACGGACCCGGTCGAGCTTGGTGACGCCGTCGACGATCGACGCGACGTCCTCGCCGAGGTCCTTTTGGATCTCCTCGAGGGACAGCGCCGTGTCCTCCACCGCGTCGTGCAGCAGGGCCGCGGCGATCGTCACGTCGTCCAGGCCGAGGCCGGCCAGGATCGTCGCCACCGCCAGGGGGTGGCTTATGTACGCCTCACCGGAATTGCGAAGCTGGCCCTGGTGGGCGCGCGCCGCCGTCTCGTAGGCGGTGACGATCAGCGTCGCCGGGTCGCGGGGGTGGCGCGCTCGAAAGGCGGTGAGCAGCGGCTGCAGGGCGTCGGCCGACTGCACCTGGCGACGCCACGGCAGCACGCGCTCCACCGTGACCACGGCCCGGGACCTGGTCGCGGCCTCGATCCGGCTCATGCCACTGCGCTTTTGCGCACCACGGCCTCATTCATAGGTCAACAGTGAGAACGTTTCGAGCTCACCGATCCTTCCGCGACCGCCCAGGAACGCCAGTTCGATGACGAACCCGAAACCGGCGGGCTCGCCGCCGAGGTGGTCGACCATCCTGGCCACCGCGGCGGCAGTCCCGCCGGTGGCCAGGACGTCGTCGACGATCAGCACCCGCTCCCCCGCCTCCACGGCGTCGGCGTGTACCTCCAGCGTGCCGGTGCCGTACTCGAGCTGGTAGGACTCCGCGTGGACCTTCCACGGGAGCTTGCCCGCCTTGCGGACCGGCACGAAGCCGGCGCCGAGGGCGACAGCTACGGGGGCGGCGAACACGAAGCCGCGCGCCTCGATGCCGATCACCTTGGACACTCCCCGCCCGGCGAAGGCTCCCGCGAGCGCGTCCACGCAGGCGGACAAGGCTTCGGCGTCGGCGAGCAGCGGCGTGATGTCCTTGAACACCACCCCCGGCTGGGGGAAGTCGGGTATGTCGCGGACGAGGTCCTTCAACGCGCTCGACGGGACGGCATCCGACAACATGGTGGGATCCACGGTAGCCGCCCCCGGCGCGCCGCCTGCGGAGCGCGGGCCACTCCGAAGTGCCCACGCACCGGGGCCTCCGCTCCCGGGGGTCGCCACGGCTGTGCCTAGCGGCGCCGGCCCTTCTTGCGCGGCCGGGGCGGCGGCCGGTTTCCCGAGCGGTATGGCACTTCGGAGCGCAGCGGGATGCCGTCACCCTCGCCGCCGGCAGCCGCTCGGCCGTACTCGACCTCCACCGGGGGCGAGCCGTTGGCGACGGCCGGCGCCGGTTGCTCCGGTTTCCGCCGAGCGTCCCGCCCGCCCGAGCCCTCCGAGTCGGGGGTCCGCTCGGCCACCGAGCCGGCGACCGCTGCGGGGGTGAGCCGGCGGCGGGCGTCCCTGCGCTCTCCCGCCTGCTCGAGGCGCCGGCGGATCTCCGAATAGCGCGGCTCGTGCTCCTTGAGCAGCGCCAGCAGCGGCGAGGCGATGAAGAGGGAGGAGTACGCACCGGTCGTGAGCCCCACGAAAAGAGCCAGGCCGAACGTCTCCAGGGCGGTCGCCCCCAGCACCCAGGCGCCGATCACCAAGATGGAGAGGATCGGCAGGATGGCTACCAGGGATGTGTTCAACGAGCGGGCCAGCACCTGGTTCATCGATATGTTGACCGTGTCGCTGTAGGTCAACCGGTTGGTCGACGCCAGGCCGCGGGTGTTCTCCTGGATGCGGTCGAAGACGACGATGGTGTCGTAGAGGGAGTAGCCGAGGATGGTGAGGAAGGCGATCACCGTGTCGGGGCTCACCTGCAGACCCGACAACGAGTAGATCCCCACGGTGACGAGGATGTCGTGGATCAGGGCGGTCAACGCGGCGAGGGCCATCTTCCCCTCGAAACGAAGCCATATGTAGACCGACACCACCACCAGGAAGACGATCACCGCCTCCACCGCCTTGTCGGTGATGTCCGACCCCCACGACGGCCCTATCTCGTTCAGCTGGACGTTGTCGATCGACGTGTGGGCCATCCTCGCCAGCGCTTCGCGCACGCTCTGCACCTCAGCGGGGTCGGAGGTCGTCTTCGCCGCCGCCTGGACCTCGATGGTGCGCTGGCCCGTTTCGGTGTTGGTGAGCGTCTGCACCGTCGCCTGGCCGAGCGACGGGGCTGCCGCGGCGACGACCGACCGGGCTGTCGACACCGAAGCGCTGGTGGGCACCTCCCACACCGTCCCGCCCTTGAAGTCGATGGAGAAGTTGAGGCCGCGCACACCGAGCGAAATCAACCCGATGAGGATCACCGTGCCCGAGATGGCGAACCAGCGCCGCCATCTGCCCGCGAAATCGAACGAGGTCTCGCCTCGGAACAGCCGCCTGTACGCGCCGACGGTGACCGCTGTCATCAGGCCTCCCCCGGCAGGGCGCGCCCCGGGCGCGAGCCGAGGCCGCGGGCGATCCCGAACACCGGGTTGTCGGTGATCGAACGCCGCCGGCCGACGAGGATCACCGCCGGCCGGATGAAGAAGTAGGCGGTGAACACGTCCAGCAAAGTGGACAGGCCCAGCGTGAAAGCGAAGCCCTTCACGTCGCCGATGGTGAAGAAGTACAGGATCAGCGCGGCGAGGAACGACACGAGGTCGGCGGTCAGCACGGTACGGAACGCCCGGGTGAAGCTGCGCTCCACCGACTGGCGCACTGTGCGCCCGGAACGCACCTCGTCCTTGAGGCGTTCGAAGTACACGACGTACGAGTCGACGGTTATGCCGATCGAGACGATGATCCCGGTCACCCCCGCCAGGGTGAGCGTGAGGTGGTAGCTGGTGTAGCTCAGCTCGGTGAGGATCGAGTACAGCAGCGCTCCGCCGACCCCGAGACCGACGAGCACGACCAGGCCCAGAGCCCGGTAGTAGGCGAGCATGTAGAGCATGACGATCGCCAGGCCCCCGATGCCGGCGAGGAGCCCGGCGCGGAGGGAGTCCTTGCCGATGGTCGCCGACACGGTCTGCACCTGCTGGGGAACGAAGCGGACCGGCAGCGACCCGTACTTGAGGACGAGCGCGAGCTGCGAGGCCTGCGAGCTGGTGAAGGGGTTGGACGACGAGCCGCTGATGACGGCGGTGCCGTGGAAGCTGGGCGCCTGGATGGTCGGCGCCGACTCGACGACCCCGTCCAGCTCGAACGCCTCGAGGCTGCACGCCGGCGGGTTGGCCGTGTTCTGCTCGTAGCAGGCGTAGCGGCTGGTGGCGATCTTGTCGAACTCGGCGGCGCCCTTGCCGGTGAAGGTGAGCAGCACGGTGTACTGGCCGGTGGTCGGATCCACCTCGACCTGGGCGTTGCTGACCGCCGATCCGGTCATGTCGGCGGGTCCGAGCACATAGCGGACCTGGCCGCTGCGGTCGGGGAGGATCACCGTGGCCTTGGCGGTGTCCTGGGACACGGGGGTGGTGGGGATCTCGGAGGCGTTGGAGGAGCTGCACGCCTGTTGCAGCTGGGCGGCGGTCGGCCCCGGCCCGTTGGTCGGCACCAGCGTGGTGGGTGTCGTCGAGCTGGCGAGCAGGGCCGACGTGAGGCGGAAGGCACCGGGCTCGCCGAGCGCCTTGGAAGGGACCGTGCCCGACACCTTCGGGGCGACCGTGGTGGGCGTCGTCGCCGCCTTGGGTGCCGCGTAGGGGGGGATCTCGCATTTGACCGGCCGAAAGTACAGAACCGCCGTCTGGCCGAGCTCGTCGAGGGCCTGCTGGGAGTTCTTGATGCCCGGCAGGTTGATGACCACCTCGCTGCCCTGGCGGGCGACGTCCGAGTTGCTCACCCCGAGACCGTTGACGCGCCGGTCGATGATGTTGACCGCCTCTTGCAGCTGCGAGGCGTTGGCGGTGCCGGTCGGCTTGAGGACCAGCGAAACGCCGCCTTTCAGGTCGAGGCCGAGCAGCGGAGCGCGACCGAGCCCGATGGTGACGCCTAGGCAGGCGGCTGCCACCCCGACAATGATGAGCAGAGACCAGACGAGTCCCCTGCGCACGGCTCAGACCGCCGGCGGGGGAGGCGTGGGCGGCACCGAAGGCCCCGCGGCGGGCCCGTCGGGCGGCACAGCGGACCCTCCCACGTGGCCCTCCCCGGGCGTCCCGTCGGGCGGCACAGCGGACCCGCCCACGGGGCCGTCGCCGGGCGCCCCGTCGGAACCCCCCGAGGAAGGCGCCGGCGGCAGCCACGGCGGATCCTCCTCGACTGGCTGGGCCTGGCGCTGGGGCGGCGGGCGCATGAACCCGCCGCGGCCCGAGGGACCCCTCTGCGACCCGGGCGCCGGACGGGGGTTGACCGCCCGGCGGGTGAAGGTCATGACCACCCCCGGCGACACCTCGACCTCCACGGCGTCGTCGTCCATGGCGACGATGCGACCGTAGATTCCCCCGGCGGTCATCACCTCGTCGCCGATCGACAACTGTCTCGCCGCGCCCTGCTGCTGGCGGAGGCGCTGCGAGCGCGGCCGGATGAACAGGAAGTAGACCACCGCGAAGATGGCCACGATGACGAGCAGCGGGGCCACGCTCGAACCGGAGGTCTTCGAGGTCGATGTGGTGGTCGACGTGGCCGATGCG
>DATGKR010000136.1:0-19633 GCA_035294565.1 Acidimicrobiales bacterium | reverse complement strand
AGTGGAGCTGTCGGGTTTCGTCGTTCTCGGAGCGGTGGGCCTCGGATCTGTCGTGCGGCGGCGCTAGCTGTTCGAGGGCCTGCGGCTTCGAGCGGACGAAGCCTCCAGGCGGACACCCCCGGGCGGGTGAACCTCCCGGCGGACGACCCCCCGGGAGGACAACAATGTGCCCCGTGGCCTACCAGCCCCCCTCCGATCTCTACGCCATCCTCGGCGTGCCTCCCGACGCGTCCGACGAGGAGATCGGGCGGGCATTCCGCCGCCTCGCTCGTCAGCACCATCCTGATTTGCCCGGCGGCGAGGAGGAACGCTTTCGCGACCTGAAGGACGCCTACGACACGCTGGGAGATCCCCGCCGCCGTGCCCGCTACGACGCGGCGCGCGCCCGGCCCGGAGCGGGAACGCAGATCCCCGTCACCCGCCGACCGCCGCCGCGACGACCTCCCCCCGCGCACGCAGGCGAGGTGGAGCTGACCTTGGGCTTCGAAGAAGCCGTGCTCGGCGCGACGGTCCGCCTCGAGGTGCCCGCAGCCCGGGAGTGCGGCGCGTGCGGAGCCACCGGACTGTCCGAGCCGGCGGCGTGCGCCAGCTGCGGTGGCGAGGGGAGGACCGTCCAGCTCGCCGGTCAGTTCGCGATCAAACGGGTGTGCGACGACTGCGGAGGGACCGGCGTGCTCGCCCCGGCGGGCTGCCCCGGGTGCGGAGGAGCCGGCTGGCTCGCGTCGAGCCGGGTGGTGTCGGTGCGGGTGCCCCCAGGTATCGGCGACGGAGCCCGCCTGCGGGTGGCGCCCGGGGGGGAGGGAGCCGGCGAGGTCTACGCCAGGGTCACGGTCAGCCCCCACAAATGGTTCAGCCGTCGAGGCGGAGACCTGCACCTCCGCGTCCCCGTGAGCCTGGCGGAGGCGGTGCTCGGCGCGAGGCTCGAGGTACCGACGATCGAGGGAGGCCGAGTGTGGCTCGAGGTCCCGCCGGCCACGGCCGACGGCGCCGAGCTGCGGATCGGCGGCAGAGGCGTGCCGGGAAACCCGCCCGGGGACCTCGTCGCAACGATCCGGGTCGTCCCGCCGGGCGAGATCAGCGAAGAGCTCCGTCAGGCGCTGGCTGCCGCATGCCCGCCGCCCGCGCGGGAATGGGAGCACCCCTCTCAGGGGTAGCTGCTCGGGATGGACGACGAGCCAATGACGTCGCTGTGACCGAACCCGCACTTCGCGCCAGGCCGACAACGGTCCGGGCCCTCCACGAGGGCGGAATGGCTCGCGTGGGCCAGGCTCTCCGAGTCGGGGGCTGAGAACACGACCAGGTCGGACCGCTTCGACGCATACCAGCGGAGGCACGGCTGGCTCGGCTTTCCCTTGGCGGTGGTCTACAAGATGTTCGACGACCGCGCCCCCTACCTGGCAGCTCTGGTCACCTACTACGCCTTCGTCTCGTTGTTTCCTCTCCTGCTGCTCTTCCTCAGCATCACCGGCTTCGTCTTGCAGAGCGACCCGCACCTGCGCGAGAAGGTGATCAGCGCCGCGCTTTCCAACCTGCCCGATCTCGGAACGCAGCTCGAAAGGAACATTTCAGGGTTCAAAGGAAGCGCCGGCGCGCTGATCGTCGGCGTTCTCGGCACCCTCTACGGCGCGCTGGGCGCCACCCAGGCGGCGCAGTACGCCTTCAACACGATGTACGCGGTGCCCCGCAACCACCAGCCGAACCCGCTGAAGTCCCGCGTGCGCAGCTTCGGGCTGATCCTGCTACTGGGAACCGGGGTGCTCGTCTCGGGGGCGATCGCCGTCCTGCTCTCGACGGCGAACGACGTGGCGACGGATCTAGGTGTGGGGCTGCGGATCCTCGGCTACGCGCTGAGCCTCGCCCTCGACTTCGGGCTGTTCACCGCCGCCTTTCAGCTGCTCACCGCCGAGGATCTCCATCCCCGCGACGTCATGGCCGGCGGCGCCATAGCTGCTGGCGGCTGGGAGCTGCTGCAGGCCTTCGGAGCCCGTTTCGTCGTGCACGAGGCCCGCCACGGCAACGCCTTCTACGGAGTGTTCGGCGTGGTACTGGCGACCATCGCTTGGCTGTACCTCGAGGCGCTGGTGCTGATGATCTCCGCCGAGATCAACGTGGTGCGAGCCAGGAGGCTGTGGCCCCGGGCGCTGCTCACCCCGTTCACCGACCGGGTCCAGCTGACCGAAGCGGACCGGGCGGCGTACCGAAGCTACGCGCGAGCCCAGCGGTTCAAGGGGTTCGAGGAGGTAGACGCAAGGTTCGTCGACGGGCAGGAGGACGACCCACCCCCTCGGTAGTGTCCCTGCGGTGCTCACGCTGCACAGGTCCGAGCGTGCCGACCTGCTCGCCGGCGAGCTGGCCGAGCTGGTCTCCACCCCGCTCGCTGAGCCCGTCGCCGCCGAGGTGGTGGCCGTGCCCACCAGGGGGGTGGAGAGGTGGCTCGCACAGAGGCTGTCGGACCGCCTCGGCGTGTGCGCCAACCTACGTTTCCCGTTTCCCGGTGCCCTCGTCGGCGCGGCGACGGCCGCGGTCACCGGAGTCGACCCTTCGACCGACCCGTGGCGTCCCGAGAGAAGTGTGTGGCCGCTCATCGAGCTGATAGACGAGCGCGCCGGCGACCCGCTGCTCGCGCCCCTTGCCGACCACCTGCGGGTCGGCGCCCCGCCGCCCGGGCCGTCCGGGGAGGAGCATCCCCTTCGCTACCCGGTCGCGCGGCGCCTTGCCGACCTGTTCGACCGGTACGCGATCCACCGGCCCGAACTGCTCCTCGACTGGGCGTCGCACCCGGGAAACCCTTCCGACCACTGGCAGGCGCACCTGTGGAGGATGTTGCGCACCCGCATCGGGAGCCCGGGACCGGCGGAGAGGCTCGAGCTCGCCGCTTCGCTGCTAGCTTCGGACGCTTCAGCCGTCGAGCTCCCAGAGCGTTTGTCGGTCTTCGGCCTCACCCGGATCCCGTCGAGCCACCTGAGGGTTCTCGTGGCGCTCGCCGAAACCCGCGACGTCCACCTTTTCCTTCTCCATCCTTCCCGGGGACTGTGGGACCTTCTCGAAGGGACGGCGCCGGTGGACCTCTCCCGGCGTGAAGACCGGACCGAGGAACTCGCCCGCAACCCGATCCTCAGGACTTGGGGGCGCGACGCACGCGAGATGCAGCTCGTGCTGGCAGCGAACGGGGTGGTCGGAGGCAAGCACGTCCCGGTGCCCGCCGGGACGTCGATGCTCGGGCTCCTGCAGCGCTCCGTCCGCGAGAACTCCCTTCCGCCCTCCCCGTACCTGGTCGACCCGGCGGACATCTCCGTGCGGGTGCACTCCTGCCACGGCCGGGCGCGCCAGGTTGAGGTCGCGCGCGACGCCATCCTCCACCTGCTCGAGGACGACCCCACTCTCCAAGCCCGTGACGTGATCGTCATGTGCCCGGACGTCGACGTCTTCTCCCCCCTCGTCCAAGCGGCCTTTCCCGGCGAGGGCGGAGCCGTTCCCGCCCTCCGGGTCCGCCTCGCCGACCGTTCCTTGCGCGAGACGAACCCGCTTCTCGGCGTCGCGTCCGACCTTTTGGCGCTGGCGACCGCCCGGCTGACCGCCACCGAGGTGCTCGACTTCGCCTCCAGGCCGCCTGTCCGGCTGCGGTTCGGCTTCGACCAGGACGACCTGTCCACGATAAAGGGCTGGGTCGCGGCTGCCGGGGTGCGGTGGGGTCTCGACGCCGCGCACCGGCGGTTGTGGGCGCTCGGTGGCGTGGGTGCCAACACGTGGGCGTTCGGGCTGGACCGGCTCGCCCTGGGGGCCGCGATGCCCGCCGCCGACTGCCCCCTCTTTGGTGGCGTCACACCGGAGGACGGTGTTACGAGCGCCGAGCTGGACCTCGCCGGCCGGTTCGACGAGCTGGTGCACCGCCTGGGCGTTGCCCTGGGCGAGCTCACGGGCCGGCGTCCCCTGGCCGGGTGGCTGGCCGGCCTCGCCCGCTCCACCGACTCCCTGGCCGCGTGCGGGCCCGGCTCCGAATGGCAGCGGGAGCAGCTGCTGCGGACGCTCGCCCTCGTCGGGGAGGAGGCGGATGCGAGGGCGGCGTCGACACCGCTTTCTCTCGAGGAGGTTCGGTCTCTTCTCTCCGGACGGCTGGAGGGCAGGCCGACTCGTGCCAACTTCCGGACCGGCGACGTAACCGTCTGCACGTTGGTGCCCATGAGGTCCGTCCCCCACCGGGTGGTCTGCGTGGTCGGCCTCGACGACGGTGCCTTCCCCCGCCGCCCCGAGCGGGACGGCGACGACCTGCTCGCCGGCGACCCTCGGATCGGGGACCGGGACTCGCTCTTCGAGGACCGCCAGCTGCTCCTCGACGCCCTCATGGCCGCCACCGACCATCTCGTCCTCACCTACAGCGGGCGGGACGAGCGGACCAACCGCCCGCGGCCGCCGTGCACCCCCCTCGCTGAGCTTCTCGACGCGCTCGACGCTTCTTTCGAGGTTCCCGGCCGGGCCGCGGCCCGGGACCACGTCGTGGTCGAGCACCCGCTGCAACCGTTCGACCGACGCAACTTCCTGCCCGGCGGCCTCGGAGGGCACGCACCGTGGAGCTTCGACGCGACGCACCTGGCCGGTGCACGCGCCGCGAGGCGGCAAGTCCCTCCTCGCCCGTGGCTCGAGGCGCCTCTCCGCCCCACCGACGACGAAGCCGTAGACGTCGAGCGCCTGGTCCTCTTCGTCCAGCATCCGGTCCGCCAGTTCCTCCGCACCCGCCTCAACCTGTACCTGTCGGACAGGGCCGACAGAGCGGGCGACTCGATACCTGTAGAACCCGACCCGTTGACGAGATGGGCAGCCGGCGACCGGCTGCTCGAGGCCTGCCTGGCGGGGGTGGAGCTCTCCGCCGCCTGCGACGCCGAGCTTGCCCGGGGTGCCGTTCCGCCCGGGCTTCTCGGAGAGGCGTCGATCTCCTCCATACGGACCGATGTGGAGGACCTGCTCGCCTTCCTGGCCCTGCTGGGCCTCGACGGCGGCCCCGCAGGGTCGGTGGACGTCCGGGTCGACCTTCCCGGCGGCCCCAGGGTCACGGGCACGGTCGGCGGCCTCCGCCAGGGCAGGCTCGTCAGCTGCTCCTACTCCCGTCTCGGCCCCAGGCAACGCCTGGCGTCCTGGGTACGCCACCTGGTCCTCTGCGCCCAAGGCACGTCCCTGACGGGAAGCACCGTGACCCTCGGCCGCGGCGGGCCCGGGCAGCCACCGAACTGTGTGACCCTACGCCCTTTGTCTCCCGAGGAGGCGGCGCAGCGGCTCGCGGCGGTCGTCGACCTCTACCACCGAGGGATGCGCTGGCCGCTTCCGATTTGCTGCGAAGCGTCGGCAGCCTGGGCTGAGACCCGCCACCGGGGCGGCTCCCTCGACGAGGCGTGGCAGAGGGCGGTGGAGGCCGGGGGAAGGATCGACCCCGACCTCGAGCAGGTGTTCGGTCCGAACGCCAGCCTGGTATCGCTTCTCGCCGAACGGCCGTGGGCCGACGAGCGCGGCCCCGGGTGGCCGCCAGCGGAGCGCCACCGCTTCGGGACGCTGGCGGTGCGCCTTTGGGGTGACCTGCTCGACTGCGAGGAGCGCGCACGTGGCTGAGGAAACCCCCTTCGACTCCTGCGGCCCGCTCCCAGGTCCGGGCGTCACGGTCCTGGAGGCGAGCGCCGGCACCGGCAAGACGTTCACCCTGGCGTCTCTCGTCACCCGCTACGTCGCCGAGGGGACCCCCCTCCCGTCGATCCTGGCGGTCACCTTCACCCGCATGGCCACCGGCGAGCTTCGCGAGCGGGTACGCGGCCGGCTGGCGTCGGCCGTCCGTTACCTGGCCGAACCGGGACGTCACCCGGGGGATCGCGTCCTCGATCTGCTCGGCGAAGGCGACGAGCGTGTCGTCGCCGAGCGGCTCACCCGTCTCCGGTGGGCGCTGGGCGACTTCGACGCGACGACCATCGCCACAACCCACGGCTTCTGCAACATGGTCTTGCACAATTTGGGGACCAGCGGTTCCGTCCCCCCCGGGGTCGAGCTGCTCGACGAGCCCGAGCGCATGTTGCGGGAGGTGGTCGAGGACCTGTTCCTGCGGCGGTCCCTGCTGCACGGAACGCCCCCCTTCGGCCTGGCGGACGCCCTGGCGGCCACCGCCGAGTCCGTCCGCAACCCCGGGGCGCGGCTCGCCCCGGGGCCCGGCGACGAACCGGCCGGCCTCCTGTGCCGGCTCGTGGCGGCAGCACGCAAGGAGGTGTCGCGGCGCCTGGCTTCCTCGAACCTGCTCACCTACGACGAGCTGCTCCTCAGGCTCGCCGACGCCCTCGACGACCCTTCTACGGGCTCAGAGGCCCGCCGGCGGCTGCGCGAGCGCTACCGCGTCGTGCTCGTCGACGAGTTCCAAGACACCGACCCTGTCCAGTGGAGGATCGTGAAGAGCGCCTTCGCCGGTGCCGGCACGACGGTGATCCTCATCGGCGACCCCAAGCAGGCCATCTATGCGTTTCGAGGCGCCGACGTGTACTCCTACCTGGACGCGGCCGCAGCAGCCGCGAACCGGTTCACGCTCACCGATAACTGGCGGGCCGGACAGGGCCTCCTCGACGCCCTCGCCGCGCTGCTCTCGCCCCTCGAGTTCGGCCATCCCGGCATCCCGTTCCGGACGGTCCGGACCGCCGAGGGCCGCCCGGACGCCGGCCTCAGCGGAGCGCCCGTCAGCGCCCCGCTGCGGTTCCGGCTCGTCGGCCACAGCCAAGCGGGCGTGGAGCTCACCGCGAGGAAGAGGTTGCTGAAGAAGGAGTCACTCGAACGCTGGATCGCCTCCGACGTGGCCGGCGACATCCGTGCGCTTCTCTCCTCGAACGCCGAAGCAGACGGTTCCCCGATCGTGGCGTCCTCGATCGCCGTCCTCACCCGCACCAACCAGCAGGCGGCGCTGGTGAGCGACGCGCTCCGCTCGGCTGGCATCCCCGCAGGCCTGTCGGGCAGCGACTCGGTGTTCGCGTCGCCCGCGGCGCTGCAGTGGCTCCGGCTCCTCGAGGCGCTCCAGGAGCCGGCGTCGGCGTCGCGGGCCGCGGGCGCCGCCGCGTCCTGCTTCTTCGGCTTCGACGCCCGCCGGCTCGCCGAGGCCGGCGACGCCGAGCGGGAGCGGGTGCACGACGCCATCCACCGATGGGCGTCGATCCTCTCCGACAGGGGCGTCGGTGCCATGTACCAGACCGTGCTCGCCGAGCAGGCTCTCCCCGCGCGGCTGCTCGGCGAGTGGGGAGGCGAGCGCCTGCTCACCGACCTCGGCCACATAGCCGAGCTGCTGCGGGCAGAGGAGCGGCACAGCCAGGCCGAAGCTCCCATGCTACGGGCCTGGCTGGCGGATCGGATCGCCGCCGCCGGCGCCGAGCAGGCCGGGACCGAGGAGCGGAGCCGCCGGCTGGATTCCGACGCCGCTGCGGTGCAGGTGATGACCGTGCACCGGGCGAAGGGGCTCGAATTCGACGTCGTCTACTGCCCCTTCCTCTGGGATTCGTCTCGCCCGCCGGCACGTGGCAGACCGTTCGTCTTCCACGACACCGAAGCCGGCAACGCCCGGACCCTCGACGTCGGCGGGCCGGGGGGCGGCCCGGCCCGCGACGCCCACAGGTCGGCTGCCGCCGCGGAGCAGCGCGGAGAGGAGCTGCGGGTCATGTACGTCGGCCTCACCCGCGCGCGCCACCAGGTCGTCGTCTGGTGGGGACGCGCCCAGGGCTCCCAGCACTCGCCGCTCGGCCGGGTGCTCCTCTGCCGCCGGCCGGACGGCACGGTGGGCGACGCCCGGCCCGGGGAGCCCGCCGACTCGCAGATCCTCGCCGCGCTGGAGGGCGTCGCAGGCCGCGCCCCCGGCTTGGTGGCGGTGGAGGAAGCCGCGCCGGCCTCGCTGCAGCCCAACCCCACGCCACCGCCCAGCCCGGCGGAGCTCTCGACGGCCCGGTTCACCCGCAGCCTCGACTCCACCTGGCGGCGTGCCTCCTACTCGAGCATCACCATGGCGGCCCACCTGGCGGCCGATCCGGTGGTGGCCAGCGAACCGGAAGGCCACACCCTCGACGACGAGCCGCCCGGTCCAGCCGACGGGCGCGGAGTCGACGGCGGGTCGTTCGGTGCCGCCTTCCCCGGGAACGTGGCGGGTCCGGGCCCGGGCGGGCACTGGCCGTTGTCGCCCCTCAGGCTCATCCCCGGCGGGCGGGCGGTGGGGACGCTGGTCCACAGGATGCTCCAGGGAGTCGACTTCTCCGCAACCGACGTGCGGACGGTCCTGAGCGACGCAGCGACGAGCTTCGCGCCGGCCCCCGCCGGCGTCGACCTGCAAATCCTCGCCGAGGGGCTCGCCGCTGCCGTCACTTCTCCGCTCGGGCCTCTGCTCCCCGGGTGCACGCTGCGGGCTGTCTCCCGCCGGGACCGTCTCGACGAGATGTCCTTCGAGCTTCCCCTGGCCGGCGGCGACCGGCCCTCCGGCGCGCTCACCACCAACGGCATCGCCCGCGTCCTGCGCGAGCACCTGCCCGCCACCGACCCCCTCTCCGCCTACCCCGGCGAACTGGAGGATCCCCTCCTGGCCGCCCGGCTGCGCGGCTACATGACCGGGAGCCTCGACCTGGTGTTCCGGTGCCGGCCCGAAGGAGCGGGCGAGAAGTGGTTCCTCGTCGACTACAAGACCAACCGCCTGGGTCCCGCAACCGGATCCCCCGAAACGGCCTGGCACTACCGTCCCGTCGCCCTCGCTCGGGAGATGCGCCGCCGGCATTACCCCCTGCAGGCCCTCATCTATCTCGTGGCTCTGCACAGGTACCTGTCCTGGCGTCTGCCCGGCTACACCCCAGCCTCCCACCTGGGCGGGGTCCTGTACCTGTTCGTGCGTGGCATGGTCGGGCCGGAGGCGCCGCTCTTCGACGGCCACCCCTCCGGGGTCTTCTCCTGGTCGCCGCCGCCCGGCCTGGTGGTCGCCCTGTCCGCTCTCTTCGACGGGGACCGCAGTTGACCGCCGAACCGTCGCCGGCGTCGCCCACCCCGCATCGCTGGCCGGGGGTTTCCCGGATCGCCGCTGCTCCCGACCCCGCCCACCACGACCTCGTCGCGGGCGGCACCGGGACCCCTCTCCTGGAATCGTTCAACCGGGCGGGGATCCTCGCGCCGGTCGACGTGCACTTCGCCGTCCGTCTGGGCAGGCTCGCAGGCGAGGCCGATGAGGCCGTGCTGCTCGCCGCTGCCCTGGCGATCAGAGCCCCCAGGGCGGCGCACGTCGCCGTCGACCTCGCCACGGTGAGGGACTCGGTCGTCCCCGACCGGGCCGTGATCGACGGTGAGGTCGCGGGCGAGCTGGACCGGCTCGACTGGCCGGAGCCGAAGGCCTGGGCGGCGGCGGTGGAGGCCAGCCCCCTTGTCGCCCGCGGTCCGGACGCCGAGAGCCGCCCTGTGCGCCTGGACGGGGGCCTGATCTACCTGGAGCGCTACTGGCGGGACGAGGTGAGCGTCGCCGCCGACCTTCTTGCCCGGGCGGAGGCGGCAGGGGCAACGACGTACCAGCAGGGGGAGGCCTCGCCGGTCGTCGCCGAGCTTTTCGGCGCCAGTCCGGACCAGT
The DNA here is from genome assembly GCA_035294565.1 of Acidimicrobiales bacterium. GTDB lineage: Bacteria > Actinomycetota > Acidimicrobiia > Acidimicrobiales > Palsa-688 > DATGKR01. The sequence goes on along the minus strand of DATGKR010000136.1, from coordinate 10,038 downwards.
GCCGCGCCGCCGAGGTCGCCCTCGCCGGGGGCCTCACCGTCATCGCCGGGGGGCCGGGCACCGGTAAGACCACCACCGTGGCGAGGATCCTCGCCCTGCTGGGCCGCCTCTCGTCGCCCGGCCGCCCGCCGCTGGTGGCCCTGGCCGCTCCGACGGGCAAGGCAGCCGCCCGCCTCGAAGAGGCGGTTCACGCCGAGGCGCAGAAGGTGGGGGCTTCCTGGTTGCAGCGCGCGCGGGGCACGACGCTGCACCGCCTTCTGGGCACCCGACCAGGCCGGGCAGGGACGTTCCGCCACGGCCGCAGCCTCCGGCTGCCCCACGACGTGGTGGTCGTCGACGAGGCGTCGATGGCACCGCTTTCGGTAGTGGCGCGGCTCCTCGAGGCCGTGAGGAGCGACGCCCGTCTCATTTTCGTCGGCGATCCCGATCAGCTTGCCTCGGTCGAAGCCGGCGCCGTCCTAGCCGACGTCGTCGGCCCGGCAGGAAGGGAGGCCGGAGAAGCCGCTGCGCCGGCCGCTCTCAGGGTGGCCGCCGGGGCGCGGGCCGGCGCGAGCGAGCGGTTTTCACCGGGGCGCAGCCTCGCCGGGCGGGTCGCCGTGCTGCGCGACAACCACCGGTTCTCCGGTGCGCTGGCCCGCCTCGCCGAAGCGGTCCGGCGCGGTGACAGCGGGGCGACCATCGCCGTCCTCTCCGGCGGCGAAGCGACGGTGCGCTGGCACCCGTGCGACGGAGACGCGCGGGCAGCACCCCCCGAGGTCGAGGCGGCGCTCGCCCGATGGGCCGGCGGGGTCGTCTCCGCCGCCCGTGGCGGCGACGCCGAGCTGGCCACGGCTCGCCTCGCGGAACGGCGCGTCCTGTGCGCCCATCGGGAGGGGCCCGGCGGCTTGCAGGAGTGGAACCGGCTCATAGAGAGCCTGGCCGCCTCGGCCCACCCAGAGGTCCGCGTCGAAGGGGAGTGGTACGCCGGGCGCCCAGTGCTCGTCGGCGCCAACGACTACGTCCTGCGGCTCTTCAACGGCGACACGGGGGTGGTGGTAGCCACCGCCGCGCCGGACCGGCCACTCGCCGTCGCCTTCCCAGGGCCGGAGGGCGCCACCCGACTCGTCAGCCCCCACCGGCTCGCCCGCGTGGACACCGTGTTCGCGACGACCGTCCACAAAAGCCAGGGCTCCGAGTTCGACGAGGTGATCGTCGTCCTGCCCGACGTGTCCTCGCGGCTGCTGACCAGGGAGCTGCTTTACACGGCGGTCACCAGGGCCCGGCGGGGTCTGACGCTCATAGCCAGCGAAGAGGCGGTGCTCGCCGCCGTGGGCCGCCGGGCCACGCGGGCGTCGGGGCTGTCCGGTCGCCTCTGGCCGAAAATCACGGGCGGCTCCGAGCCGGAGCCCAACGCCGGCGCCGCCCCGGAACGGTAGTCTCGCCGGCGTGCCAGTCGAGCCGGTGCTCATCGAGCAGGCCGCGGAGATCCTCTGGAAGGCCGACGAGACCCGGGTCGCCGTCCCGCCCGTCCGGGACCTGCTCGGCACCAGCAGCGATCTGGACGCCGCCTACGCCGTCCAGCAGCTGAACACCGACCGCTGGGTGGCGTCGGGCCGCCGGGTGTGCGGACGCAAGATCGGAGTCACGTCCAAGGCGGTGCAGCGCCAGGTCGGGGTGGACCAGCCCGACTTCGGGACGCTCTTCTCCGACACCGAGTACGGCGACGGGGCCGAGGTGGACGCGTGCCGGCTCATCCAGCCTCGCGTGGAGGCCGAGGTCGCTCTGGTCCTCGAAGAAGGCCTCGACGACGCACCCCACGGTTTCGCCCAGGTGCTCAAAGCGGTGGCCTTCGCGCTCCCGGCGATCGAGATCGTCGACAGCCGTATAGAACGCTGGGACATCAGCATCGTCGACACGGTCGCCGACAACGCCAGCTGCGGGGCGTACGTGCTGGGCAGCCGCCCGGTTTCGCTCTCCGCGTTCGACGCCCGCACCGTGCCGATGAGGATGACCGTCGACGGCCAGGAGGTGTCGGCCGGCGCCGGGTCGGCGTGCCTCGGCAATCCCATCCACGCTGCCCGCTGGCTCGCCGACACCCTCTGCCGGCGGGGCATTCCGCTCCGGGCCGGGGACGTGGTCATGACGGGCGCGCTGGGACCCATGGCGCCGATCTCCGCGGGCCGATCGGTCGGTGCCGACCTCGGACCGCTGGGCACGGTCACTGCCACGCTCGTCTGACGGGGAGCCCACCGGACGTTTCCGCCGGCGGCCCGCGGGTATCGCGCCGTCATAGGCGACGACGAGAGGAGTTTGCGATGGCAGATGAGCTCAAAGGCGCGAGGGTGGCGTTCCTCGTCGCCAACGAGGGGATCGAGCAGTCCGAGCTGACCGAGCCCTGGCAGGCAGTGGCGGCGGTCGGTGGTCGACCCGAGCTGATCGCCCCCGAAGCGGGCGAGGCCCAGGCGTTCAAGCATCTCGACAAGGCGGACCGTTTCCCAGTCGACCGGACGACAGCGGAAGCGTCCCCGGACGAGTACGACGGGGTGGTGCTCCCGGGCGGCGTGGCCAACCCCGACCGCCTCCGCATGGACCGGGCGGCTATCGACCTCGTCAGGTCGATGTTCGAAGCCGGCAAGCCGGTCGCGGCGATCTGCCACGGTCCCTGGACGCTCGTCGAAGCCGACGTCGTGCGCAACCGAACGCTCACCTCCTGGCCGAGCCTGAGGACCGACATCGCCAACGCGGGCGGGCGCTGGGTCGACGAGGAGGTCGTCGTGTGCACCGGCGGCCCCAACATCTTGGTGACAAGCCGCAAGCCCGACGACCTGCCCGCCTTCTGCCGTAACCTCATCGAGGTGTTCTCCCCGGTTCGCAGCGGCAGCTGACCCGCTGCGGCCAGCGGGCCGGGGCGAGCCCCTAGCAGGCGGCGCCCGCCCCAGGCCCCACCTGGCACGACCGGCGGTCCGTTGGGGCCGACCGCGACGTGCAACTCCGAGGACAACGACCGCGCCGGTTTTATTCCGCGCCAACCAAGCGGCCGAGGGGGTTGCGGACGCCGGTCGTCGGCCAGTGTCCCTGGCCGAGCGGTGGCGAGGCGTTCGCCAACGCGCCGGGATCCTCCGTAGACGGGAACGGACGCTCGGGCGCTTCGTGTACGAGGTGACGCTCCCGGGGCACGCCGGGACAGGAATACGCGCTGGCCCGCGTGTCGTTCACCCGGGTGATAGCGGGTTTCGCCCCGGCCTCTGAACGTGAGCGGGAGGGTGTGAGATGTCCAAGCAGGCTGTCTCACCGCTGGGCAACGACAAGCCGGTACCGTCGGCGCCGCCACCTTCGCCCCCCTGGCGGCGCTGGCTGCTACCGATCGGGCTCGTTTTGAGCCTCGCCTTATTGTTCTTCGGGTCCCTGCCCCACGGGAAGGTGCCTCAGAACCTGACCTATTCGCAGTTCATCGCGGACGTCGACCACGGCCGGGTCGCCTCCGTTACGGTCGCCCCCGACGGCAACGCCGCCGGTGACCTGGTTGGCGGCCAGCCCTACACGACCACCATCCCGATCGGCCTGGCCGGCCCGCCGCTGCTCGCCCAGCTGCAGGCCAAAGGCGTGCAGATCTCCGCCACCGCCTCGTCGGGCCCGTCCGTCTGGTCGGAGATCCTCGGAGGTGTGCTGTCGTTCCTGCCCCTCATCCTCCTCGGGCTGGTGTTCGCGGCCACCGGCCGGGCTTCCAGCTCCGGCAGCGGCCTCCTCAGCGGGCTGATGAGCGTCGGCCGGGCGCGGGCCAAGGTTTTCGACACCGACCGGCCTCGAACCACCTTCGCCGATGTCGCCGGCTACGAGGGCGCCAAGGCGGAGATAGCTGAGGTCGTCGAATTCCTGCGCGACCCGGAGAAGTTCCGCAGCGCCGGGGCCGTCGTTCCGAGGGGCGTCTTGATGGTCGGGCCGCCCGGAACGGGCAAGACTCTGCTGGCGCGCGCAGTGGCGGGCGAGGCGGGGGTCCCGTTCATATCCACCTCAGGGTCGAGTTTCGTGGAAATGTTCGTGGGGGTAGGGGCGGCGCGGGTCCGGGACCTCTTCGCCGAGGCCCGCAAGCTGGCGCCGGCGATTGTCTTCGTGGACGAGATCGACGCCATCGGCAGCCGCCGGGCGGTCGGCGGCGCCGCCGTCGCCAACGACGAGCGGGAGCAGACCCTCAACCAGCTCCTGGCGGAGATGGACGGTTTCGACCCCGCGACGGGCGTCGTGGTGCTGGCTGCCACCAATCGACCGGAGGTGCTCGACGCCGCCCTCCTGCGTCCCGGGCGTTTCGACCGTCAGGTCACCGTGCCGCTGCCCAACCAGGCAGAACGGGCCGCCATCTTGGCGGTGCACTGCCGCGACAAGCGCCTCGGCCCCGATGTCGACCTGTCGGTGCTGGCCCGCGCCACCCCCGGCTTCTCAGGGGCTGAGCTGGCCAACTTGGCCAACGAGGCCGCCATACACGCCGTTCGCGAGGGACGCCAGGTGCTTTGCCAGAAGGATTTCGACGCGGCCCGGGACCGCATAATCCTCGGCCGGCGGGAGGACTCCAACCTGCTGCTGCCCGAGGAGCGCCACGCCGTCGCCGTCCACGAAGCGGGCCACGCCATAGTCGCCGCTGTCTCCCCCCACGCCGACCCGGTCGAGCGGGTGACCATCCTCCCCGCCGGCCAGAGCCTCGGCGTGACCCACCTGCTCCCCGAATCTGAACGGCGTCTGTACTCGCTCTCGTGGCTGCTCGACTCGCTGGCGGTGCGTCTCGGGGGGCGAGCCGCCGAGAACCTGGTGCTCGGCGAGCCGTCCACCGGTGCGGCCAACGACCTGGCGTCGGCCACCGACCTGGCGGTGAAGATGGTCCGCGAGTACGGCCTGTCGGACCAGCTGGGCCCGGTCAGCTACCAAGGTGGCGGCGGCATGTTCCTGCCGGGCGGCCAGGAGGTCGGCAGCCGACCGTTCGCAGAGGCGACCCAGGAGCGGGTCGATCGGGAGGTGGAGCGCCTGCTGCGCGGAGCGGAGGCCCGGGCGGCCAGCCTCTTGGAGCAGCACCGGGTCGCGTTGGACCGCCTCACCGAGGCGCTCCTCGAGCACGAGACCGTGGACGGGCGCACAGTGCTCGACATTCTCCGCCAGGAGGAGGTCTCCGAATCAGAAGGGGCGGCCGCTACGGCTTTTGCCCCGGCTGGCTGGCGGGTCGGTGCATAGGCCGCCGCCGGATAATGGCCAGGCTGTCTGGTACCAGGTCCAAGGTGGAGCCTCGCAGCCTCACACCGGGCTCGCTGGCCGTCAACAGGTCGCCTCCGCCGACCTCCAGGTCAGTAGGTGACGGCCCGATGAGCGCCGCGACGACGACAGAACCGCGGTGCACGGTGATCGTCCCCGCCGCCGGGTCGGCGCTGACCGAGGTGCGGCGGAGATCACCGTCGGCGAGGTCCGGGATTTCCCGCCGTAGGGCGACGAGCCGCCGGTACCACGACAGGACCGAGGCGTGCGGCTCCTCCAGCCGTTCCGACCAGTCGAGACGGGAGCAGAGGAACGTTGCCGCCTCCTGGGGGTCGGGCACCTCTTCGGGGGACCAGCCGAAGGAGGAGAACTCCCTGCGCCGGCCCTCGCTCACCGCCCGGCCCAGCTCCGGGTCGTCGAAGTCGGTGAAGTACTGCCACGGTGTCGACGCCGCCCACTCCTCGCCCTGGAAGATCATCGGCACGAAAGGCGACGTGAGCAGCAACGCTGCTGCCACCTTCAGACGCGACGTCGACATGAGCGCCCCGGACCGCTCGCCGCGGGCGCGGTTGCCGACCTGGTCGTGGTTCTGGGTGCACACCACGAAGCGGTCGCCCGTCAGGCCCTCCGGGGGCCGGCCGTGGGTGCGTTGGCGGTGCTCGGACCACACGCCGTCGTAGACCCACGCCTGGCGCAGCGCTTTGGCCAGATGGTCGAACCCGCCGAAGTCGGCGTAGTAGCCGTCCCTCTCGCCGCTGAAGAGGGCGTGCCAGGCGTGGTGCCACTCGTCGGCCCACGCCGAGTCGAGACCGAAGCCTCCCTCGCGCGGGGGCCGGACGAAGCGGGGGTCGTTGAGGTCCGACTCGGCTACGAGGGCGAGCGGCCGGCGGAGGTGGGCCGAAAGGGAACGGACCTCGGAGGACAGCTGCTCGAGGAAGTGCACCGCCGAGCGGTCGGCGAGGGCGTGCACGGCGTCGAGGCGCAGGCCGTCGAGGTGGTAGTCGGCCAGCCAGCTCAGGGCGTTGTCGACGAGGAAGCGGCGGACCTCGTCGCTGCCGGGCCCGTCGAGGTTCACCCCGTCACCCCAGTTGGTGCGGTGCGCAGCCGAAAAATAGGGGCCGAACTCCGAAAGGTGGTTCCCCGACGGGCCGAGGTGGTTGTAGACCACGTCGAGGATCACCCCGATCCCCGCCGAGTGGCACGCGTCGACCATCCTCTTGAACCCGTCCGGCCCCCCGTAGGCGCTGTGCGGAGCGAACAGGCACACGCCGTCGTACCCCCAGCCGCGGGCCCCGGGGAACGCCGCGACCGGCATGACCTCGACGGCGTCCACGCCGAGGTCGACCAGGTGGCCGAGCTTGGCGGTCACGCCGTCGAAGGTGCCCTCGGGGGAGAAGGTGCCGACGTGAAGCTCGTAGATGACCGAACCCGGCAGGTGCAGGCCCCGCCACGCGGAGTCGGTCCACCCAAAGCGCCCGTGGTCGACCAGCTCGGAGAGGCCCTCGACGCCTTCGGGCTGCGAAGCGGATCTCGGGTCGGGCCGGACCGGCCCTCCGTCGAGGGAGAACCCGTAGCGCCAGCCGTGGACGGCCTCCTCGACGGGCAGGGACCACCATCCGCCCCCTGCCTGCCGCATCGCCGCCCGACCGGCGGGCCACACCACCTCCACTGTCGAGGCACGGGGCGCCCACACCGCCACGTCCCGCACCGTCAACCCTCCAGCACGGCGACCGGTGCGGGGCCGAGGAGATCCCCGACCCTTTGCCTGCCGCCGGCCACCTCCTCGCGGGCCGCGCCGGAGACGAACCGCCAGCGGCCGGGCGGCAGCTCCACCGTGGTGGCCCCCCACGCGGACAGGCGGGTGGCGCGCCGGGTCGCCACGACCACCAGCCGGCCCCTGCTGAAGGCGATCAGGTCGTCGCTATGATCCCCGTCGGCGGGGAGCGGCTCGTAGGGGGCGCCGTCGTAGAGCTCCGGGCGCCGGGCGCGGTGGCCCAAGAGGAGGGCGGTCAGCGCCAGCTTCGAGGTGGCGGGGTTCTCCTCGCCAGCGCCGAGGCGCCGTGCGAGAGCGTCGAAGTCGACGGGCCGGCGGTTGTCGGGGTCCACCAGGCTGTTGTCCCAGGTCTCGGTCCCCTGGTAGACGTCCGGCACACCCGGGCAGGTGAGCAAGAGGGCCGCCTGGGCGAGCGAGGCCGCCTTTCCGAGCTCTACCGTGCGCCGCTCCATCAGGTACCTCTCCAGGTCGGCGACGAAGCCCTCGTCGGAGAGGGTTGCCTCGACGAAGCGCCGCAGGCAGTAGTCGTAGTCGGCGTTCGGGTCGGTCCACGACGTGAAGACCTTCGCCTCCTTGGCCGCCTTGGCCATGTACCCGGCGACCCGATCGGTTTCGATCGGCCACGCCCCGACGAGCGTCTGGAAGAACAGGTAGCGGGTGTTGTAGTCCGGGCCGGCCGTGCCGGCGTGGCGGTCGGTGGAGCCCATCCACCTGGTCACCGCCTCCTCCCAGTGCTCGGGCTCCTCGGAGAGCAGCGAGATCCTCGCCCGCACGTCGGGGGAGCGTTTGGTGTCATGGGTGGCGAGGGTCAGCATCCCCCGCGGCTGATGCTCGGCGGCCGCCCGGCAGCCGGCGTGGAAGTCCGCGAGGGGACGGCCGAAGACTCCCGGGTCTCCGCCCACCTCGTTCAACGACACCAGCCGGTTGTAACGGTAGAAGGCGGTGTCCTCCACGCCTTTGGCCATCACCGGGGCGCTCACCTGGGGGAAGCGCAGTGCGAAGTCCGTCTCGGCTCCGCCCGGCCACTCGAGGAGGAGCAGTTCGCCGATGAACCCGAGCAGATCCGGGTCGGCCTCGGGGGCGACCTCGGCTGCGCCCCGCACGGCCTCGGCGACGCGGGCGGCGTCCTCGGGACGGCGCCGGCGGTCCGGCTGGACGTAGGTGCGGTAGACGGGGAAGGCGGCGAGGACCGCTTCGAGAGCCCCCCGCACCTCCCCGGCGGTGCGGTCGCGCTGGGCGCGGTGCGCTTCGCAGACCGTGTGCAGCAGCCGGGCCAGCCGGTCGAACTCGGGGGCGAGGTCCTCGATCATGACCTGCCGCTTGGCTGCTCGCACCACCTCCGTCCAGGACACCGATTCGCTCGTGAGGGACGCGTAGCACTTGGTCAGGTGCTCCTCGGCGGCCGGGTCGACGAAGGCGTTGGTCACCCTGGCGATGAAGTCGTAGCCGGTGGTGCCCTCCACTGGCCATTCGGCCGGGAGCCGCTCGTCCGACTCGAGGATCTTCTCGACAGCCACGTAGGCGGCCGGGGCGAGGCGGCGCAGCCTCTGCAGGTATCCCTCCGGGTCGAGCAGGCCGTCCACGTGGTCCACCCGCATCCCGCTGACCGAGCCGTCCCTGACCAGGCGGCCCAGGGTCTCGTGGGTCTCGGCGAACACACGGTCGTCCTCCATCCTGAGGCCGACGAGGGTCTCGATGTTGAAGAACCGGCGGTAGTCCAGCTCCTCGCGCGCCGCCTTCCAGTACGCGAGACGGTAGTTCTGCCGGCACAGCAGACCGTCGAGGAGGTCAGGGTCGGAGTTGACCGCCTCCACGGCGCGGTCGACCGCTTCGGCTGCCGTGGGGTCGGAGGCGAGGAGAACCGCCAGCTGCTCGCGGAGCCGCTCTTTTTCCTCGTGACGGAAGCGAACAGCCGCCGGATCCGTCCGCGACGCGTGGGGCAGCCCTCCGAACCGCCGCCCCAGCTCGGCCAGGTTCTCGCTGCCCGCCCGGTCGAGGAGGTGGTCGAGGGTCCGCGGCGACACCGGCAGCTCGTGGTCGAAGTAGGTGAGGAAGAACGAGCCGCCCTCGCGCCTGAGGCGTACCTCGCCCCGGTCCAGGACGCGGCCGTAGCGGTCGCCGAGGATGGGCACGAGGACCGTCTGCTCCGGCCTGGTGTTGTCGCCGGGCCAGTCGATGTCGAAGTAGGAGGCGTAGAGGCTGGACGGCCCGTTCTCGAGCACGTCCCACCACCACCTGTTGTCCCGTCCGTCGATCGCCATGTGGTTGGGGACCACGTCGACGGTGACCCCCATCGACAGGGACCTGGCGCGGTCCACCAGGCGGGCGAAGGCCGCCTCCCCGCCTAGCTGGTCGCTCACCCGCGAGTGGTCGACGACGTCGTAGCCGTGGGTGCTGCCCTGCGTCGCCTGCAGGATCGGCGAACAGTACAGGTCGCTGACCCCAAGCGACGCCAGGTAGCCGCACAGGTCGGCGGCGGCGTCGAAACCGAAGTCCGGTCGGAGCTGCAGGCGGTAGGTGCAGCGCCTAGGGGTCACGCCTCCCCCCGGGCCGTGATCAGGACTTCGCCTACCTCGCCGCCTTGGCCGCTTTCGCGGCGAGAGCTGCCTTGCCGGCGGTCTTGGCGGCCTTCTTCGCCGAGCGGCCCGACCGGTGCCGCAACCTGTTGGCCGCCGCGTCGATCATCAGGGCTGTGCCTATGGCGGCCATCCAGCTGTCCTTGGCGAGGGCCGTGCCCTGGTGGCTGGGGCGGATCCCGTCCACGGTCATGCCGGGGGTGCGGAAGTAGAGGCCGAGGAGGGCTCCGGAGAAGGCGGTCAGGCCGGCGCCGGCCAGGCCCGGCCCGATGAACGGGGTGAGCAGAACGGCTCCGAGCGCCGTCTCGCCGGTACCGAGCATCTTCGTGAACGTCCTCGGCTCGACGCCTTCGAACACCGGGTAGGCGCCGGACGCCATGCCGTGGATGCCCTTGTGCACCTCCTCGTCGTCGGACCTCAGCTTGTTGAGGCCCGAGTTCAAGATGAACGCGCCCGTCGCCAAGCGGACAGGCA
>DATGKR010000135.1:0-2310 GCA_035294565.1 Acidimicrobiales bacterium | reverse complement strand
CGCGGCGGGGCCTCCAGCACGCCGACACGACGCTCTCCTAGTCAGGCGCGGGGGCGCCGCCCTTTCGGGGCTTCGCCGTCGGCTGTCGCTACCGATTCTTCCCCGCCTGGCGATCCTTGTGTGCCCAGGCCCTTGTGCCCCGCCCCTTGTGTGCCCGGCCCTTGTGTGCCAGGCCCTTGTGTGCCAGGCCCTTGTGTGCCCGGCCCTTGTGTGCCCGGCCCTTGTGTGCCAGGCCCTTGTGTGCCAGGCCCTTGTGTGCCCGGCCCTGCGCCCAGCGCCCCTCCCCGAAAGCCGCCGTCTTCGCCCTAACTGTCCACGGGTCGCTCCCGCAAGAGGGGGTTCTGGACACTTAGGGCGAATATTTCGCCCTAAGTGTCCACAGCTCGGCTTTTCGGCGATGGGCTCTGGACGGTTCGGCAAATCCGACCGAGGCGCCGCATCCGACAGAGCTCAGATCCGCACACGACGCCGCATCCGAGAGGGCACCGTCAGACAAGCGCCGGGCCGAAAGCGGCCGGCAAGGATGGCGCCACCGGCCGAAGTCGCGCCACCAGCCGAGTCAGCCGCCGGCTGGCTCCCCGCGCCGCACCTGCTCCTCGCGAGCCTTGAGTAGCGCTTCGAGCTCCTCTGGGGTGAGGGTGACCGAGCCGGGCCGGCTCGTGGCCTCCGCAGGCGGCTGGGCGGGGGCGGGCTGTACGGGGGCGGGGGCGATCGGCGCGGCCGCAACAGAACCGCTGATCGCCTCCCTGGCCGCCTTGGCGGCCTTCTCCCGCTCGGCCTCCTCCTCTGCCTCCTGCTGGGCCTTGCGGAACTCGCGGCCCGCAGTACCGACGTTGCGGGCGATCTTGGGCAGCTGGCTCCCCCCGAGGAGCACGACGATGAGGACCAGCACGACGATCCCCAGGTCGGGCCCGAAAAGATTTGCGACCATGCGACAACGGTACCGCTTCCTGGTGGTCCAGGCACGGTCGGCAGCTCGTGGTCCAGGCACGGTCGGCAGCTGGTGGTCCAGGCACGGTCGGCTGCGCCACCCAGGCGCCGGCGGGTCCGCCGGCGCCGCGCACATGACTTCCGGTCGCTACTTTGGCTCGGCGTGCCCGCCGCGCTCATGGAGTGCGTGATCAACATCAGCGAGGGCCGCGACCACCACGTGGTGGAAGCGGTGGCCGCCGCGGGCGGGACCGCGGTGCTCGACGTGCATTCCGACCCTCACCATCACCGCTCGGTCCTGACCCTCGCCGGCGCACCGCAGGCGGTGGCCGAGGCGGCCCGCTCGGTTGCGAGATCGACCGTGTCCCTCATCGACCTGAGGGGCCACGCGGGCGCCCATCCGCGTTTCGGCTCGCTGGACGTCGTGCCCTGGGTGGCGCTCGACGGCTGGCCAGTTGGAGACGGCGACGAGCGGCGGGCCGTCGACGCCAGGGACAGCTTCGCCCGGTGGGCGGCGGCCGAGCTGGACCTGCCGTGCTTCCTCTACGGCCCGGAGAGGTCCCTGCCGGAGCTGCGCCGGTCGGCATGGCGGTCCCTCGCACCCGACTTCGGCCCTGATCACCCGCATCCGAGCGCCGGCTCCTCGGCGGTGGGGGCTCGGCCGGTGCTGATCGCCTACAACTTGTGGCTCGCCGAGCCGGACCTGGAGCTCGCCCGTCGCCTGGCCCGCGGCTTGCGGGGACCCCAGCTGCGAGCGCTCGGCCTGCGTGTAGGCGACGCCGTGCAGGTGTCGTGCAACCTGATCGACCCGTGGAGGCTCGGGCCGGGCGCCGTGCACGACACCGTGGCCGCAGAGACGGCCGTCGAGCGGGCCGAGCTCGTGGGCCTGCTCCCCGAGTCGGTGCTCGAACGCGAGCCGCGGGGACGGTGGGCCGAGTTGGGTCTGGACAGCTCAGCGACGATCGAGGCCCGCCTTGAACAGGCGGGCCTCGACGGGGGAAGATTCTCCTGACGCCGGGAAGGCGTTGCGGGGTCTTGTCTCAGCTGGCTTCGGCCGTGCGACGATCGAGGGCGCGGCGGCGGCGGATCTTTCGCCGCTCGCGCTCGGAAAGGCCGCCCCAAATGCCGAACTTCTCTCCGTTCGCCAGCGCGTACTCGAGGCAGTCCTCCCGGACCACGCACCCCCGGCAGACCTCCTTCGCCTCGCGCGTCGACGCCCCCCGTTCCGGGAAGAACAGGTCGGGGTCGACGCCCATGCAGTTCGCCTGGCGCTGCCAGGTCCGCTCGGGCACCTTGAGGACTAGTTGCATCAGATCGCTCACCGGGACTCCCCTCGAATGTTCGGTGAATCGGTTGTTGTTCGGCTGCGGGGCTCTTTCG
>DATGKR010000134.1:0-21798 GCA_035294565.1 Acidimicrobiales bacterium | reverse complement strand
TACCGGTCGGGCGGCGCTTTTCTTCGGCCCGGGCAAGCCGTTCCAGCTGACCGAGCTGCCGGTGCCCGAACCGGAGCCGGGGGCGGTGGTCGTGCGGGTCACCCGCGCCAACGTGTGCGGATCCGACCTGCACATCTGGCGCGGCGACGGCGCCCTGGGCTTAATGGCCCGCGACGATGGGCGGATAATCGGCCACGAGATGACCGGCGTGGTCCACGCGCTCGGCGAGGGGGTGGAGCGGGACTGGGCCGGTCGGCCCCTCGCCGTCGGCGACCGTGTCGTCTACCAGTACTTCGCCCCGTGCGGTCGCTGCCGGTCCTGCGCCAGGGGAATGACCGAGGCGTGCGCCCGGTCGTTCAAGGTGCTCCAGGGCAAGCCCACGGTGTTCCCGCACTTCCGGGGCGCGTACGCCGACTACTTCTACGTCACCCCGCAGATGGCGATCTACAAGGTTCCTGACGCCGTGACCGACACGATGGTCGCCGGGGTGAACTGCGCTCTGGCGCAGGTGGTGATGGGACTGGAGCGGGTGCAGGTCGGCTTGGGGGACACAGTGGTGATCCAGGGCGCCGGTGGCCTCGGCATATACGCGACCGCGGTAGCCCGCGACCGCGGTGCCGATCGGGTGGTCGTCATCGACGGTCTGCCTGAACGGCTGGAGCTGGCCCGGGCGATGGGAGCCGACGAGGTGGTGGACATGCGCGAGCTGCGCACCGCCGACGAGCGCGTCGCGCGGGTCCGGGAGCTCACCGGCGGTGGGGCCGACGTGGTGTGCGAACTGGTAGGCCGAGCCGAGGCCCTCGCCGAGGGCCTCCAGATGGCGGCTTTGGGCGGCCGTTACCTGGAGATCGGGACGTTCTACCCGGGCAGCACGGTGCCTGTCGACCCCGGCCTGCTGGTGATGCGCAACCTGCGGGTCGAGGCTGTGGCTTCCTACGACGCCAGGAGCCTCGAGTTGTCCCTGTCGTTCCTGGAACGCCACGCCGGCCGCCTGCCGCTCGACCAGGTGCTCGCCGACTACCCGCTCGAGGCGATCAACGACGCTTTCGCCGACCAGGACGCCGGCAGGGTGACCCGAGCGTCGCTCGTGACGGCGTGACCCCCGCGCCTGGCCGTCGAGCGTCCTCGGCTGTGTGCCCATCCGTTGTCCCCGCTCACCCACGACCGGGAGGTCCGCAGTGCCCGCAACCGTCATCTCCGCCGACAGCCACGTAACCGAGCCGCCCGACACCTATGCGCCGCGCATTGACCCCAGGTACAGGGACGACGCCCCGAGGCTCGTGCATGACGACAACCTCGGCGACATCTTCCACATCCCGGGGATGAAGGTCCCGGTGCCGATGGGCCTCGTCGCCGCTGCTGGCAAACAGGCCGACGAGCTGACCACTTTCGGCGTCCGCTTCGAGGACCTGCACCGCGGGGGCTGGGACCCCAAGGCCCGCCTGGCAGACCAGGACCGCGACGGAGTGGCCGCCGAGGTCGTCTACCCGACGGTCGGAATGGCCCTCTGCAACCACCGCGACCTCGACTACAAGCGGGCGTGCATGCAGGCGTACAACCGCTGGATCGCCGAGTTCTGCTCGGAGGCCCCACGGCGGCTCGTCGGCATTGGCCAGACGGCGATGCGCACACCCCAGGAGGGGATCGCCGACCTGCGCGAGATCGCCGCCCTCGGTCTGCAGGGGGTCATGATGCCGGGGAACCCGGGTTTCGAGGACTACGACCATCCCGCCTACGACCCGTTCTGGGATGAGGCGGTCGAGCTGGGGATGCCCTTGTCCTTCCACGTTCTCACCACCCGCGACACCTCCCCGGTGCGCGGCCCCAAGCTGAACGGCTTCATGAGCATCATCAGGGCCAACCAGGACGTGATCGGCACGCTGGTCTTCTCCGGGGTGTTCGAACGCCACCCGGATCTGCGCGTCGTCTGCGTGGAGGCAGACGCCGGGTGGGTTCCGCACTACATGTACCGGATGGACCACGCCTACAAGCGCCATCGTCACTGGCTCCCCGCCGGAACCCTCTCCCGGCTCCCCAGCGAGTACTTCCGGGATTGCATCTACACGACCTTCCAGGACGATTGGGTGGCGTTCCAAGTCGCCGACCTGCTCAACGACGAGCGGCTCATGTGGGCCAACGACTTCCCCCATTCCGACTCGACGTGGCCGTGGTCGCAGGAGATGCTCGCCGAGCACACCCGGCACCTGACCGAACGCCAGAAGGACCGCATCCTCCACGACAACTGCGCCGAGCTCTACGGCCTCGAGGTCTGAGCCGCCAGGACTACGGCCGCCAGAAGAGGGCCGGGGAACGCCGCGGCCCGAACAGCCGAGGAGTCGCGGTGGCGTCGTCAGCTGTGGGTTTCCACCGGATCGCCCTCCAGGTGGCTCGTCCAGGTTGCGTACATCTCGGCGTAGCGGCCGCCGGCGGACACCAGTTCGGCGTGGGTGCCGCTCTCGACTATCTCCCCCCCGTCGACGACGACTATCCGGTCGGCCTTCATGGCCGTCGAGAGCCGATGGGCTATGAGCACCGCTGTCCGCCCCTGCAAGAGGCGGTCCAGGGCGGCCTCGATCTTCGCCTCGGATTCGAGATCCAGGTTCGAGGTGGCCTCGTCGAGGACGACGACGCGGGGTTGCGCCACGAACGCCCTGGCGAGGGCCACCAGCTGGCGTTCGCCGGACGAAAGGGTCTGGCCGCGCTCGTGGACGGGGGTGTCCAGACCGTCGGGCATGCGTTCCACCACGTCGCCCAGGCCGACCGCCCTGACCGCCTGCCACAGCTCCTCCCTCGTAGCGTCCGGCCGACCGAACGCGATGTTGTCGGCGAGCGACCCGGCGAAGAGGAAAGGCTCTTGGGGAACCACGCCCAGCTGCCTGCGCAGGGAGGCGATCTTCACCCGCCTCAGGTCGAAGCCGTCGATGACCACCTTGCCGGCCAGCGGGTCGTAGAAGCGGGTCACCAGCTTGGCGAGGGTCGACTTGCCGGCCCCGGTCGGCCCTACGAACGCGACGGTCTCACCGGCGGCGATTCGCAGGTTCACGTTCCTCAGCACGATGGTGGCCGGGTCGTACCCGAAGCAGACGTCCTCGAAGACGATCTCGCCGCGTATGGGGGGGAGCTCGACGGCGTCCTCGGCTTCCGCCACGCTGGGCTCCACGGCGAGGAGGGTCCTCAGCTTGATGATCGACGACTGGCCCTGCTGGTAGGTGTTGTACTGCTGTACGAGCAGCTGGATAGGCGTGACGAAGCGGTTGAGGTACAAGAAGAACGCCACCAGGTCGCCGAGCGCTAGCGACCCGTGCAGGACCATGCTGCCGCCGATGGCCAGCAGGGCTCCCTGGCCCAGGTACCCGAGCATCTGGGTGCCCGGCCCGTAGATGGCGCTGACGCGCGCCGTGTAGTTGTTGGCGTCGCGGTAGCGGCCGAGGATGTTGCGGTGGGCGATCTCGTTGTGGGCCTGGCGGTTGTGGGCGGCCACGACCCTGATGCCGTGGAGGTTCTCTGAGAGGTCGGCCAGCACCGCGGCTATCCCGTCGCGGACCTTCTGGTAGCCCCGTTCGGAGGCGGTGCGGAACCACAAAGACGCACCGGTGAGGAGGGGGACTATGAGCGCCACGGTGATGAGCGCCAGGCGGACGTTCATGGAGAACAGGAGCGCGGTGATGACCACCATCGTCATGGCCTGGAGCAGGAGCTGCGCCAGCCCGTCCTGGAGCAGCACCTGCAGGTTCTCTATGTCGCTCGTCATGCGGGTCATCACCACACCGGCCTTCTCGTCGGTGTAGAAGTCGAGACCCAGGCGCTGGAGGTGGGCGAAAACTTTCACCCGAAGGTCGTTCATGACCCTCGCCGCCAGGCGCCCGGTGGTGCGGACCTGCTGGCGCTGGGCGAAAGCGCTGACCGCGATGGCCAGCACGTAGAGCAAAGCGGCAGCGACGACCACCTGCAGGTGCATGTGCGCGTGGAGGAAGGCCTCCAGCTGGTTCGGCGACGGGTGGGCTCCGAGGGCCTTGCGGGCGCCCCGGGAGGCGTTGCCGGCCATGCCGTCGTTGATGGCGTAGTCGATCAGGAGCGGTCCCGCCTGGTTGGCGAGGCTGACCACCGCCAGGAGGAGCACCGCCCACAGGGCGAGTCCCCGGTGACGGCCGATGAGCCCCGCCAGGCTGAGGCGCCGGCGGTCCGACCCGCTCGGCCGATAGCCGAAGGCCACGTCCGGCTCGCCGTGGTCCGGCTCCTCCTCCAGCAGGCGGTCGACGCCGTCCTGGAGCTCCGGCGGTATACCCGCGAAGGGAAGCCCCTGGCCCGGGTTGGCGGCCTGGCCTGGCCCGTGATGGCCGCCGCCACCCGCGATGCCGCCAGCCCAGACCATCAGGCGGCTCCTCCGCCGAGGTCCAATCCGCCCAGGCTCGGCGCTTCGCGCGCCGGGGGCACCGTCCTGCCACCGACCGGCGCCGGCGGCTCCCCGCGCCGGTCGCGTTCCTCCGCCTGCGCCAGGACCTCCACATAGCGGGGGCAGGTCTCCATGAGCTCGGCGTGCGTGCCTTCGGCCGTGATGGTCCCACCGTCGAGGAGCACCACCCGGTCGGCGAGGCTGATGGTCGAAAGACGGTGGGCGACGATGATCGTGGTTCGTCCCTTCATCAGCGTGCGAAGCGCGTCGTGGATCTGCAGTTCGACCTGCACGTCGACGGCGCTGGTCGCGTCGTCCAGCACGAGGATCGGCGGGTTTGCCAGGAGCGCCCTGGCGATGGCGATCCGCTGGCGTTGTCCGCCGGAGAGGGTGTAGCCGCGCTCGCCCACAACGGTGTCGTAGCCGGCGTCGAGCTGGCGTATGAAGCTGTCGGCACCCGCCGCTCGGGCCGCTTCGACGACTTGGTCGAGGGGAGCGTCCGGGCGGGAGAAGGCGATGTTGTCGCGCACCGAGGCCGAGAAGAGGAACGGCTCGTCGAGCACCAGACCTATGTGGGACCTGAGGCTCTCCAGGGTCAGGTCCCGGACGTCATGGCCGTCCACCTTGACCGCGCCCGAGTCGACGTCGTAGAAGCGGACCAGCAGCCTGGCGATCGTCGACTTGCCCGAGCCGGTAGGCCCCACGACGGCCACCGTCTCCCCCGGCTGTACGTAGAGGTCGAGGTCGCGGATAACCGGCGGCCCTCCGTCGGTGTAGGAGAACGACACCCGCTCGAAGCGCACCTCGCCGCGGCAATGGACGAGGTCGACGGCTCCGGGCCGGTCGACGACCTGGGGCTTCTCGTCGAGGATCTCGTAGACCCGCTGAGCCGACGCCGACGCCCTCTGGCCCATCATGATCAGCATCCCAAGCATCTGGAACGGCGCCTGCAGCATGACGATGTAGAAGCTGAACGCTACGATCGCCCCGACAGCCAGATGGCCGTCGACGACGAGGTAGCCGCCGAGCAGCAGGACCATCGCCAACCCCAGCGGTGGGAGGTTCTGGACCATCGGGGAGAAACGAGCCCGCAGGTCGGCGTCTTTGATATAGGACCACTGCAGGCGGTCGGCGGCACCGGCCAGCCGCTTCAGCTCCCGGCCCTCCGCAGCGAACGACTTGACGATGCGCACCCCCGCCGTGTTCTCGTCGACGATCGTCGCGACGTCCGCGAGACGGGCCTGGATGAGCCAGGAGACCGGGAACATCGAGCGGCGCATGCGCACACCCAGCACGTACACGAAGGGCATGGTGCTCATCGCCACGAAGGCCAGAGGCACGTCGATGGACAGCATGTAGGCGAAGGCGACGACGGCTATGGCGGACTGGACCAAGATGCTGGGGGCGAAGGTGAGGTAGAGGTTCACCGAGCGGATGTCCGAGTTCGCCCGCGAGATCAGCTGGCCGGTCTGGACCCGGTCGTAGAAGGAGAACGACATGGTGCTCAGATGGCGGAAGACGATGCTGCGCAGGTCGTACTCGATGGCGTACGCCGTCCGCATCAGGAAATAGCGTGAGACGAATCCCAACATCCCAGCGGCCGCCGCCAGGGCCAGCACCATGTAGACGTAGTGAGCGAGGGGGACCTCGTGGAGCGCGATGGACTTGTCGATCGCCTCGTTCATCAGCTGGGGTATCTGCACCTGCAGGATCAGCCCTACGAAAGACGCTGTAAGAGCAATCCCGAAGCTGCGTTTGTGGGCCAGGACGACCGGCAGGGCCCGGGCGAGCCAGGTCTTGCCGCGGTCCGGGTCTATCGTGGCTCGGGGGGCCCGGTACTCGGGTTCCACGGCGACCGGCGCGAAACGCTGCGAGCCGGCCTTCCCGGTCTCGCCGGTGCGGGCGACGAGCGTCACCTCCTCGCTCCCCTTCCCCGCCCGGCGCTCGAGTCCCCCGCACCGAGGGCGTCGCGGTACCGGTCGAGCGCCTCCTGCCACAACTGCAGCCCCCGCACCGCCTGCGAGACCAGCTCGTCGTCGCCAAGCAGCTCGAGGATCCCGGCGAGGCGGGCGTTGACCGCCTCATCTCCGGCTGCCAGCAGGTCGCGCCCGGCAGGGGTCAGGAGGTGGTCGACCCGTCGGCGGTCGGCGGGATCCTGCCCCCGCTCGACCAGGCCCTTTGCCACGAGGCCGTCGACCACAGCCGTCAGGCTGGGCCGGGAGATGGCGCCGCGGTCGGCAAGGGCGGAGGCCACCGCCGATCCATCCGACAGGAAACCCAGGATGCGGAACTGGGAGGCCGACAGGCCCACTTCTGCCAGGCCCTTGTCAACCTGGCGGGCCAGGCGGGCGGCGGTACGCGCCACGTCGACTCCCGGACGGCCCGTGGGCTTAGCTCCCGACTTGGGCGCGAGGTCTGCTCCCGGCTCCACGCCGATTAGGGTATCGAACTATTCGGCGATATCGCAGTTGTTCGCCGTGGGCCCCCGGCGCCCCGCCCCTCAGCGGGGAAGTGGCGTGTAGAAGACGAGGCCGTTGCCCTTGTTGTCGTAGACCACGACCCGCCGCTCGTGGGCGTCGGTGTAGGGGCCCTTGACGATCCCGCCGCCGGACTTCTCGACCGCCTCGGCAGCGGCGTCCACGTCGTCGGTCTTGATGCCCAGCACGACCTGGCCGGGGATCGGATGGTCGATGGAGGTCGCCAGCGCCACGGTGATCGAGCCGCCGTCGAGGGCGGCGTAGTGGGAACCGTCCCGGAACTTGAGCTTCATGCCGAGCGCTTCGGTGTAAAAGGCGATCGACGCGTCGAGGTCGTCGGTCGACAGCACGATCATCCGCGCCTCGTATTCCGCCATAACTGCCTCCTTCCACTTGACCCTGCCTGCATCGTAATCCTCTGGAACCCGGCCGTCGTCAGCGTGCTCCAGTTCCAGCTGACCCCCGATTCGAGCAGCCCGCCTGGTGGGTATACGCGCCGCTGGAGGTACCGGAGATGACCACCATCGCACCTGATGCCGGCAGTGTCACCGGCGGGAATGTCAGCCTCGTCCCTGCCCGAATCGACAGGTTGAGGTGGTCGGCTTTCCACACCCGGCTCGTTGTCGCACTCGGCATCGCGTGGGTGCTCGATGGGCTGGAGATCACGATCGCCTCGAACGCCACGTCGATCATCTCCTCCCGCTCGGCCCTCCACATGTCCTCGGCGTCGGTGTCCTTCTCGGTAGGGACGATCTACCTGCTCGGCGAGGTTGCCGGCGCACTGTTGTTCGGGAGGCTGTCGGACGCCTGGGGACGACGCAACCTGTTCATGGTCACCCTGGGGGTCTACCTCCTGGGCGGGGCGCTCACCGCCCTGACCCTGGGGCGCTCCGAGGGCTGGGTCATATGGCTGGACTTCACCCGCTTCCTCGCCGGCATGGGCATTGGAGGCGAGTATGCCGCCATCAACTCGGCGATCGACGAGCTCATCCCGGCTCGGTACAGGGGACGCGTCGACATCGCCGTCAACGGGACCTACTGGGGAGGCGCCTTCATCGCGTCGGTTCTTTTCCTCGAAGTGGTGAAGCACCTTGCGGCCTCTTACTCATGGAGGATCGCCTTCCTCTTCGGCCCTGCTCTCGGCTTTGTCATCCTCTTTGTCCGCAGGAACCTGCCGGAAAGCCCCCGTTGGCTCCTAATGCACGGCCGCCAGGCCGAAGCCGAGGCGGCGGTGGAGGAGATCGAACGCCACTCGCTCGCCGCTGGCGGACAGCTCGACCGGGTGGACGAGTCCAAGGCAATCGAGGTGCGCCAGGCGGGCAGCACTGGCTTCCTGGCCCTCCTGTGGACACTCCTGCGCACTTATCCGAAGCGGACCGTCCTCGGCGCGTCGCTGATGATCACCCAGTCGTTCCTCTACAACGCCATCTTCTTCACCTACGCCCTGGTTCTAACGAAGATCTACGGCGTCAGCTCCGACTCCACCGCCTACTACTTCATGGCCTTCGCCGCCGGCAACTTCTTCGGCCCTCTGGTCCTCGGCCACTTCTTCGACACCGTGGGCCGCCGGAAGATGATCGCCGGCACCTACTCGATCTCCGCCGGCCTGCTGTTCCTCAGCGCATTCCTGTTCCGGGCCGGAGCCCTGAGTGCTCTCACCCAGACGGTGTGCTGGTGCGTGATCTTCTTCTTCGCCTCGGCGGGGGCTTCGGCCGCCTACCTCACGGTGAGCGAGATATTCCCCGTCGAGGTCCGAGCCAAGGCCATCGCGGTGTTCTTCGCTGTCGCCCAATGCTTCGGTGCTTTCGGCCCGTGGTTCTACGGCCAGCTCATCGGCAATGGCAAGGACCACTTCGCTCTGTTCATCGGCTACGTGATCGGTGCTGCCGTGATGCTGGCCGGCGCCCTGGTCGAGGTGGCCCTCGGAGTGAACGCCGAGCGGCGCTCACTGGAGGACATCGCCCTGCCCCTGGCTCTCCAGGGGGTGCCTACGCCGCGTTTCGGTGCCAACACCGGGGCGCCCCGTGCCCCGGCGGCTCGAACGGTCATAGACGCCGCGCCCGGGGCGGCGACCTCCCCAGATGACACGGTGCCCCCTCGGCGATCGTGAGGCGTCCCTACTGGTCCGCTCCGGGGCTCCGTGCGGCGTCTTCCCGAGGCGGTCAACCGCCCGGCCGCACGGTCACGCCGTGCGGATGCCGGCCTCCTCGGTCAGCCCGAGCTCCGCGATGCTCACCTCGCGCATCTCCACCTTGCGCACCTTGCCGGTCACGGTCATCGGAAAAGAGTCCACAACCTTGACGTAGCGGGGAATCTTGTTGTGCGCGATCCGACCCTCGCAGAAGGCCCGGAGGCTGTCCGCATCGAGCGGCGGTGCGCCGGGGCGCAGCTTCACCCAGGCCATGATCTCCTCCCCGTAGCGCCTGTCGGGAACCCCGATCACCGCAACGTCCTCGATGTCGGGGTGGGTGTAGAGGAACTCCTCTATCTCGCGGGGGTAGACGTTGTCGCCGCCGCGGATGATCATGTCCTTGAGACGGCCCACGATGTTGACGTAGCCGTCCTCGCGCATGACGGCGAGATCCCCGGTGTGCAGCCAGCGGGCAGCGTCGACCACCTCGGCGGTCTTGTCCGGCTGGTCCCAGTACCCGAGCATGACCGAGTAGCCCCTCGTGCAGAACTCCCCCGGGACGCCGCGGGGCACCACGGCGCCGGTCTCGGGGTCGACGACCTTGATCTCCACGTGGGGCACCACCCGGCCGACGGTCGCGGTCCTGCGGTCGAGGTCGTCGTCGAGGCGCGTCTGGGTGGAAACCGGCGAGGTTTCGGTCATGCCGTAGGCGATGCCGACCTCCGACATGTGCATCTCCGATTGGACGCGCTTCATGACCTCGACCGGGCACGGCGAGCCCGCCATCAGGCCGGTGCGCAGCGAACCCAGGTCGTAGGAGGCGAAGTCCGGGAGTCCCAGTTCGGCGATGAACATCGTGGGGACGCCGTAGAGCGACGTGCAGCGCTCCTGTTCGACGGCGCGGAGGCTGGCGGCAGGGTCGAACACCGGGGCGGGTATGACGATCGTGGAGCCGTGGCTGGTGGCCGCCAGGTTGCCCAGCACCATGCCGAAGCAGTGGTAGAAGGGAACCGGCAGGCACACCCGGTCGGCTTCGCTGTAGCCGAGGAGCTCGGCAACGAAGAAACCGTTGTTCAAGATGTTGTGGTGCGAGAGGGTGGCACCCTTGGGGAAGCCGGTCGTGCCAGACGTGTACTGGATGTTGATCGGCTCGTCGAAGTCGAGCGGTTCGAACTGCTCCTCCCCCTCTGCCTCGAGGGCTTCCCAACTGTCGTCGCCTATGTAGACGACCTCCCGCAGGGTCTCCACCTCGGGGCGCACCTGCTCCACCATCGCCCGGTAATCGCTGGTCTTGTAGGAGGTGGCGCTCACCAGGACCGTGATCCCCGCCTGGCGGAGCACGTACTCGAGCTCACTGACCCGGTAGGCCGGGTTGATGTTGACCAGCACCGCCCCCATCAGGGCGCTCCCGTACTGAACCGCAACCCACTCGGGGCAGTTCGGGGACCAGATGCCCACCCGGTCGCCCTTTTTCACTCCGAGTCGGCGCAGTCCCGACGCCACTTGCTTAGCCCAAGCCTCGAGCTCGGCGTAGGTCCAGCGCCGTCCGGACGGGACGTCCACCAGCGCCTCGTGACGCGGTAGGCGCTCGGCCGTCCTGGCGAGGTTCTCCCCGATCGTCTCACCAAGGAGCGGGACCGTCGACGTCCCGCTCTCATAGGACAGGCGCGCCATGGCCTAAAAGCTACCTCTCCAGCGGGCGGGCCTACCCATCACCGGGCGACGCCGTCGCTTGGCTCCCTACCAGCCCACCTGGCCGTCGACGAGCTCCCGGATGAGGTCTGCGTGGCCGTTGTGGCGGGCGTACTCCTCGATCATGTGCACGTAGATCCACCGCAGCGAACATGCCTGCCCCCGGCGTGTGCCCGTGTCGTCGAGGGATCGGCTCGCGGCGGCCCGTCTGCTCTCCTCGCACTGGGCCTGCCAGGCGGTGAGGTCCGCCTCCCAATCGGCGTCGTCGAGCGGAACGAGCTCGCTGTCCGCGACCTCCGGGTCGTACCAGATCGGTGGGGTGTCGGGGGCATTTCCCAGGACGCGCTGGAACCAGTTTCGCTCCACCTCGGCCATGTGGCGCACCAGCCCGTGAAGCGACAGCTTGGACGTCGGAACCGGCCTGGCCTTGCGCCCCGAGTCGTCCAGACCTCCGCACTTGAGCAACAGGGTCGCCCGGTGGAACTCGAGCCACGCCTCCAGCATCTCCCGCTCACCGAGCAGGAAAGACGGCTCTTCGCGCCGAGGGTCGACGAGGTCTTGGACCATGCCCCGACGCTAGCGGGCCTGAGCGTGTCCCTTCCGGATGGCCGTGATCAGCACGCTCGAGACGCCCGACCGTGCATGGGGGGAAGGGATGCGTGGCCGTTCTCAACGATCGGAGGCACGGGCTGAGGGGGTGGAGGCCCGACGTAGCGGGCGCTCGGCCGGATGATTTTGGGGTCCGCGGCCTGCTCGAGGATGTTCGCGCTCCAGCCGATCACCCGGCTCGAGGCGAAAGTCGGGGTGAACATCTCGGGTGGGACTCCGCAAGCGGACATGACGACGCCGGCGTAGAACTCGACGTTGGTGTAGAGCTCCCGACCGGGTTTGAGCTCGGCAAGCACCTCGACGACGGTGCGCTCGACCTCGACGGCCAGCTCCACCAGGCGGCCACCGAGCTGCTGAGCGACGTGGCGCAGCATGCGCGAGCGGGGGTCCTCGGTTCGGTAGACGGCGTGCCCGAACCCCATGATCCGCCGTCCAGAACGGACTTTCTCGGTGATGACCTTTCGAGCCCGATCCGGAGTACCTATCTCGTCGAGCAGCTCCAGTGCGCGGCTCGGCGCCCCGCCGTGCAGCGGGCCGCTCAGCGCGCCGATCGCCCCGGTGACGCACGCCCCGAGGTCGGCGCCGGTGGACGCAATGACCCGGGCGGTGAACGTCGAGGAGTTGAAGCCGTGGTCGATGGTGGAGATGAGGTAGCGCTCCAACGCCTCGGCGTGCTCGGGGGGTGGCTCGGCCCCGGTCAGCATCCACAGGTAGTTCGCCGCGTAACCCAGGTCGTCCCTCGGCGGGACGGGTCTCTCGCCGGCGCGAAGCCGGTGGATGGCGGTGAGGAGCGTCGGGGTGACGGCCGCGGCAAAGAGCGCGTCGGCGCGCCGCCCCTTTTGGTCTATGTCGTAGAGGGGACGACAGCCGCGTTCGGCGGCGGCGAACGACAGGGCGGTCCGCAGCCCGTCGAGCGGGCCGCTCACCCTGGCAATGGCCGGGAGCACGGCGGCGACTCCCGGCGGGATGGCACGCAGCGGGCGCACCTCCTCCACGAATTCGGACCGTTCTCCCGTCGCCGCCGGCAGGCTCCCATCCACGAGCAGCCGCCAAACGTCCTCCAGCGGCCGGCTGGTCGCCAGCTCCACCGCAGAGTACTGGCGGTAGTGGTAGAAACCCTCCGCTCCCCTCACGTCTCCGATCTCGGTATCGGCCACGAGGACGCCTTTGAGCCCACGCTGCACTTCCGGGGAGCCGACCGGGCTCAAATGGACCACGTCCCGAAGCCACACGACTCCGACGAGTTCCTCTCCTGCACGATCACCGACGATCCGACGCAGTGTCGGCGCATCGGTAGGAGAGCTGCCCGAGCAACTCTTTCGAGCACCGCGGTGATCGCAGGCAACGTCACGACACTCTCAACCGTCCGCATGTCACCAGCCTGAAGCGTTCTGCCAACCATATCAAGGTTGATTATCGTCAAGTCTATGCATGCATTGTCTGCCGGCGAGACGGCTGCCCGGCTCGGCGTGAAAGTGGACACCGTCTACGCGTACGTGAGCCGGGGGACGCTCCACAGCTGGAGGGAGCCGGGCTCCAGGACCAGCAGGTTCGACCCCGAGGAGGTGGAGCGGCTGGCCCGGCGCGGACGGCCTCGGCGCGCCACCCGACCACCGGCGCTCGACTTCACGATCCAGACATCGCTGACGGCAATCGTCGACGACGATGTGCTCTACCGTGGAGAGAGCGCCATCCGCCTCGCCGACAAGGCCACCTTCGAGGAGGTGGCGCGCCTGCTGTGGACAGGCGAGCACGACGAACCTTCCGCAAACTGGAAAGCGGCGCCCGTCGTGCTCCCTGAGCCATCGGCCAATCGCGACCGCCTCCGCATGGCCGTCGTCCTGGCCTCCGCCGCAGACCCGTTTCGGTCAGACCTGACCGCTCGATCGGTAGCAGAACGGGCGGGCTCGCTGATCGCCACCATGACCGAGGCCCTCGGATCGAGCGTGGACTCGCGTACGGCACGCCTCCACCTCGACGACGGGCATCCCCCGAGGCGAGGAACCATCGCCGGACGGCTCTGGGGGCGCCTAGCAGGAATTAGCCCCACCCAGGGGCTGGTGGCCAGCCTGAACGCGGCGCTGGTGCTGCTCGCAGACCACGAGCTGGCTGTCTCGACCCTGGCCGCCAGGGTCGCAGCCTCGGCCAGGGCGGACCCATACGCGGTGGTCCTCGCCGGGCTCGGGCCGCTCTCTGGACCGTTGCACGGCGGGGCCTCCCGCTACGCCTACCAGCTGCTCCAAACCGCATTCGAAACCGGCCCCGAGGCGGCCATCGCCCAGGCCATGGAGATCCACCAGCGGGTACCTGGCTTCGGTCACCCGCTCTACCCCCTGGGCGATCCCCGCGCCCGGGTCCTCCTCGAACACATCCGAGCGGCGAGTCCAGACGATCCGGTGCTCGCCCTTGCCGAGCGCGTCATCTCCGCCGTCCACATGCGCACCGATCTGGAGCCGAATGTGGACATGGCCCTGGCGGTGCTGACGCTCGCCGCTCGCATGCCTGAAGACGCCGGAGAGGCGATCTTCACCATTGCTCGGACCGCGGGGTGGATCGCCCACGCCATCGAGGAGTACGGCGAGCAGCCGCTGCGTTTCCGGGCGCGCGCCGTCGCTGCTCGCTGAAGTCTCCCACCGCCCTGGCGACGAGCCCAACCGTCCGGTCGCAGACGGTCGTGGCCTGCGTGCCGGCGGCTGACCGGTTCAAGACGAGCCGTCCAGGCAGAGGGCAGACATATCGAAGAGGGCATGCTCCCATACGTGGGGCTGATCATTGAGGGGGGTGATCCGGCCATCCCCCCACCGCAGCCAACCCTCGCCGAAGAGACCCGTAGAAGTGGTCAAGGTATTTGCCATATAGTCGAGCGTCTGGCGCAACGACCCGAGCTGGGCCGGAGCCGTCCCCCTGTCGGCATGGCACAGCCCCAGCAGGGCGACGCCCTCGTAGTCGCCGCCCGCCGCGTCGAAGGATGCGTCCATGGCTGTCTGCGTCGCCGCGGCTTCACCCTCCATCGTGGGGTTGGCATAGGGATGCAACTGGGTGGGCCACAGCATCAGGCCCCCGTCCTCGAAGTTGACCGGGGTCGCTTCGGTTGACGATGGGCCTTCCCGGTAGGCGTGCGCCTCGGGATCGTAAAGCGAGTCGATCGCCTGCTGGAGCCGTTGGGCGCGAGCCTGCCACTCGTCGACGATCGTCGAATGATCGCCCAGAACGGTGGCAGCGGCCACCGCCGAGCGCAAAGCGAGCAGGTCCGGCAGGGCACCGTGCAGGGTCTGGCTAGGGGTGAAGTTGTCGTCCTCGCTCGCCGCGCACTGGAAGCCGTTGTCGGGATCCTGGCAGGCCAGGAGAAAGTCCGCCGCGCGGGCAATCGCGGGAAAGACCTCGTGGAGGTACTGGATACGTCCCTGAGCGGGCACGAACCGGGCCTGGCGCCAGAGAGTCCAGGCGCCGTAGCCGGTCTCGTCGATCTCCCACGGGATCGGCCCGCCGGGCTGTCCTGTCATGTACATGTTCATTGGCCAGTTCCCGAAAGGAACCCCTGGCAGAGGATGATCGGGGGCGGACTGGGTGCGAGCGTAGAAGAGGTCATGGCGCGTGGCGAGTGCCACGAAGCCGTTCTCGTCGAGTGCGGCATTGATGAACGACCCGTCTCGGATCCAGTCCTCTCCGTAGGGGCCCTGGGTGTCCGAGGACGCCACGATTGCACCGGTCCTCGGGTCGATGGCGAGCAACATCGTGATCACTGAGCGCTCCGCCACCTCGACCACCCGGGAATCCTGGGTTGCCGGTAGCGGGACGTGGCGGAAGAGCGCCTGCCACGCGGCTTCCACCTGCGCAAGCTGCTCGTCGAAGCTGTCCTGACGAGCAGCGACGATCTGGGCGACAGCCATGTGCGCCCGAGGCTCGGCAGCTACATAGAGCCGCGCGCTGGCGATCCCGGTGGGCCCGAACACCAGCGGGCGTTCGAGAGCGATCGTTGGCTGGCCAGCGTCGGCCGTCGAATCGCCCAGCCTGTACGGTGCGGCCTCCAGCTGCTCGTAACCGTCGGGCGGCCCCGGAGGGGCGAGCGGGTCCTGGCTGTCGGCGCCGATCTGGTAGCGCGATGTCTGACCGTCGAATCCCATGGCCACGGAGGCGGTCGCCGGCTGGCCGGTCAGGAGATCGACCCCCGACCACGAGACCGTGGCCAGTTGCTCGGAGATCGAGTAGCTCCCCACCTTCGAGAGGTTCGCCTGAGTCGCGCATCCCGAGTCCTCGAAGGGTATGTAGGGCACTTCGGAGGCAATGGGGCTGAAGTTGCCGTAGGCCACCAGGGAAGCCGATACGACCGGAGATCCGGCGGCTCGGCTCACCACCAGGTGGCGCACAAATACATCCGGACCGCCGGCACGCACGGCGCGGTCGAGTGCGTGGAGGCTCCCCGCGGTGGCCAGGTCGGTGTCGGTGACGATGAGACCGAGGTTGCCCGGTGCGATGTAGGTGGTTACGGGGACAGGCGACATGTCAGAGAGATACCGCTGCTCATGGGGCCACGTGCGCAGCCAAGCGAAGTGGACCGCTGAGGAAGCGCCACGTCCAGTCCGGTAACGAATGCCGAGGAAGCTCCCGGCGTTGGGTCGGGCACCTATCGCCTGGCCGGTGGTCGGCTGATACCCAGTGGCGAAATAGTTCACCTGGTTGTCGTCGTCGGCGCTGTCGGCGCGAAAGACAGTGACCGTACCGGACGCCGATTCGTTGGCGGTCAGAGAAGCGTTGCCGGCTTGCGCGTCGACGTTAGTGGCGCCGTAAACGTAATGGGATGAAAAATAGGGAGAGTTGGCGTCGCGAACCTTGTAGCACGAAGCACCCCACAGTGGCCCCGGCCCAGAGGTGGTCGCCAGCGACGGCTCGGCCATCGCGCCAGACGCGAGCAGGGCGCAGACGGCGGCGACGCCGAACGACTTTCGGGCGCTCAACGAGCAAAGCATCCAGGGCTCTTCTCCGCAAATGCCGATTCCCCAACATGTGTTGACCGATCAATCGGTCGACAGTCGAACGCTACCGTCTGGGTCTGGCCGCGTCAACGTCGAAGCTTCGACGCCGAGCCCCTGAATCGGTGGCGGCACTGACAGGGTGCTCCAACCGGGCTGGGATAGCATCGCTGCGCGGTCAGGAAGGGCGACTCCTGCTGCTATCCCCCGCAAGAACCCAAGGAGGGGACCATGGCCTATCACGATGCTTCCATCGGCGTGACCGACGACGCCCTCACCATCAGGGGCTACTACTTCCCTGGCGTCGTGAAGCGCGTTCCGCTCGCTGCCATCCGCTCGGTATCTCGCACCGACATGTCTGCGTTGCGCGGCCGCGGCCGTATTTGGGGAACCGCCAACCCACGATACTGGGCCAACTTCGACCTGCGTCGCCCCAACAAGACGGTCGCCTTCCTCGTGGACACCGGCAAGACAGTCAGGGCTTTCTTGACCCCGGACGACCCTGCGGCATTCGAATCGGCACTTCGCGAGCACGGCGTCGAGGTCACCGACGGCGGGACTGCGCCGGTGGTCTGACAGCGAGGACCGACGGAAGTGGGTCTCTTCACCTGAGGGCACCGCTGCCAGCGAGGACAACCACGACACGGGCGATCCCGAACGCCAGGGCGGTGGCCGCCGCTGGCCCCAAGACCCAGCCGCGGAGGATCCCGGTGAGCACCTTTCGGCTCACCGTCTCGCGTCCTCGGGCCATCCCTGCGCCTGTCATCGCGCCGACGAGAGCCTGGTTCATCGAGGTGAAAAGTCCGAAGCTGACGGCAGTGATGACGACGGCGGCCTGCACGGCCTGCGCAGCAGTGGCCATCGGACGGTCGAGCTCCACGATCTCGAAGGCGATCCTCTCGAGCAGCGGTCGCCCCCACGTCAGCACCCCGACCGCGAGCCCGGCGCCGCCGACGGCACCGGCGGCGAGCGGCGAGAAGATCCGCGTTGCGACGAGCGCGCCGGTGGCGTTCGCGACGTCGTTGCTTCCCATGACGAAGGAAGCCCCGGCACCGACTGCGACCAGCGCGACGGCAAGCACGTCGGAGGCGGTAGCCACCTGCGAATAGCCCGCCGAGCTGGGGCCAACGGTGGCTTGGCTGGAGTCGAAGGGCTTCGGTTCGCGAAACACGGGGATGCGGTCGAAGCATTTCGTCAAGGCATATCCGAGACCGCAGGCGACGATTGGGGCGCAGACCCAGGTGGTCGCAAGCAGTCCGATCGTGAGCCAACGCACCTCCATGCGGTCGCCGAGAGCGAGACCGACGAAGGAGAAGACGAGGATCTGAATCGTCGAGGTCGGAACCCTGAGCTGGGTGTAGACAGTCGTCAAGGCGAACGCAACACCGACGGCGACCATCCCGGCGGGCAAACCAAGATCCCGGGTCGTCAGGCGATCGGCGACCGTTAGCTCGACGGCGTGGCTGGCGAACGTCGCGCCGAGGAAGGCGAGTGGCGCCATGACCACGAGCGCCTGCCAGCGTGTGAGAGCGCCAAGGGCGTGGGGCATGCCCATGCAGGCGCCCGTGTAGTGGGCTCCCATGCTCCAAGCGAAGAACAGGGCGAGAACGATGAGTGCGACGGTCAAAGTGAGCCGCTCTGCATGCTCACCCCGGCGGCTGCTTCCTGGGCGAGCGGTCGCCGGCCAACCTGCTGGCTCGTGCTCACGGCGAGCCCGAAAACCCAGCTGCCCTCGCGCAGGCCGCTGCAGCCGGCGTGCACGCTGCTGGTCGGGGAAACGAACCGGTTGAGTCTCATCATCGACCTGGCCCACGCCCCGCTGGCCACGACTGTGGGCCTCCTAGAGGTCTCATCGGCTCCGGTAATGATCTCCTACACCCGCCTCGGCGGTCAAAGCGGCCACACCCGCCCGCTGAGCGAAGCCCAGCCCGTGCGGTGGCCGCATGCAGAAACCCGGGTCAGCCCTCTGCTACAACTCAACGGTGTCCGCGACCGCCCTCTGCGTCCGCCTGATCGATCCGTCCCTCGACCCTGGGGTGGCCATGTGGGGAGACGCCACCGGCGCTTGTCAGCCTTCCGCCTTCGAGTGGCTCGGCACGCTGGTCGCGGCGGGCGTTCCCGTGCGTGCCGGCGCCGACGCGTCGGTGGATGACGGCGAGGGGCTGCTGCTCGTACCCGACCCCGACAGCATCGACTTCGAGGTGCAGATCGGCCGTCCCCTGCTAACTGGACCGCCACCCGAGCCCGAACAGAGGCTCGCGGCGGTGCGCGACGCCTTGGGCGCGCTGGTCCGGCCGGATATGCGGGGGGTCATGGCCCTGCGTCTGGACGACCCGGGCGCATCGATGAAACGCCTCTTGCAGGATTGGGCCCACGACGATGTACCAGCGGAAGCCTGGTCGGCGTTGTGGGCTGCGCTGGGCGACGGGCGGATGTCGGTCTTCTGCTGTCCTGGCTGGGTCTGCGACGACGGCACGATAGTCCCCTCCCGGTCCGCCAACCCGGACGAGTGGGCCCACCTCGACGAAGGGCGAGCACATGGATTCCTCGACCTGGAGTGCCACGGCTTCACCCATCTCGATCCCGACGTACAGGTGTGGCTGGGCGCGCCGGATGGTCGTACGAATCCGGCATGGTTCAGGGAGATGTGGCCACCTCGCTTCGAGCGCGAGCCGTCCGTGGAAGCGCAGGTCGCTGTCATCGGGCGCTGGCAGGCGGAGTGCGGTTCGGCGACGGCACTCGTTGCCCCGGGCGAAGCCTGGGGCTTGAACACCGTGACCGCGGCCCGACGCCAAGGACTCAAGCTTTTCAACTCCTGGGGGATCTGTCGGTTGGATCTGCCCGTGCCCACCTGGTCGGTCGGGGTGGGTTCGCCGTACCTCGACGAAGCCGACCCGGCGTGGTGCCAACGTGACGTCCCGGTCGTCGGCTATTGGCACGACCGGGACATGGCCGTGGCGGGGCCAAGCTGGGCGCCCGGCCATCTCGAAGCCTGGCGGGAGTGCGGGGTCCGGAGATTGGTGGCCTTCTCCGACCTGGCGGCCGCCTACGGGACCGAAGTGGACGCGGCCCTGGTGGACGGCGAGGTCGTCGTCCGACGCGCTCCCCCCGGCTGGCCGCTACGCATCGAGCACCGAGGGCGGATCAGGTGTCGGTCAGCCGCCGGCTGATCCAGGCACCGACAGCCGCCAGGGAATGCCGGGCGGCAACCTGATGATGGCCCCGACGACCTCGGGTGTCGGCTTCGGACGAATCGCTCAGGGCTTCGGCGAGGGCGTCCTTCAACGCGACCGGGTCGCGGGGCGGCACCAACCAGCCGGCTCCCCACTCGCCGACGACCCGGTCCAGGCCGCCCACCCTGGTCGCCACCACCGCCCGGGCGCACGCCAGCGCCTCGAGGACGGCGACCGGCTGGCCTTCCTGCAGGGACGCCAGGGCGACGACGTCGCAGGCGGCGTACCAGCGGGCGACGCGCTCTATGGGAGTCCTCCCGAGCAGGCGCAGGCCGGGATATTTCCGCTCTTCGAGGGTGCGGCGCTCGGGTCCTTCTCCAGCGAGCACCAGGGACACGCCCAGCTCGGCGCACGTTGCAGCCAAAAGCGGGAGGTTCTTCACGGCGTGCAGCCGTCCAGCGGAGAAGACCAGCCGTTCCTCGGTTGGCACGCCGAGCTCCCCCCGGGCAGCGGCCCGATCGCCGGGGACGAACACGTCGGTGCGAACCGGGGCCGGCCAGACCTCCACGCGGGTGTGACCGGCGGCTCGCAGCCGGTCGGCCTCCGGATCATTGGCGGCCAACAGCTCGTTTGCCAGCGAGCGCGTCGCCCGCTTCCACGGTGCCTTCGACGGCTGGGCCGATCCGCCCGTGTCAAGGCCGATGACCCGATGGCCGGAGGCCCGCAGAATGGGAGCGAGCACGTCGAAGCGCAAGGTCTCGTAGTCCTGGATGATGATCGCGTCGGGCCGCAGGCCACCGACCCGCCGGACCAGCGCCGGCGAGGCCGCGGCGAGCAGCGGGGCGGCCGGCCAGAGCCTCTCAAAGACGGTCAGCCGGTGCGACCCCCATGTGGCATGCAAGAAGGCAAGATAGGCAGCCGGAACACCAACGAAGTGGACCGTTGCACCCGACGGCGCCTGTCGGCCCGACGGCGCGCCACGCCGGCTACCGAACACCAGGTGGACGTCGTGCCCACCGGCTGCGAGGGCCGCCGCGAAGGAAATTGTCCATTCGCCCTCGTAGCCGTCAAGGAAGGTGTTCCGGTCGATTC
Organism: Acidimicrobiales bacterium; assembly: GCA_035294565.1. Classification (GTDB taxonomy): domain Bacteria; phylum Actinomycetota; class Acidimicrobiia; order Acidimicrobiales; family Palsa-688; genus DATGKR01. Next base: position 1,261 of record DATGKR010000134.1, on the reverse strand, counting down.
CGAGCGGCTCGTACCAATCCTCGAAGGTGTCGGGCCACATGACCACCGCAACCCTCATTGGCTGGTTCGACCCCCACGAGCCGGGACGGCGACCACGAAGCAGGGGGCGGCGGCAAAGATCTGACGTACTCCGCCCACGGGTCAGGCGACAGCTGGGTCCCGGTGTTCGAGTCGTTCGGCGATCCATACCTTTATGATCGACTGGCGGGTGACCCCGAGCCTCTTCGCCTCGTGGTCGAGTGCGTCGATCATCCACGAGGGGAAATCGACGTTGACACGTCGCTGTTCGACGCCGGGTCGGCGCGCCCCGCTGAGGTCGAGGCTGCCGGTGATGTCCTCGCCCCGATCGAAGCGCTGGTCCAGTTCCTTAGCTTTCATAGATCGCCACCTCTTCGTCTCGTGAACGGCGCACGGAGATGAGCCTGACCTTTCCCTCGCGGTAGGTGACCACGGCGGACCAGTGCCTCCCCTCGATCTGGCCGATCACCAGCCAACGCTCCTCATCGACCGTCCGAGCTGGCACCTCGAACCGCAGAGGGTCGGTCCACAGGTCTTCGGCCTGGGTGAAGTTGATTCCGTGCTTCGCTTCGTTGGCTGCGCTTGTGTCCGGGTCCAACTCGAACTCCATCATTCGGTATAGTAACTATACCATTTTAGCGAAGCCCACGGCCCGCTCCGAGCGGAGCCCGGCGTTGGGATCCAGTCAGTCTCAGCGTGATGCCTTCCTACCTCTGACCTTCGGATGACCTGCCCCAAGGTCACGACACGCAGAGCCCTGACGCTGAGTATTCCGACGAATCCGTACACCCAGTCCGGTGTTTTCGTACAGGGCCGTGGCGTGGGGGCTGGAGGGGTCACCTTGGATGGCCGTGGGGCTGTTGGTTTCACCTCCTGTCAGGGGTTGTTGGGGTCTGGGGACTGGCGGTCGGATGCTCAAAGTGCTCTGGGAGACCGACGGGCCTCCGGGCGAGCTGGCCGAACGCCTTCATGTGAGCACGCCGACGGTGGTGAAATCCCGTGAGCAGGCCCCGAGAAATCTACCCGAGAAACTCGCATCTTCGACGCGGAGGCCAACGCGAAAGTGCTGGTCACAGCGTCGCGCACTTGAGCGAGGGCGCGAGGAACCAAGGGAACTGGTGGCGGGGGTTCTGTCGGTTATTGAGCTGCCCGGACCTCCGCTCGGGCAAAGGTGCAGGTAGGCGGGTCGTGCATATGCAGCTGACTGACCGCTGCACCGCTCAATGTCGGCCGGAGGTCGGTC
>DATGKR010000133.1:0-4330 GCA_035294565.1 Acidimicrobiales bacterium | reverse complement strand
GCGTGCTGACCGGCTCCTACGCCGTGCAGGCCCCCGCGGTGTCGGCGGCCGGAGCGACCACCGCCCAGGCCCAGTCGAAGCTGCCGTTCACCGGGGCCATGGGAGGCCCCTGGCAGCCGTGGGCAGGTCTCGGCCTGCTCTGCGCCGGCGGCGGCGGGCTGGCGATGGCCAGGCGGGCGCGACGGACCGCGGCACGTCTCCGGGGGCGCTCCTAGCGGCCTTTCTGCCCTAGGCGCGGCCCGGTCGCCACGCTGCGCCACCCTGCCCTCCGGCCTCGCCGGGGCGCCGAGGACCCCGCCGGGCGCGGGCGCCACCCTGCCCTCCGGCCTCGCCGGGGCGCCGTGGACCCCGCCAGGCGCTGCGCCACAGCGCTCCAGCCCCTCCAGCCTCGCCGGGGCGCCGAGGACCCCGCCAGGCGCTGCGCCACAGCGCTCCAGCCCCTCCGGCCTCGCCGGGGCGCCGGGAAGGTTTTTCCCTAACTGTCCATGGCCGGGTCGCCGCAGGGCACGCTCTGGACACTTGGGGCGAATATTTTGACCAAACTGTCCAGAGGGTCGCTCCTGGGATGGCGACAGTGGACACTTAGGGAAACGGGCGACCTTCGGCCCCGTGGTGGCCCGCCTCCAGCGCGAAGCGTGACCGCTCACTCCCGCCCGCCGCACCTCGCCTCGCATACAGCCGGCCACGCACCAACGCCCGCCGGCTTTTCCCGGAAGGCCGGTTTTGACGCGAGAACTTTCGCCTAATTGTCCGATTCGGTGTACCCTTCGCTTGCCTCTCGTCTACGATTTGTCGATCAACCAAGCACCAAGGGGCCTGGGGTAGTTGGCAGAAGACATCGGAGCTGAAACCCAGACCGCGGCACTGGCGGCCCTAGAGATAGTTCCGTTCGCCATGGTGATAGCCGATGGGAACGGCGACGTCCGCGCCGTCAACCGCAGGTGGAGCGACCTTTCCGGTCTAGATCGGGCGGCCTCTCTTGGCAGCGGGTGGCTAAGCGTCGTGGACCCCGACGCCCGCGCCCGGCTGCAGGAGGACGTCGCCCGCGTGGCCAACGAGGGCCAGCCTCTGACCGCCGATTACCAGCTGGTCGGACCGCACGGCTCGAGGTGGGCCCGTTGGTGGATCAGCCGCCACGACGTCAATGGGATCCCTCTGATCGCAGTCGCCGCGGCCGACGTGCACGAGGACTACGCCCGCCAGGCGAACCTGTACCACCTCGCCACTCACGACTCGCTGACCGGGTTGATCAACCGCAGCCATTTCGTGGAGCAGATCGAGCAGGCCCTCCGCCGCAACCAGCGGCAGTCTCGCCACGTCGGTGTCGTTTACGTCGATCTGGATGACTTCAAGACTGTCAACGACCAGGGGGGCCACGCCCTCGGTGACCGAGTGCTTTTCGCCATCGGCGCCCGCTTGCGTCACACGGTACGAGCCGCCGACGTGGTCGCCCGGATTGGTGGAGACGAGTTCGCTGTGCTGTGCGAGGGGCTCGGCGCCGCCGAGCAGGCCGAGGCCGTTGCCGGTCGGATCGCCGCAGCTCTCAGCGAGGCGGTGGAGCTGGAGGGGGTGCGCTGGCCGGTCGCCGCGTCGGTGGGCTCGGCGGTCGACAGGGGTACTCCTGACTCGGCGGAGGAGCTGATCGACCGCGCCGACCGAGCGATGTACTCGGTGAAGTTGACCCGCCGTCCGCCGGCGGGGAGCTTTGCTAGCCAGACCGCTCCGCTGACCGATCAGACGCCCGCCGATGAGGATGCCCCCTGCCGGCCCGAGGCGCCGTCAAGCGAAGCTGAAAAGGCGGCCCATCCGGGCATCTTCACGCCCATCGAACCTGAAAAGGCGGCCCAGCCGACTGTGTCGGCCACGCCGACCCAGCCCTCGTTCGAGGGGGGTTCCGCGTCCGGCGGGGAGATTCGAAGCAGGCTTCTCGAGGACGTCGTGAGCCTGCGGGAGAGCCTCGACTCGATCAGGCGGATGCTCGACCGGCTCCTGTCACCCGAGGGCGGAGTGATCGACATACGGGAGCGGCAGGAGGCCAAGAACAGGGATTAGCCTGGCTCGCCGTGCCCGCGACCAGGCCCCTCGCGATCAACCGTTACCGAGACACCTGGGCCGGCTCCCTCGGCACCGGCGATGTCGGCCGGACGGTCCGCCTCGCCGGGTGGGTGGCGGCCAAGCGCGACCACGGAGGGCTGCTCTTCGTCGACCTGCGCGACAGCGGCGGGTGCGAGCCGGCCGGGATCGTCCAGCTCGTCGCCGACCCGGCCAGCGCCTCCTTCGACGAGTTGTCCCGCCTGCGTGTGGAAAGCACCGTCAGCGTGACCGGACGCGTCGTCGCGCGCAGCCCCGAGACGGTGAACCCCAAGCTCGACACCGGCGAGGTGGAGGTCAGGGTCGACCGGGTAGAGGTGCTGGCCGCGGCCGAGGTCCTGCCTTTCCCGGTGGAGCGCGACACCGAGGTTGGTGAGGAGACCCGGCTGCGCTACCGGTACCTGGACATGAGACGCGGTCCGCTGCTCGAGAGGATGGCGGCACGCGCCCGTCTGGCTCGGGTCGTGCGGGAGCACCTGGGGGGACGAGGCTTCCTGGAGGTCCAGACACCGATCCTCACTGCGTCCTCACCCGAGGGGGCGCGGGACTTCCTGGTACCCAGCCGGCTGTATCCGGGCGAATTCTACGCTTTGCCCCAGGCTCCCCAGCAGTTCAAGCAGCTCCTCATGGCCGGAGGAGTGGACCGCTACTTCCAGATCGCTCCGTGTTTCAGGGACGAGGCATCGCGCGCCGACCGCAGCCCCGGCGAGTTCTACCAGATCGACCTGGAGATGGCCTTCGCCACCCAGGAGGACGTTTTCGGCGAGGTGGAATTGCTGATGCGCAGGATCGTCGCCGAGTGCTCTGACAAGACCATGAGGGAGGAGTTCCCGCGCCTCGGCTTCGCTGAGGCCATCGACCGTTTCGGGACGGACAAGCCGGATCTGCGCTTCGGGCTGGAGATCGCCGACGTGACAGGGTCGGTGAGGGGCATCGACCTGCCGATGTTCGCCGAAGCGGCGGCGCAGGGCCACGTCGTCCGGGTTTTACGGGCCCCGGGCGCGGCCTCACGCCCACGGAGGTGGTTCGACGAGTTCGCTGACGCGGGCCGCAAAGCCGGCGCGACGGGGAGCTGGCTCCAGGTCGATCCGGCCGGTCTGCGGGGGTCGCTCTCCAAGAAGCTTGCCCCCGGCGAGGCGGAGCTGCTCCTCCGGGCGGCAGGCGCCACCGAGGGCGACGCGGTTCTCTGCGCCGCCGGTCCCCGGCAGAAGGCGTCGGCGGTCCTCGGCGATCAGCGAAGCCGGCTCGGCAAGGATTTGGGGCTCGCCGATCGGCAGGAGTTGGCCTTCTGCTGGGTCGTCGACTTCCCCATGTTCGAGCTCAACGAGGACACTGGAGGCTGGGACTTCTCGCACAACCCATTCTCGATGCCCCAGGGGGGCCTCGACGCCCTGCGAAGCAAGGATCCGGGTGAGATCCTCGCCTACCAGTACGACCTGGTGTGCAACGGCGTGGAACTGTCGTCCGGCGCCGTCCGCAACCACTTGCCCGAGGTCATGGAGGCCGCCTTCGCGATCGCGGGTTACGGACCCGAGCGTATCCGCCGGTCGTTCCCTGCCCTTTGGAACGCCTTCCACTTCGGCCCGCCGCCGCACGCCGGCATCGCTCCGGGCTTCGACCGGATCCTGATGCTCCTCGAGGACCAGGCGAACCTGCGGGAGGTGATCGCCTTCCCGTTGAACCAGTCCGCCCGGGACCTGCTCATGGGGGCGCCGAGCCCGGTAGAAGAGTCTCAGCTTGCCGAGCTGCACCTCCGGGTGGTATCAGACCCTTGACCTCATTATAGATTTTCATATACTCTCATTCTGCCCCTGCTTTCTCGGGCGTCGGGCGGCCCTCCCTGGTGCAACCGAACGGAGAGCCTTGGATGACCGCCCAACCCAACCCGGCCCAACCCAACCCGGCCCAACCCAACCCGGCCGGACCCGATGCGACCCGAGGTGAACACCGATCCAGCGGGAGCAGCCCGGAGCGCTCCCCCGCCGAGGGACGGGCCGCCGACGCAGCGGCCCCGACAGCTCCAGCCCCTCTCGTCGATCCGGCGGCGTTGGCCCTGGCGCTGCTGCGCCGGCTCGGCGCCGGCGTGGCAGCCGAAGGCCGGCCGACATTCGTGCGGATTCCCGGGCGCACGGCGCTGAGCACGCTGCAGCTGTCGTTCACCCGACGCCGGGACCTGCTCGGCTGGACAGCCCCGCCGGACTGTTCCGCCGTCGCCGTCGTGGCGACCGGCAGGGCCTAC
>DATGKR010000132.1:0-6039 GCA_035294565.1 Acidimicrobiales bacterium | reverse complement strand
ATGACCCGCCCGTCCCGGTCGCGGAACTGGTAGGAGCCCGGGGCGTCGGGGATGCTGCCGGCGGGCGGGCGTTGGAGCACAGTTCGAGTTTGCCGCGCCCGCGGGTCGTTGCGGCGGGCGAGCCGGGCGGCGGCTAGCGGGCGCGCTGATCGGGGCATGCGCGTGAAGGTCCGGCGGGTCGTATGCTGGCGCGCGAGCCGGCCCGGAATCCGGCGACATATCCACCTCGAGGTCGACATACCCGCGGATGGGCGACCGGGCTGTCCCCGCCGACCGCGAATCGAGGTGATCCCAAATCGGAGGTTTCCATGCTTCGGCTGCAAGCCCCTCTCCCCCCGGGCTACGTCACCGCCACCGACGAGGACCTCGCGGCCCGTATCGGCATGGCCAAGCGCGCCCTCGGCACCCGCGTGATGATCCTCGGCCACCACTACCAGCGGGAAGAGGTGATGCGCTGGGCCGATGCCCGCGGCGACAGCTTCGGCCTCTCGCGGCTCGCCGCAAGGTCCGACGCCGAGTACGTCGTCTTCTGCGGAGTCCACTTCATGGCGGAATCCGCCGACATCCTCACCGGACCGGACCAGGTGGTCATCCTCCCGGACCTGAACGCAGGGTGCTCCATGGCCGACATGGCTGACCTCGAATCCGTCGAGGAGGCCTGGGAGACCCTCGCCCGCGTGACTGACGTGAAGTCGGTCGTGCCGGTCACCTACATGAACTCCGCCGCCGCACTGAAGGCGTTCGTCGGTCGAGCCGGTGGGGCCGTGTGCACCTCGTCCAACGCGAAGGCGGTCGTCACCTGGGCCCTCCAGCAGCACGGCCCAGAGACGAAGGTCCTCTTCTTCCCGGACCAGCACCTGGGGCGCAACACCGCCTACCAGCTGGGCTTCGGCGAGCAGGACATGGCGGTGTGGGACCCGCGCCTCGAGTCGGGAGGCCTGCGCGACGCGGACATCAAGGAGGCCCGCTTCTTGTTGTGGAAGGGCCACTGCTCGGTCCACCAGCGGTTCCGCACCTCCCACGTGGCGGACTTTCGGGCGGCCCACCCCGACGGGGTCGTCATCGCCCACCCCGAATGCAGCCACGACGTCGTCGCCCTGGCCGACGCCGTGGGAAGCACAGACCACATCATCGCCACCGTCGACACTCTCGCCGCGAGCGCCCCACCCGGCACGGCCGTAGCAGTGGCCACGGAGATACACCTCGTCCAACGCCTCGCGGCGGAACACCCGTCGCTCAGGATCCAGTCCCTCGACCCGCTCGTATGCCCGTGCTCGACGATGTTCCGCATCGATGCCCCCCACCTGGCCTGGGTACTCGAAGAGCTGGCGGCCGGCAGGGTCGTCAACCAGATAACGGTAGACCCCGACACGGCGTCGTGGGCTCGAGTCGCCCTGCAGCGCATGCTCGACATCACCTGAACGGCGGCCCAGGCGCCTGGTTAGACGGCGAGCAGCGGCGCGAGGAACCGCCCGGTGTAGGAGTCCGCCGTCTTGGCCACCGTCTCGGGCGTCCCTTCCACGACGATCCGGCCGCCCCCGTCGCCTCCCTCGGGACCTAGGTCGACGATCCAGTCCGCCGTCTTGATCACGTCGAGGTTGTGCTCGATGACCAGGACCGTGTTGCCCTGGTCGACCAGGCGGGAAAGGACGGCGAGCAGCTTGCGGATGTCCTCGAAGTGCAGCCCGGTGGTCGGCTCGTCCAGCAGGTAGATCGTGTGACCGGTCGATCGCTTCGACAGCTCGCTGGCCAGCTTGATCCGCTGCGCCTCGCCACCCGAAAGCGTCGGGGCGGGCTGCCCGAGCCGCACGTAGCCGAGCCCCACGTCGACGAGGGTCTGCATGTGCCGGGCGATGGCCGGCTGGTTGGCGAAAAAGGCGAGCGCCTCCTCGCAGGGCATGTCGAGCACCTCTGCAATGTTGCGACCCTTGAAAGTCACGTCGAGGGTGTCCCTGTTGTAGCGAGCACCTTTGCACACCTCGCACGGGACGTACACGTCGGGGAGGAAGTGCATCTCGATCTTGATGGTCCCGTCGCCGGCGCAGGCCTCGCACCTGCCACCCTTCACGTTGAACGAGAAGCGTCCCGGCTGGTAGCCGCGCACCTTCGCCTCGGTCGTAGACGCGAACAGGCGGCGGATGTGATCGAACACGCCCGTGTAGGTAGCCGGGTTCGAGCGTGGCGTCCTCCCGATCGGCGACTGGTCTATGTCGATCACCTTGTCCAAGGCGTCGATCCCGTCGATCCTGGTGTGGCGCCCCGGCACCTCCTTCGACCTGTAGATCCTCTGCATCAAAGCCTTGAGGAGGATGTCGTTCACCAGTGTCGACTTCCCGGACCCCGACACGCCCGTCACCGCCACCATGCAACCAAGGGGGATCTCGACGTCGATGTCCTTCAGGTTGTGCTCGCGCGCCCCGACCACGGTCAGGAACCCAGACGGCGAGCGGCGGAGCTCAGGAACCGGGATCGACCGCTTCCCGGTGAGGTACTGACCGGTGATCGACTCGCGGCAACCGAGGAGCGACGCCACGGGGCCGGAGACAACGATCCTGCCCCCGTGCTCCCCCGCCCCCGGTCCGATGTCCACAACGTGGTCCGCGACGCGGATCGTGTCCTCGTCGTGCTCCACGACTATCACCGTGTTCCCCAGGTCGCGGAGTCGGAGCAGTGTCTCGATCAGCTTGTGGTTGTCCCTCTGGTGCAGCCCGATCGACGGCTCGTCGAGGACGTACAGCACCCCGACGAGACCGCTCCCGATCTGGGAGGCGAGGCGGATGCGCTGGGCTTCCCCCCCGGCCAGAGTGGCCGCCGAGCGGTTCAGGCTCAGGTAGTCGAGACCGACGTCGAGCAGGAACTGCATCCGCGCCCGGATCTCCTTGAGCACCCGGTCGGCGATCAGATGGTCGCGTTCGGAGAGCTCGAGCGAGCCGATGACATCGTGCGCCGCAGCCAGGGACAGGTCACACAGCTCGAAGATGTTCTTCCCCGCCACCGTCACCGCCAGACTCTCCGGCTTGAGCCGGGCGCCGCCGCACGCCGGGCAGGGCACCTCCCGCATGTAGCCCTCGATCGTCTCGCGGGCGTAGTCGGAATCGGCCTCAGAGTGCCGGCGGGCCAGCCAGGGGACGACGCCCTCGTAGTGGGTGTCGTAGGACCGGATACGCCCGTAGCGGTTGCGGTACTGGACGTGCACCTTCTTCGTCCCCAGGCCGAAGAGCACCGCCTTTTGGTCGGCCTTCTTCAACTTCCGCCAGGGTGTGTCGACGGAGAACCCGCATGCAGAGGCGACGGCTTCCAGCACCCTGATGAAGTACTCGCTGCGATTGCCCGACCACGGGGTGATGGCGCCCCCGGCAACGGAAAGGTCCGGGTCCCTCACCACCAGCTCCGGGTCCACTTCGAAGCGGGTCCCCAGCCCGCCGCACGAGGGGCACGCACCGTAGGGGGAGTTGAAGCTGAAGTTCCGCGGCGCAAGCTCGTCGAACGACCGACCGTCGACGGGACAGGCCAGGTGCTGGGAGAACGTCAACACCTCCGGCTCCACGTCGGAGTCCTCCTCGGAGTGCTCTTCGGAGTGCTCTTCGGAGTGCTCCTCGGAGTGCTCCTCGGGACGAGAGACGATCTGAACCTCCGCGACACCCTCGGCGAGTCGCAGCGCCGTCTCCAGCGAGTCCGTCAGGCGCCGTTCGATACCCGCCCGCTTTACCAGCCGGTCCACGACAACTTCGACTGTGTGCATCTCGTAGCGGGCCAGTTTGGGTGGGTCGGAAAGATCGTGGACCTCCCCGTCGATCCTCGCCCGGGCATAACCCTGGCCGGCAAGCTCCTCCAGCAGGCTCTGGTACTCGCCCTTGCGACCCCGGACGACCGGCGCCAACACCTGGAAGCGGGTTCCCTCAGGCAGTTCCAGCACGCGATCCACGATCTGCTGCGGGGTCTGCCTGGCCACGACGACCCCGTGCTCGGGGCAGTGCGGGACACCGATGCGCGCGTACAGCAGCCGCAGGTAGTCGTAGACCTCGGTGATGGTCCCCACCGTCGAGCGGGGATTGCGAGACGCCGACTTCTGGTCAATGGAGATCGCCGGCGATAGGCCCTCGATGAAATCGACGTCGGGCTTGTCCATCTGGCCGAGAAACTGGCGGGCGTAGCTGGACAGCGACTCGACGTAGCGCCGCTGCCCCTCGGCGTAGATCGTGTCGAACGCGAGAGAGCTCTTCCCCGATCCGGACAGGCCGGTGAAAACGATCAGACGGTCCCGGGGGAGGTCGAGGGAGACGTTCTTGAGGTTGTGTTCCCGAGCGCCGCGTACGACCAGACGTGAGGATCCGCCCTTCGGCACGGCTCCAGGCTACCAGCGAACGCGCGTTCGTCCGTTGCTATGATGCGGCCGGCGGGAGCCTCGTCCCGGCAGGTGCAGTCGGCTCGTCTTGGAGACGCTGGCGTGCCGGCTAGCGCGCTTCGGCGGGCACCGGAGAGCCTGTCCTGCCGGCTAGCGCGCTTCGGCGGGCACCGGAGAGCCTGGCGTGCATCGCAACCACCTCGGACAGCACCCGCTCGGGATCACGCTCCACTTGCCGCCACGTGTATGCCAGGACGGTCCATCCAGCACTGGTGAGACTCGTCTGACGTTCGAGGTCGTGAGCAAGTTGCTCGGGCGTGTGGTGCCAGGAGTAGCCGTAGGCCTCCACGGCCAGGCGCACCTCAGCGCAGGCGTAGTCCACTCGGTACCGGCCGTCGGCTGCAGCGACAACCTCCGCATGAAGGCAGGCCAGGCCCGACCTTTGCAGCAGCCTGGACATGCGGCTCTCGAGAACGCTTGGCCGGGGACCGCCAACCAGGCCTCGCTGCCTGGAAGACAAGCGCAGGCGGCCCTGGCCCCGTCGGGAACGGCGTTTCCCCAGTAGGCGCAGGTCGTCGAGCCGGACCAGGCCCCCGGCCAACGCTCTGTCAACGGCGGCATCCAGATCGCGTCGCGGCAACTCGGCGGCCAGGTCGACGAGGGTCCGCAGCGGCGTCGTGCATGGGACCCCCCTGCAACGCTGTACCGGAACCGCCTCCCGGGAGGAGTGGATCACGATGCCTTTGCGGCTAGTCGCCGCCTTTCCCCTGGCAGCGGTCACCTCGGCGACCGCCGGCGGGCGGTCGACCAGACCGTGAAGCCACGCAGCGGACCGGTGCGACGTCACGGACCCCGGTCCGGCGAGGGCGAGGGCGCAGCGCACCCGAAGCAGGTGGTCCTCGGGGACGCCGGCGAGGACGTAGACGCCGCGCCAGGGGCGGCGGAGCACGCCCTCGCGTACCAGCTCACCAACCAAGCGCGGTGTGGCACCCTCCTCCTGGGCGTCCAGCCAGACGAGCACGCCACCCTGGTGGCGGGCTCGCTCCAGAACCCGGCCCGTCACAGTCGATCGTCTCATGCTATTTCATGCTAGGGGCACGGTGGGACCGTGACGAATCCCGATTTGTGAACGAATCCCGATTTATGTGCTCTATGCGTCAGTAAGTCGCATCTCGTACACAAATCGGGATTGGTGATGTTTCATCTACCTGGCGGGCGGGGGCGGCGGTCCCGCGAACGCACCCCTGCGCGCGTCGGTTCCGGCCGAGCAGCGCGCCGGCCTACCCCCGGGCGATGGCGATGTCCGCCAGTTCCGACTTGAGATCGGCGATCTCGTCACGCAGTCTGGCGGCGTACTCGAAGCGCAGGTCGGCGGCCGCTTCGCGCATTTCGTCCTCCAGCGTGGAGATCAGCCGGGCCAACTCGTCGGGCGGCAGCTGGGCCAGGTCGCTGCGCGCCCGGTCCCTGCGGCGCCTGCGTCTCCCGGCGCTGGAGCTGGGGCCGCCGAAGCCGGAGCCGGAGTCGCCACCGCCGGGGCCGAAACCGCCGGGGCCCGCCGAACCCCCCGCTCCCCCCGCTCCCCCCCGGTCTCCCAACAGGACGAGGATGTCGGAGACCGCTTTGCGGATCGTCTGGGGGTCGATGCCGTGCTCCTCGTTGTAGACCTGCTGCACGGCCCGCCGGCGGTGGGTCTC
>DATGKR010000131.1:0-3917 GCA_035294565.1 Acidimicrobiales bacterium | reverse complement strand
CGAAGGCCGGGGGGAAGGCGGTGGCGGGCTCGGCTGGGGCGCCCGCTCGGGGGAAGGCGGTGGCGGGCCCGGCTGGGGGGAAGGCGCTGGCTGGGGGGAAGGCTCCGGCGGGGGCGAGAGGGGGAGCCCCGGCGAGAAGGACGGCGGCTCGGGAGGCCGAGGGGAGGGCTCCGGCGGGGGCGCCGACTCCGGCTCAGGCGAAGGCCGCAACGAAAGCAGTGCCGGGCCCGGCGGGGGCGCCGGCTCGGGCTCAGGCGAAGGCCGCAACGAAAGCGGTGCCGGGCTCGGCTGGGGCGCCGGCTCGGGGGAAGGCGGTGGCGGGCCCGGCTGGGGGGAAGACGCCGGCCGTGGCGAGGACATCGGGAGCGAAGAAAGCCGCAGGGACCGCCCGCATCCCCGGTCCGGCCGCGCCTGGCGACGGAACCCGGCTGCCGCCGCCGACGGCCCCCCTGGCGTCGGCCCCTAGCTCCCCGGCCGTCCGCTGGCAGGCCGCGGCGCTCCGACCGCGCGGGGGTGTCGCGGCCGCGAGCGCGGGGTGGGCTCAGTCGGCAGGCCAGGCGTGGGCGGCGCTGCTCGAGTGGGGGCAGCGGGTCCAGTCCTCACCGCCGGCCGTCCGCCGGGTGCGCCAGGTTGCGGTGGCGATCCTCGTCGTCGCCGTGATGGGGTTCCTGATCGACGGGGTGAAGCGGGTCCCCCACCCCTACATCGTCCCCACGATCCACCCGCCCCACGCTGGGACCCCGGCAGGCACGGGGACGACGACGCCGGGGGGCGCGACGCCCGCCGGAGGGGGGACGTCGGCGGGCGCGGCGGCCATACCTTTGTCCGGAAGATCGTCCAGCGGCGCCGGGCTCGACGCCTACCAGTAGCCCGCTGCCACCGAGGGGATCTACCCGACGGCGCGACCGCCGGCCAGCGCCACACCCACGTGGTAGCTCTCCTCGTCGGCGGGAAAACGTCCGGCCCTCACGTCCGCAGCCCACGCCGCCAGGGCATCGGTCGCGTCGGCGTGCAGGGCGGCGTAACGGCGGACGAACTTCGGGGCCCGGCCCTCACCGAAGCCCAGCACGTCGTGGAAGACCAGCACCTGCCCGTCGCAGTGGACCCCCGCGCCGATCCCGATCGTCGGCACCGGCACAGAATCAGTCACTTCTTCTGCCACCACGTCGGGCACGCCTTCGAGGACGATGGCGAAACATCCCGCTTCAGCTATGGCCCGGGCGTCGTCGAGGAGGGCCCGGGCGGCCTCGTGGTCCTTGGCCTGAACCTTGAACCCGCCCATCTGGTGGACCGACTGCGGGGTCAGGCCCAGGTGGCCCATGACCGGGATCTCGGCGTCGACGATGGCCTGGATGGCCGCCAGGCGCTTGCGCCCACCCTCGAGCTTCACCGCCTGGGCGCCGGCCCGCACGAGGGTGGCGGCGTTGCGGACGGCGTCAGCAGCACCCGTGTGGTAGCTGAGCCACGGCATGTCGGCGACGACCATCGCCGAAGGCCGGGCGCGCGCCACCGCCGCCGTGTGGTGTGCCATGTCATCAACACTGACATGCAGTGTGTCGTCGTAGCCGAGCACGACCATGGCCACCGAGTCGCCGACCAGGATCAAGTCGACCCCCGCGGCGTCGGCGACCCGGGCGCTAGGGGCGTCGTAGGCCGTGACCATGACCAGAGGACGGCCCGACCCCTTGCGGGCGCGCACCTGCGGCGCCGTCGTCGGCGCGCGGTCGGCTCCGCCCGGTCCACGGGTGTCGCCGGGAACGTGGGGGGTGCCGGCGGCCCCGCCGGCAACGGTGGTCGAAGCGTGGCCGGGCGCGGGGCCGTAGGTCGCCATCGTTGAACCTCTCTTTCGTTGTCCGTCCAGCGCGTTCGGCTGCCGGCGGTCTTGCTCTGCGGAATACTACCCCGGAGGCTTGGTCGTGGTGGTCGTCGCTCGCGGCGGCGCGGTCGTCGACGTCGTGGTGGCCGCCGGCGGGGACGTGGTAGCCGGTGCGGGCGGCGCGACGGTGGTGGTGGTCGTCTGGCGGGCGGGGACGGTAGTGGTCGAAGAGGTCGGGGTCGTCGTCGTGGTGCCCAGGCCGAGGGGGAACTGCAACGAAGAGGGCGACGGCGGCGTCAAGGTGGCCCCCGACAACGAGTACACCTGCGGGAAGGTGCCCGCCCACTGCGGTTCGGCCGAGATGGCCGCAGCCATGAAGGCGTGCCAGAGCTCAGCCGGCACGGTCCCTCCCTGCACGCTGCCCATCGGCCGGTAGCTGTTGGCGTAGCCCATCCACACCGCCGCCGTCAGCTTCGGCGTGTAGCCGATGAACCAGGCGTTGGCCGAGTTGTCGGTCGTCCCGGTCTTGCCGGCGATCTCCGACCCCACGCCGCCGCCGGCAATGCCGGTGCCGCGCAGCACCACCTGCTGCAGCACGTAAGACTCCTCCGCCGCCTGGGCGGGCGAGAGGACCTGGCGGCTGAGCGGCGCGACCGGAAGCGGCAGGGGACGCCCCGAGGAGTCGGTCACCCGGGTCACGAAGACCGGGCTGTGGTAGAGGCCCCCCGCCGCGAAAGTCGAGTAGGCAGCCGCCATCTCGAGCGGTGAGACCTCGTCGGTGCCGAGGACCTCGGAGAGGTTGTCGCCCAGCTCGGAGGGCGCGATGCCGAGCTGCGCCGCCGTGGAGTCCAGCGAGGCTGCGCCCAGGCGGTCGACGATCTGGGCGTAGACGGTGTTGACCGAAAGGGCCGTGGCGTCGACGATGTTCATCTGCGGCGCCGGCGCCTCCCCCTCGAAGTTCCGCACCACCCACGGGGTTCCGTCAGAATTGCCATGTGGTATGACGATTTCAGGCGGCGAGGGGAACACCGACAACGGCGAGTATCCCTGCTTCAGCAAATCCGCCAGCATGAAAGCCTTGAACGTCGACCCGGCCTGGCGCCCTCCCCCGCCACCGGCAGCGCCGAGCGCCAGGTCGACCGAGGAGGTGAAGTAGTCCTGGCCGCCGACGAGGGCGCGGACCTCGCCGTTGTCGTCGATGGCGACGAGCGCGCCCGACGGTGTGCCCCGCGCGGGGTTCAGTCCGCCCGGCCCGTAAACCGCCCGGTAGGCGTCGGACTCGAGGACCGGGTCGAGGGTTGTGACGACCCGCAGGCCTCCCTGGTCGACCTCGGCTGCGCCGTATCTGGCGATCAGTTGTTCCCTGACCGCCTCGATGAAGTAGGCCTCGGCGGGGTTCTCGGAGCTTACGGCAGGAGGTTTGACATATTTGGAAAAAGGGACGGCCGCCGCGGCCTTCGCCTGCGCCTCGGTGATGTGCCGATCTCGGACCAGCGCCTGGAGGGAGTCCTCCTGGTTCTGGCGCGCAACGGCCGGATCGCGGGTCGGGTCGGCCAGGTCGGGTTCTCGGATCATTCCGGCCAGCAGCGCCGCTTCGGGAAGGTCCAGCTGGCTGGCGTCGACCCCGAAGTAGGTCCGTGCCGCCGCCTCTATCCCGTAGGCGCCCCGCCCCCAGTAGATGGTGTTGAGATAACCCTGGAGGATCTGGTCCTTGGATTCGCTCCTCGAAACTCGAATGGCGAGGGCCGCCTCCCTGACCTTCCTAGAAAATGTCCTCTCCGATGACAGATAGGTCTGCTTGACGTACTGCTGGGTGATCGTCGATCCCCCCTGCAGCCCGCCCGACCCGCTCAGGTCGGTGAGAGCCGCCCGGACGATGCTGATCGGGTTGATGGCACCCTCGGTGAAGAAATGCCGGTCCTCGGTGGACACGATCGCCTCGATGGCGATCGGCGCAACCTGCTTCAAGGTGACGTCCACCCGGTTCTCTTCGGAGAAGGTCGCGAGTACGTGGCCGGTGGAGTCGTAGACGAACGTGGTCTGGGCGAGCGGCCGCCGCGGCGGGAGCGGAACCTGGGTCAGCGCGTAGAGGCCGGCGGAA
>DATGKR010000130.1:0-31002 GCA_035294565.1 Acidimicrobiales bacterium | reverse complement strand
GTCGGGCCGGTCGCCCGACGACTCGGCGGAGGGGCGCACCACACCCATCTCGGTCGTCCTGTCGTCGGCTGCGGCCCATCTGTCCTCGGGCACGTTTCCGCCAACCTCGCTTTCTCGTTGTTCGGGCGGCCAGGCCACGGTGGGGTCGTGGCCGCGACGCCAACCGGGCTGCGGGTCCTGTTCGGAAGCCGGCCCCGCGGTGGGCGCCGGCTCGGGGGTTGAAGTGTACGCCGGCGGCGGCAGGTAGGTCGCGGTGGGAGGGCTCGCCGGCGGGGGTGGAGGCTCGAGCTGGCGCAGCCCCCCAGCGGGTGTCTCATTCGCGACGGGTGCTTCGGCCTGCTCGGCTCCGACCCGTCCCGTTTCCTCGCTCTCGGCTCCGACCGGCTCGTCCTTTGGGTCCTCCTGGCGGGCCGCGAGCTCGGGCGGACCCCCGGCCGCGCTCACCGGGCGCTGTTCGGCCTCTGGCGGCTGGGTCTCTCTCCGGCCCGCCGCCGGACCCCCGGGATCGGGCGGGCGCTTCGCGCCACGGCCGGGGCGGTCTTCGAGCGCTCGCCTGGCGGGACCGGGGCTCGGTTTCGGGGCCAGCGGCGGCAACGACACGGCCTGGGCAGGGTCGACCGAGTCGGGCAGGGGGAAACGGTGGGCCGGCCGGGGGCCGCGGGGCGCCGGCGGCACGTCGCCGAAGCGGAGCTGGTCGTCGGGGCGCCGCCCGGCGGCCTCACCTGCCTCCAGGGCCGCCTGGGCCTCCTCCGCTGGGATGATCCTCACCCCCTCGCCGGCCTGGCGGGGGAGCCGTGTCCACCTCTCGTCGCGCTCGGTCACGGTGCCTCCCTGGGGATCTCAGACAGAAAGCAGCTCTTCCTCTTTGTGCGCCAAGGCGCGGTCGATCTCGGCCACGTACTCGTGGGTTACCCGCTCCAGCTCCTTCTCGGCACGGTCCAGCTCGTCGCCGGAGATGTCGCCGTCCTTCTCCAGCGCTTCGAGGTCCTTGCGGGCCGCCCGGCGAACGTTGCGTACCGCCACCCGCCCTTCCTCCGCCTTGTGGTGGGCGACCCTCACCATCTCGCGGCGCCTCTCCTCGGTCAGCGGGGGGAACGCCAGGCGGATCACCGACCCGTCGTTGGTCGGGTTGATGCCCAGATCGGAGCTGATGATCGCCTTCTCGATCGCCTTGAGCGACGCCTTGTCATATGGGGCTATGACCATCAGTTTCGCTTCGGGCACCTGGATGCCGGCCAGCTGCTGGAGGGGCACCTCGGCGCCGTAGTACTCGACCCTCAGCTTCTCGACGAGGACCGGGGCTGCCCTACCGGTGCGGATCGCCGCCAATTCCGACCGGGCGTGCTCCACCGCCTTGGCCATCTTCGCCCGGCAGTCGTCTATGACGGCGTCTACGTAGCTCTCCTCCATTCCGTCAACCCCCGCCTGGGAGGGCGGCGGGCTTGCGGTGTACGACCGTTCGCGGGGATCCCGTTGTCATGCGAACCTCCATCCCTCCGCCCGAGGCGGGTATCTGCGGCTGCGGTCCTCAGGAGACAAGCGTACCGATCGCCTCACCCTGGAGTGCGCGACGCAGGTTGCCCGGCTCCATGATCGAGAAGACCCGGATGGGCAGGTTGTTCTCCCTGCACAGGGTGATCGCCGTCAGGTCCATCGCCCGCAGGCCCTTGGCGATGACCTCGTCGAAGCCGATGTCGTTAAGGAGCCGGGCCGACCGGTTGACGCGAGGGTCCGAGTCGTAGACGCCGTCGACGTCGCCGTGGGTGCCCTTGAACAGGACGTCGGCTTCGATCTCGATCGCCCTGAGGGCACCGGCGGTGTCGGTCGTGAAGAACGGGTTGCCGGTGCCGGCGGCGAAGACCACCACCCGACCCTTCTCCAGATGCCGTATGGCCCTGAGACGGATGTACGGCTCGGCGATCTGGGACATGCCGATGGCGGTCTGCACCCTGGTGGGTTGACCCTGGCGTTCGAGGGCGTCCTGGAGCGCCAAGGCGTTGATCACCGTGGCGAGCATCCCCATGTAGTCGGCGCTCGCCCGGTCCATCCCGGTCGCAGAGCCGGTGGCACCCCGCCAGATGTTGCCCCCTCCGACGACCACCGCGATCTCGGTGCCCAACTCCGCGCGCGCCTCGGCGATCTCCTTGGCGATCCTTTCGACCACCTCCCCGTCGATCGTCTCGTCGGCGGCGCCGCTGGCGAACGCCTCGCCGGAAAGCTTGAGCACGACCCGTCGCCACGGGGGCACTGGCGGGGACGGTGCTCGGCCCGGGGTTTGCGTCACGGGCCTCCTACTGTAGTGGCCGGATCTAGCCTCCGATCACGGACTGGGCGAAGCGGACAACACGCGCCTGGCCGAGCACCTGTGCGACCGTCAGCTTGTCGTCCTTGGCGTAGGGCTGCTCCACGAGGACTCCACCGGGCACCCGCTTGTACCAGCCCGCCAGCTTCCCCTCGACGATCTTCGGGATCGCCGCCTCCGGCTTGCCCTCGTTTCGCGTCTGAGCCTCCAAGGTGGCGCGTTCGGCTGCGACCTCGTCGGCGGGCACCTCGTCGCGCGTGACGGCCGCGGGCCTCCCGAAGGCGATGTGGACGGCGATGTCGTGGGCCAGCTCCGCCGTACCCCCTTCCAGCTCGACGAGGACGCCGTTGACCCCCCGGCCGTTCTGGATGTGGACGTAGGAGTCGAGCACGTGCCCGGGATCGGCGACGAAGCGGGTGACGTTGCCGACCTGGATGTTCTCCTTCAAGGTGAGGCGCAGGTCGTCGACGGCGTCCTTGCGGTTCTCGACGGCCGCCTCTCCCTCTTCGGCGACGGCCCGTGCGAGCTCCTCGACGAGCCGGACGAACTGGGGCGACTTCGCCACGAAGTCCGTCTCGGACTTGAGCTCGACGAGGGCTGCGGCGTTGCCGGAGCGCGCCACGGCCACCGCCCCCTCGGCGCTCTCGCGCCCGGCGCGCTCAGCAGCCTTCCCGAGCCCGCGCTCGCGCAGCCATGCGGTCGCGGCGACGGGGTCGCCACCAGTCTCGGCCAGGGCGCGCTTGGCGTCCATCATCCCGGCACCCGTCGCGTCTCTAAGCGCCTTGACATCCTGCGCGGAGAACTCTGCCAACGCCCTACTCCTCCGATCCTGACTGGTTCACGGCCGCCTGGGACCCGGCGGGAGCCGCGGCGGGCTCGGCGACCGCGGAGCCCTCGCCGCCGCTCGGCGCTTCGCCCGCTTCGCCGAGGCCCGAGGTGATCACTGCCGTCCCGGCGGGTCCTTGCTCGCCGGCGGGTCCTTGCTCGCCGGCGGGTCCTTGCTCGCCGGCGGTTTCATGCGCCCCGGCGGTTTCTTGCGCCCCGGTGTCTGTTGGCGTCCCGGCATCCTGCGCGCTCCCCGCCGGGTTCACGGCCGGCGAGCCGGCGGCCAGCCTGGCTTCCCGCTCTGCCTGCGCGGCGGCCGCCTGGCGCCGAGCCTCCCGCTGCTGCGCCTCCCGGGCGGCCTCCTCCTCGGGAGTGAGACGGCGGGGCTCCGCGGTCGCCGCCGCCCCGCCGGCGCGGGCGGCGCGCCCGGAGGCGATGAACCTGCCTTCTTCGACAGCGTCGGCGACGATCCGGCACATCAGGTTCCCGGCCCGGATGGCGTCGTCGTTCCCCGGGATCACGTAGGTGATCACGTCGGGGTCGCAGTTGGTGTCCACGACGGCGACGATCGGAATGCCCAGCTTGTTCGCCTCCGTCACGGCGATGTGCTCCTTCTTCGTGTCGATGACGAAGACGGCGTCGGGCGGGCGGGTCATGGTGCGGATCCCGCCCAGGTTGCGCCGCAGCTTCTCGAGCTCGCGGCTGAGTATGAGCGCTTCCTTCTTGGGCATGGCGTCGAAGTCGCCAGCGGCCTGCATCCGCTCGTACTCCTGCATCTTGCCGACTCGCCCGGCGATGGTCGAAAAGTTGGTGAGCATCCCGCCGAGCCACCGTTCGTTCACGTAGGGCATGCCGCACTGGGTTGCGTATCGGGCTATGGGATCCTGGGTTTGCTTCTTCGTCCCCACGAAGAGGATGGTGCCTCCGCCGGCGACCAGGTCCCTGACGAACGAGTAGGCGACATCGATCCTCTCGAGTGTCTGGTTCAGGTCGATTATGTAGATGCCGTTGCGTTCACAGAAGATGAACCGCTTCATCTTCGGGTTCCAACGCCGGGTCTGGTGGCCGAAGTGGACGCCCGCCTCCAGCAACTGCCTCATGGTGACGACAGCCATTCGAAATGTGACTCCTTCCCATCGGTTGAGGGTCCAACCCGGCGCTAGCGCCCGTGCCTTTTCGGGGGCGGAGGCGACCGTGGGTGCGCCGGGAGGGGTTCCGCGGCTGCCGAACGGTTCGGCGGCGGGCCGCCATCCTAGCGCGCCTGGCCCGAGGGCCGCGGTCCCTGCGGGGCCGCCCGAGCCGCTCTCAGCTCAGCGGCGCGGCGCCAGCTGCTCCATCACGTCGCGCCGACCCGTGCTGTCGCTGCTCGGGCGCGACGCCTACCGGGAGCGCTCCGCCAGCGGCGGCTCAGCGGTCGGCCAGGCTGAGCCGGCCGCGCAGCTGCATCACGGCCTTGGTGTGGATCTGGCACACCCGGCTCTCGGTCACGCCGAGCACCTGGCCGATCTGGGCCAGGGTGAGGTTCTCGTAGTAGTACAGGCTGAGGACCATCTTCTCCCGGTCGCCCAGCCGGTTGATGGCCCCGGCGAGAATCTGCTTCATCTCCTCGACCTCGAAGGCTGCTACGGGCCCCTCCCCCCGGTCGGCGAGGGTGTCGCCGAGCGTCATCGACTCACCCCGGTCCGAGTCGCCGCCCGAGATCACCTCATCGAGGCCCACGAGGCCTATGTAGGAGATCTGGCCGAAGATCGACAGGAGGTCGGCTTCGGAGATGCCGAGCTCGGCGGCCACCTCGGCGTCCGTCGGCGCTCGACCGAGCGACGCCTCGAGCGTGGCATAAGCCCGCTCGACCGAACGGGCCTTGGTTCGCACCGAACGGGGCACCCAGTCGATGGAGCGCAACTCGTCGATGATCGCCCCTTTGATCCGGGTGATCGCGTAGGTTTCGAACTTGATGTTGCGCTCGGCGTCGAACTTCTCGATGGCGTCGATCAGCCCGAACATTCCGTAGCTGACAAGGTCGGCCTGCTCGATGCTGTGGGGAAGACCGGCGGAGACCCGGCCGGCGACGAATTTCACCAGCGGCGAGTAGCGGATGATCAGCTGGTCGCGTACCGTCCGGTCGCCGGTCCGCTTGTACTCGGCCCACAGCTGGTCGGCCTCGGCCCGAGCACCGACAGAGCCCTCCCCCTCGGCCAAGCGGGCGGGTTCCTCCCGCCCCGGCTCGTTTCCCCCGGGCATCGCTCAGCCCCGCCGCCCGGGCATCCCGAACGCGTCTCGAGCCGTCCCCGCCGTCAGGTCGGAGTCGGGCCGCCCGTGGCGCGGCCGCGGGAGCCCTCCCGCCCGCCGTTTGGCAGCCGAAGCACGCGAACCTGTGACTGACACAAGGCTTGCCACCGAGCACGACGGACTGCGCTGCCTGCACACCGCCGAAAAGGCTACCTGCTTGGGTCGGGCGGCGCCGAATAGCACCGCGACGGACCTGATTCACCTGCCGAGCAGGTAGCCGGGCCCTTAGGATCTCCGGCCGTGACCGCCGTGCCCGCCGAGAGTAGAACCACGGCTGGCTTCCTTCGCTTCTGGGCAGCGGTCCGGCCCGACCACCCTGCCCTTCGCTGCGGGAACGGAATCCAGCTCACCTACCGCGAGCTGGACGAGCGTTCCAACCGCGTGGCGACGGCGCTGGCGGCGTCGGGGGTGCGAGCAGGCGAAAGGGTGGCGTTCCTCGACAAGAACAGCCCTGAGCAGATCGAGATCTTCTTCGGCGCCGCCAAGCTTGGGGCCGTCCCCTGCCCGGTCAACTTCCGCCTGGCTCCGCCGGAGGTCGCAACCGTCGTGGTTGACAGCGAGGCCCCGATCTTCTTCGTCGGCCAGGAGTTCGCCGCCGGGGTGGACAAGGTGTCGAGCCAGCTTCGCGGGGTGGCGGTCGTGGTCATGGGAGCTGCCGACGGCCATCAGCAGTCCGGCGCGGGAGCCCACGCGGATTACTCGAGCTGGCGTGACCGCCACCCCGCTGAGGATCCCGGCCACTCCGCAGAGCCGGCCGACGTCGCCTACCAGCTGTACTCGTCGGGAACGACGGGCCGGCCCAAAGGGGTCCAGCTGACCCAGGCGAACCTGTCCGCTGCCATGGACCTCTACCCGGCCGTCATGGGCTTGGGAGCCGACTCGGTCAGCCTGGTTGCCATGCCGCTGTACCACATCGGCGGCGGCGGGTGGGCACTCGCCGGCTTCGCCCAGGGCGCTACCAACGTGCTGGTGAGGGACCTCGTGCCGTCGGCGCTCGTCGACCTAATTGTCGCCGAAGGGATCAGCCACGCCTTCCTCGTCCCTGCCGTGCTCCAGTTCATGCTCGCGGTTCCCGGAGTCGCCGATCGCGACTTCTCGGCTCTTCGGGCCATCCTCTACGGGGCGTCGCCGATCTCCGAGAAGGTGCTGGCCGCCTCGATCCGCACCTTCGGGTGCAGCTTCGTGCAGGCCTACGGGCTGACCGAGACGACCGGCACGGTCGTGTACCTACCAGCAGATGACCACGATCCCGACGGACCTCGCCGCCACCGGCTGCGCGCCGCCGGGCTGCCGACCCCCGGCACCGAGGTGCGGATCGTCGACCCGGCGGAAGGGCGCGACGTGGCAGCCGGTGAGGTGGGCGAGATCTGGATCAAAGGCCCGACGGTCATGAAAGGCTATGCCAAGATGCCCGAGCAAACGGCCGCGACCATCGTGGAGGACGGCTGGCTTCGGACCGGTGACGCGGGCTACCGCGACGCCGACGGTTACGTCTACATCCACGACCGGGTCAAGGACATGATCGTCTCGGGAGGTGAGAACATCTACCCTGCGGAGGTCGAGAACGCCATCATGTCCCATCCAGAGGTGTCCGACGTCGCCGTGATAGGCGTCCCCGACGACAAGTGGGGCGAGACGCCCAAGGCTTTCGTGGTCAAGGTGACGGGCAGCCAGCTGACCGGCACCGACTTGCTGGCCTGGTGCCGGGAGCGCCTCGCCGGCTTCAAGTGCCCGACCAGCGTCGAATGGGTGGAGGAGCTGCCCCGCAACCCCAGCGGAAAAGTCCTCAAGAAGGACCTGAGAGCCCCCTACTGGGAGGGCCGGAGCCGGATGGTCGGCTGAGCCATGGCCGAGATCCCACGCCGAGCCAAGGCCCTGCGCAGCGAGGTGACCGCCGACGCAAAGGTACGGCTCTATCTGGAGGAGGTGGACGTGCCTCTCCCCGGCGAGGGCGAAGTGCTGGTACGCGTCGAGGCCGCCCCCATCAACCCCTCCGACATCGGTTTGCTCTTCGCCGGCGCCGAGCTCGACAAGGCGGCGGCTGCGACGCCCAGCGCCGGCACGCCCGGCGGGGACGGACCGGAGCTCACCCTGCCGCTTCCCGAAGCGGCGGCCCGGGCGTCGGCGGCCCGGGTCGGACAGCCCATGCCCGCCGGCAATGAGGGGGCTGGCACCGTGGTCGCAGCAGGGCCCGACGCCGAGTCCGCGGCCCTGGTCGGCAAGGTGGTGGCTGTCGCCGGAGGCGGGATGTACAGCCAGTACCGGTTGGCCCGCAGCGCCGACTGCCTGGTCGCGCCCGAGGGGTTGGGGGCCCGGGACGTCGCCTCGTCCTTCGTCAACCCGATGACCGTGCTGGGCATGGTGGAGACGATGCGGTCCGAAGGGCACTCGGCGCTGGTCCACACCGCCGCCGCCTCCAACCTGGGGCAGATGCTGCAGCGGGTCTGCACAGAGGAAGGGATCCCGCTCGTCAACATCGTCCGCTCCGCCGAGCAGGCGGGCATACTGGCGCAGATCGGCGCCGAGCGGGTCTGCGACTCCAGCCGCGACGACTTCATGCGAGGACTGGTAGAGGCGGTGAAAGAGACCGGCGCGACGTTGTGCTTCGACGCGATCGGTGGCGGGACCATGGCGTCGCGGGTCCTGAGCGCCATGGAGTCGGCGGCTTCCGCCGGTGCCGGGTTCAGCCGCTACGGGTCGGCGGTGCACAAGCAGGTGTACATATACGGAAGTCTCGACCGCCGCCCCACGGAGCTGACGCGCAGCTACGGCATGGCGTGGGGAGTGGGCGGATGGTTGCTGACGTCCTTCTTGGCCAAGGTCGGCCCCGAGGCGGTCGGCCGCATGCGCCGGCGGGTGGCCGCCGGCATCACCACCACCTTCGCCAGCAGCTACAGCGAAACGGTGACCCTGGCCGGCGCCCTCGACCCGGAGGTGGCCGCCGCCTACGGCCGCCAAGCGACCGGCAGGAAGTACCTGATCCTGCCCAACGGCTGAACAGCGCACCGGCGGGCGAGGCGCTTCACTCGAGCCAGCGGCACTTCACTCGAGCCAGCGGGTCGCCGGTCGCCATTCAGCGCCCTCCGCCCACCCGCCGCGACCACCAACCCCCGCTCTCGGCTACCAACCCCGCCTGGGCGAGACGCTCGAGCATCGCAGCCACCCGCACCGGCGGCCTGCCGCACCGCTCGGCTACCTGGCCGAGGGTCGCCGGCCTCCAGCCCATAGCTTCGATCACCTCCGCCTCGTCGGGATCGACAGGCGGCGCGACCAGGGCCCTGCCGGCGCCGAGGGGGGACCCGCGGGCGCTGGCCGCCCGACGCGTGTCCCTGCCCGAGGCGGGCGCAACCGTGAGAAGACCGAGGCCGTCGAGCACGTCCCTAGCGTCGCGGACCGGGCCCGGACCGTCATAGAGCAGCTGATTGCTCCCCGCGCTCGCCGGACTCCGGACCGGTCCCGGCACGGCGCGGACCTCGACGCCCCGCTCGATGGCGGCGTCGGCGGTGATGAGGCTCCCGCCCGAAGCGTGGGACTCGACGACGACCACCATCTGCGACAGGCCGGCGATCACCCGGTTGCGGGAGGGGAAGCGCCACGCCTGCGCCGGCCGGCCCGGAAGGTTCTCGGAGAGGATCGCGCCGCAGGCGGCCACCCGCTTCCAGAGAAGGGCGTGCCGGCGGGGGTATGGGACGTCCACCCCGCTGGCGGCGACTCCGACCGGGGCCGCGGCGCCCCCCTCCGCCGCTGCAGCCAACGCCCCGCTGTGGGCAGCGCCGTCGATCCCGATGGCCAGGCCGCTCACGACGCACACCCCGGCGGCAGCCAGGTCCCTACCGAGCTGGTAGGCCACCGCCATTCCCTCGGGGGTCGCGCTGCGGGTGCCGACCACGGCCACCCTCGCGCGGTCCAGAGCGTGGAGGCTGCCGGCCCAGAAGAGCACACCGGGAGGCGAAGGGTCCCCGCGTAGCACCGGCGGGTAACTCTCGTCGCCCCACCAGGTGACCTCGACTCCCCTGCGGCGTTGCGACTCCCACCACGCCTCGGGCTCCACCCTGGCGGCGGCCGCCGCCCAACGGTCGCCACCCTGCCGTCCAGGTGGGGTGAGCACGCCGCGCCGGACCGCCTGCCACGCCTGCGACGGCGAGGCGCCGGTGAGGATGCGTACCAGCGTCGCCGGGCCCATCCCGGGCAGCCCGGCGAGGGCGGCGGCGTGAGCCGCCTCCCGGGCACGCCAGGAGTCGCCCGCATCCTGGGAGCCGCGGACCTCCTTGCCTGCCCAGCGCGATTCGACGGCGTCCCCGCCGGCCGGCGAAGAGGGGGCGGCGCCCTGTGCTCCGGTGCTGCCGGTCATGCCGGCACCTCCAGGCCCTGGATGGGGGGGAAGACCTCGCTTCGCAGGGCGAGCGCGGCCTGCACGTCCTCCTCCCGAAGGGGACCCGGCCAGCCGGACAGGTCGGCGACCGTCCGGGCAACCCGGCGGGCCCTGTGCATTCCGCGCGCCGAGAGCCGACCCTGCCGGAGGCGCTGCTCGAGCATCCGCTCTGCGCCGCGACCCAACGGCACGAGCCGGTCGAGGAGCCGGCCGGGTATGTCGGCGTTGGCGGCGTACCCGCGCTGGCGGGCGAGCTCGCGGGCCGCGGCGACCCGCTCGGCGACCGCGGCGGTCGGCTCGGCCGCAGACCCTGGCGAAGCTGAGCCCATCAACTCGCCGACGTCGGGGCGGTTGACGTGCACGCGCAAGTCGAACCGGTCGAGAAGCGGTCCCGAAACGCGGGCGGCGTAGCGTGTCCGGATCGCGTCGCGGCACCGGCAGGACCCCGGCCCGCCCTCGGCCCCGCATGGGCAGGGGTTCATGGCCGCCACCAGCAGGACCCGGGCCGGGAAGGTGACGCTCGCCCGCGCCCTGCACACGAGCACCTGGCCCTCCTCGAGCGGCTCGCGCAGCATGTCCAAGACGTCGGCGGGGAACTCGCCCAGCTCGTCTAGGAACAGGACACCCCGGTGGGCGCAGCTGAGCTCGCCGGGGCGCATCTGCGGCCCGCCTCCCCCGACCAGCGACACGGGCGAGGCGCTGTGGTGGGGGGCGCGAAACGGCGGCCGCTGCACGAGCGCCCCCTCCGGCAGGGGCACGCCGGCAGCGGAATGGATGCGCGTAACCTCGAGCGCCTCCTCGCGCGTGAGCGACGGCAGCAGACCCGGCAGGCGCTCGGCGAGCATGGTCTTGCCCGCCCCGGGCGGCCCTACGAGCAGGAGGTGGTGGCGACCGGCGGCGGCCACCTCGACGGCCAGCCTGCCGAGGGGCTGACCCCGCACGTCTGACAGGTCGGGTCCCGCGGGCGGCGGCGGGAGGCGGCCCGCCCGGGCCGGCTGAGGCCACGGCCGGCGCCCGACGAGGCAATCGACGACCTCCCCCAGGCTCGAAGCGCAGCGGACGTCGGCTGCAGCCAACCGTGCTTCGGCGGCGCACGCGGCCGGCAGGACGACGACGGAGCTGCTGACGGCGTGGGCGAGCGGCAACGCGCCGGCTACCGGGCGCAAAGAGCCGTCGAGTCCCAGCTCGCCGATGAAAGCGCACCCCGCCGTCGCGGCCGCCGGAAGCTGCTCGTCGGCGGCGAGCAGCGCCACCGCGATGGGCAGGTCGAGGCCCGCTCCCCCCTTGCGCACCCCGGTCGGGGCGAGGTTGACGGTCACCCTCCGCTGAGGCCATTTGAGCCCGCTCGAGAGGATGGCCGCCCGCACCCGGTCGCGGGACTCGCGGCAGGTGGCGTCGGGCAGCCCCACGATGGTGAACGAGGGGAGGCCCGTCGACACGTGGACCTCGACCGCGATCGCTCTTCCCTCGACGCCGATCAACGTCGACGAGGTGACCATTGCCAGCAAAGCGGGGACCTCCGTGGCTCAGGCGGCCAGACGGCCGCCGGGTTGGCTCAGGCGGCCAGACGGCCGCCGGAAGGTCCGGTGGTCCGTCGGGCCGCGGTCCCGGCGCCGCCCGGCGCGGGACGAGTCGGAGGGGCCGGACGCCGGCCACCCAGCGATGCCTTTGACCCTAGCGGGGTCATGTGACCGTTACCGGGACGGGCTCAACGCCCGCTCGAGGTCCTCCCAGAGGTCTTCGACGTCCTCGATCCCCACGGACATGCGCAACAGCCCTGGCGGGACGTGCTCCTCGGCCTCCCACCTGGCCCGCCGTTCGATGAGCGTCTCCACGCCACCCAGGCTGGTCGCCGCGGTGAGCAGCTGGAGCCCGCCGACGACGGCGTCGGCGGAAGCCGCGCTGGGCAGCTCGAAGCTGACCATGGCCCCGAAGCCGCGCATCTGGCGGGCGGCGAGGTCGTGGCCGGGATGGCTGGCCAAGCCGGGGTAGAGGACGCGAACCACCGCCGGGTGCTCGGACAGTCGGCGGGCCAGCTCGGCGGCGTTCGCCTGCGCCCGTTCCATCCTCACGTCGAGTGTCCGGATGCCTCGCAGCACGATCCACGCCTCCCACGGTCCGGGGATGGCTCCGTGAAGCGACCGACGCGCGGCGAGAGCCTCGACGACGTCGGCCCTCCGGCTCACGACCGCCCCGCAGAGCACGTCGGAGTGCCCGGAGAGGAACTTCGTGGCGCTGTGCACCACCGCGTCGGCGCCGAGGGCGAGAGGCTGCTGGGCCAGGGGCGTGGCGAAGGTGTTGTCCACAACGACGTCCATGCCCAGCCGGTGCGCTCCGTCGGCCAGGGCGCCGAGATCGGCGACAGCGAGGAGAGGGTTGGTCGGCGACTCCAGCCACAGGAGACCGCCGGAACCGAACACGGCGCTGTCCGCTTGGCGGGCCACCTCCTCGCAGGCACGCAGCGTCGCTGCGGTGTCGGCGACGTCGACGAGCTTGAAGGAGAGCCGTCCCCGCCCGGCGAGGTCGACGAGGAAGCGCCGGGTGCCGCTGTAGGCGTCGCCGGGCAGGACCACCACCCCTGGGACGGAAAGCGTTTCGACAACGGCGGCGACGGCCGCCAGGCCCGAGGCGAACGCGACGGCAGTCCCGCCCTCGAGACCGCCGATCGCCACCTCCAACGCTTCCCACGTGGGGTTGGAGTCCCGCCCGTAGGCGGTCTCGCCTCCCTGGTGGAACGGGGCGGACAGCACGACCGGCGGGTTCACTGCCGCGCCGGGGACGCCTTCGGGCCGGCCCAGGCGGACCACCTCGGTGCGCGGTGAGTACCGACGGTTCAGAAGGCGCCCTCGATGACGTCCACCCCTTCGGCGAGGACCGACGCCACGTCGAAGCGCACCTCGACGGGGCGCCGGGCGCCGGGGGCCCTGACGCGCAGGAACTCGGCGGCGAGGCGGCGCAACCTGGTCTGCTTGGCAGGGGTGACAGCCTCGAAGGGCTCGCCGAACGTCCGCCCCGAGCGGGTCTTGACCTCGCAGAAAACGAACAGGCAACCCCGGGCGACCACCAGGTCTATCTCACCGGCCGGTGTCCTCCAGTTGCGGGCGAGCACCTCGAAACCGCGGTCGCGATACCACGACGCCGCCCGCTCCTCGCCCGCAGCGCCCAGCGAGCGCCGCTGGTCACCGATGCGGTTCGGGATCAGTAGGTCTCCTTCTCTGGGAGCTCCTCGATGTTCACATCCTTGAAGGTGACGACCCGCACGGACGAGACGAACCTGGCGGGGCGGTACATGTCCCACACCCAGGCGTCGCCGAGGGTGATCTCGAAGTACGCGCGGTCGCCCTCGCCCTTCGGCTCCATCTTCACCTCGTTGGCCAGATAGAACCTCCGCTCCGTCTCCACCACGTACTTGAACATGGACAGGACGGCCCGGTACTCCTGGTAGAGCTGGAGCTCGATCTCGGTTTCGTAGCGTTCGAGGTCCTCTGCGCTCAACGGTCGACCTCGCAGCCTCGCAGCACGACGTCCATGGTAGGCCGACCCGGGGGTCACAGGAAGCTGGCCCGCCAGAACGGCCAGATCCGCCAGCCGGCCCGGCCGACGATCGTCCGCTCGGGGATCGGTCCGAAGTAGCGGCTGTCCAGCGAGTCACCCCTGTTGTCGCCCATCACGAACACGTCCCCTTTGGGCACGACGAGCGGGCCGAAGGAGGATGTGTAGGTCCCCTTCGGCAGGTACGGCTCGACGAGCAGGTCCCCGTCGATGTACACGTGGCCACCGCGCGCCTCGATCTCCTCCCCCGGCAGACCGATCACCCTCTTGATCAGCACCGTCTGGTCCTGGGCGAACCCCAGCGCCACACCGATGTCCCGCAGGCCCCTTAGCAGCGGATCGGAAGGGATCTTGGGCGGCGGCTCCACGCCGGGCGGCGACTTGAACACGACGATGTCGCCGCGCCGGGGGGCGTGCAGGTCGTATGCGAGGCGGGTGACCACGACCCGGTCGTTGACTTCGAGCTGGGGGACCATAGACGCCGAGGGGATCCAGTAGGCCTGGGCCACGAAGGTCCGGACCAAGATGGCGACGGCGACCGCTGCTGCGACGACCAGGACGTCGCCGAGAAGCCGCCGGCGGCGGGACCCCGGCACTCGGGGGGACCGCTCAGACGGGGAGCCGCTGCCCGGCGGAGACGCCCGACGGGCCGAGACGCGACCGGGGAAACGTCCGCCGCCGCCAGTCGCTCCCATCCTCCAGCTCAGCGCGCCGCGCGCTTCTCCTTGATCTTGGCGGCCTTGCCGGTGCGGTCACGCAGATAGTAGAGCTTCGCCCTCCTCACGTCGCCCCTGGTCACCACTTCGATCCTGGCGATCACCGGAGAGTGGACGGGGAAGGTTCGCTCGACGCCCACCCCGAAGCTGGTCTTCCTCACCGTGAAGGTCTCACGCAGCCCCGAACCTTGCCGGCGGACAACGGCACCCTGGAACACCTGCACCCGCTCCCTGTTGCCCTCCACGACGCGCACGTGCACCTTCAACGTGTCGCCGGGCCCGAACTCGGGGATCCCGTCGCGAAGACTGTCGCGGTCGACCAGGTCGGTGGGGTTCATGGTCTGCTCCGTTGCGGGTCGGCGGGTGGGAGGTCGGCGCGCCCGAAGGCCGGCGGTTGTCGGACCGTCAGGATGGGCCGCCGGCCAGGATAGGCCATCGGGATGGTCAGGACAGGTCGCCGCGGGCGAGCTCGGCCAGGAGGGCCTCCTCCTCGGCGGTGACCCCGCCGCGCGCCTCTAGGAGGTCCGGCCGGCGTTGGAGGGTCCGCGCCAACGCCTGCGCCCGGCGCCAGCGGCGCACCTTCTGATGGTCCCCGGAAAGCAGCACCGGGGGCACCTTCCACCCGCGGAACTCCGCCGGCCTCGTGTACTGGGGATACTCGAGCAACCCTCCTTCGAAACTCTCCTCCTCGCCGGAAGCCTCGTTGCCCATGACCCCGGGAACCAGGCGGGCGACGGCCTCCACCACCACGAGAGCGGCGGCCTCCCCCCCTGCCAGGACGTAGTCGCCGATGGAGAGCTCGCCGTCGACAAGGTGCTCGGCGACCCGCTCGTCGACCCCTTCGTAGCGGCCGCAGAGCAGGGAGAAGCCGTCCCCAGTCGCGAGCTGAGACGCCCAAGCCTGGTCAAAGCGGCGCCCTCCGGCGCCGAGGAGGAGCAGCGGCCGGGGCGGGGAGGCGGCCTCGACGGCGGCAAAGCAAGGTTCCGGTCGGAGGACCATCCCGGCTCCGCCCCCGAAGGGGCTGTCGTCGACCGACCTGCGTGGGTCACCGGCCGCGGCGCGCAGGTCGTGCACCCGCACTTCGATCAGGCCCGCCTTGGCGGCCCGCCCGATCAGGCTGGCTTCCGTCCAGGGGCGCAACAGGCCAGGGAAGATGGTGAAAACGTCGATCCGCACGGACTATCCGGCGTCGAGGAGGCCTGGCGGCCCGCTGACCACCAGCCGACCGGCGTCGCGCCGGACGAAGGTCAGGGGGACGACCCGCCCGTCCGACAGGATCAGGAGGTCGCTCGCCGGGTTCGCCTCGACGGCCTCCACCCGACCCACCAGGCATCCCCGGTCGTCGAAGAGCCCGGCCCCGATCATCTCGTGGACCCAGAGCGCGCCGTCTACGTCGATCGGCTCGGCGCAGAGCACCGCCCCCCGCAACGCTTCGGCAGCCTCGCGACCGTCGACGCCGACGAAGGAGACCAGGTACCTGGAACGTCCCGGCTCCTCGGCGAGGAGCGTCGCCGAGGAAACCTGCAGGGGCCGCTCGGCTGCGAACAGCCGGGCCCCGGGTGCGCTCCGCTCGGGACGGTTGGTCCAAAGCTCGACGACTACCCGGCCGGCCAGGCCGTGGGGCTTGACGACCCGCCCGACCTCCAGCACGAGGACCCCCTAGTCGACGATGTCGACCACGACATCGACGCCGTCGCGCGCCCCGGCCGCGCGGACGACGCTGCGGATCGACTGGGCGACCCTCCCCCGCCGGCCGATCACCTTGCCCATGTCCCCGGGAGCTACGTGCAGGGACAGCTTGAGGCCGCTCCTCGTCTCCGCGGCGTCGATCCGCACCGCGCTGGGCTCGTCGACCAGCCGGGAAGCCACGTAGGCGAGGACGGCCCGGGCCCGGCCGCCGCTGGGTGAGTCGTCGTCCCAGTCGTCGAGGGCGTCGTCGTCGGTGGCGAGCGTCTCGGGAAGCCCGGAGGCCCCCTCGTCGCCGGGAAGGCCTGCGGCCGGGATGTCGGTGCTGCTCACGGCTGTGGGGCCGACTCGTCCGCGGCCACCGCCGGCTCGTCCACCCCGGCGGGGGATGTCGAGGAGATCCCCGCCTGGGCGAGGAGCTTCGCCACCGTGTCGGTCGGCTGGGCACCCTGGCGCAGCCACCGGCCGGCCTTCTCGACGTCGATGGAGACGCGGCTCGGCTCCGCACGCGGGTCGTAGGTGCCGAGGATCTCGATGAACCGCCCGTCGCGCGGCGACCGGCTGTCTGCGGCCACGACCCGGTAGGTCGGCTGCTTCTTCTTCCCCATCCGCATGAGGCGGAGTTTCACTGCCATCGTGGAAGACCTTCCTTGAACGAAGCGTTAACGGCGCTTCTTCTTCTTGTTGTTGGGGCGCCGGCCGCCCGAGGAGGCCCGCCGGGCGGCCCGCCCGGTCAGACCCGGCATGGAAGCCATCTGGCGCATGTATCCCTGCATCTGCTTGAAACGGTCCAAGAGGTTATTGACCTCGGTCACGGTCGTGCCACTGCCGCGCGCTATGCGCGTGCGGCGGGAACCGTTGATGATCGAGGGGTTCTGGCGCTCCTCGGGGGTCATGGAGCGGATGATGGCCTCCACCGGGCCGATGAGGCTGTCGTCGACCTGTGCTCCTTTGAGCTCCTTGGGAAGCCCAGGGATCATCCCCACCAGGCCGGACAACGGACCCATCTTCTTCACCTGCTGCATCTGCTCCAGGAAGTCCTCGAGGGTGAAGCGGCCCTCCTGCAGCCTGGCGACGGTCCTCTCGGCTTGGGCGCGGTCCAGGTTGGCTTCGGCCTTCTCGATCAAGGTGAGGACATCGCCCATGCCGAGGATCCGGTCCGCCATGCGGTCGGGGTGGAATTGTTCGAAGTCGGCGAGCTTCTCCCCCGTGGACGCGAAAACGATGGGCCGGCCGACCACCTCCTTCACCGACAGGGCCGCCCCGCCGCGTGCGTCGCCGTCCACCTTGGTCAGGATCACTCCGTCCAGCTCGAGGGTCCGGTGGAACGCTTCGGCGGTGGCCACCGCATCCTGGCCGATCATCGCGTCGATCACGAGGAACGTGTAGTGCGGCGAGGTGGCCTCGGAGATCCTCCGGACCTCCTCCATCATCTCCTCGTCCACGGTGAGGCGCCCCGCAGTGTCCACGATGACCACGTCGCGACCGACCCGCGCTGCCTCCTCGACGCCTTTCTTGGCGACGGTGACCGGGTCGGACGGCTCGCTGAAGACCGGGACACCGGCCTGGCGCCCGAGGACCCGCAGCTGCTCGACCGCTGCGGGTCGTTGCAGGTCGGCGCCCACCAGGAGCGGGTTGCGGCCCTGGCTGCGCTTGTACCAAGCGGCGAGCTTGGCCGCGGTCGTCGTCTTGCCCGAACCCTGCAGGCCGGCGAGCAAGAGGACGGTTGGCGGCCGCGGGGCGTAGGTGAGCTTCAGCGTCTCCCCGCCGAGGATCCGCTGCATCTCCTCGTGGACGACCTTGACGACCTGCTGGCCGGGGGTGAGGCTCTGGCTGAGGTCGACGCCCACCAGGTCCTCCCGGACCCTGCCGACGAAGTCCCTGACCACCCGGAGGTTGACGTCCGCCTGGAGCAGCGCGAGCCGGATCTCGCGGAGCGCCTCGTCGACGTCGGCTTCGGACAGCCGGCCTCGCCCGCGAAGGCGGGTGAAGACCGCGTCGAAGCGGTCGGTGAGAGACTCGAACATAGAGCCCACCAGGCTAGACGAGGCGCGGGAAACCCCGGGGCCGGCGCCCCGACCACCGTCGAAAACCCGGGCCGGCGCCCCGACCACCGCCGAAAACCCGGGGCCGGCGCCACGTCGATCGTATAGAAAGCTTCGGGTGGCCCTGATCGCCGCCCGCCGGCTCGTCAAACGCTTCGGCGACTTCATCGCCGTCGACGGCATCGACTTCGACGTGCGCCGAGGCGAGTCGTTCGGGTTCCTCGGCCCCAACGGCGCAGGCAAGAGCTCCACAATGCGGATGGTGGCGTGCGTCTCACCGCGCTCGGGCGGGGAGCTCACGATCCTCGGTCTCGATCCCGACGTCGACGGCCCGGCGATCAGGTCGCGCCTCGGCGTGGTCCCCCAGGAGGACAACCTCGACCCCGAGCTGACGGTACGCGAGAACCTGTGGGTCTACGGACGTTATTTCGACCTCCCCAAGCGCCAGTTGTCCGACAGGATCGACCAGCTGCTGGCGTTCGCCCAGCTCTCCGAGAGAGCCGACGACCGGGTCGAGCCGCTTTCTGGGGGCATGAAGCGGCGGCTCACGATCGCACGTTCGCTGGTGAACGACCCGGAGGTGCTGCTCCTCGACGAGCCGACCACCGGCCTCGACCCCCAGGCACGCCACGCCCTCTGGGACCGGCTCTACCGGCTGAAGGCGCAGGGGGTGACGCTGGTACTGACGACCCACTACATGGACGAGGCGGAGCAGCTCTGCGACCGGCTGGTCGTCATGGACCGCGGCCGCATCGCCGCCGAGGGCTCGCCGCGGTCTTTGATCGAGCGCTTCTCGACCAAGGAAGTGGTGGAGCTGCGATTCCCGCCGGGGGAGAGCGAGCAGATGGCGGGCAAGGTGTCAGATCTGGGTGAGCGGGTGGAGACGCTGCCGGACCGGCTGCTCCTCTACACATCCGACGGGGACGCGGCGGTAGAGGCGATAGGCGCACGCCGGCTCGCACCGCTGAGCGTCCTGGCTCGCCGCTCGACCCTGGAGGACGTCTTCTTGAACCTGACCGGACGGCAGCTCGTCGACTAGGAGGACAAAGGATGACCGTCCCGGCTCTGCGCGCCACCGCCTACTTCGCCCGCGCCTACCGTCGGACGTGGAGGGCCTCGGTGATGACCACGTTCGTCAACCCGGTCCTCTACCTCCTGGCGATGGGCGTGGGCCTCGGGGCCTTCGTGGACAAGGCCCACGCGAGCGCCTCGCTGGGCCACGTCAGCTACTTGCGCTTCGTGGCCCCGGCGCTCGCCGCGGTCGCCGCGTCTACCACCGCGGCGAGCGAAGCGATGTTCCCCGTCATGGGTGCCCTCAAATGGACGCGCAGCTACCACGCCATGCTGGCCACGCCCCTGCGTGTCGGCGACGTCTTGGCCGGCCACCTCGCCTGGATGATGCTCCGCGTGGCGACGGCCGTCGCTTCGTACGTGGCGGTCATGGGCGTTTTCGGGGTGCTCCGGTCCCCCGAGAGCGTGGCCATCCTGCCGGTCGGCGTCCTGACGGGCGCCGCCTTCGCCGCTCCTCTCGCCGCGTTCGCCGCGACCCAGGACAGCGAGGGCGGGTTCAGCCTGGTGTTCCGCCTGGTGGTGGTGCCACTGTTCCTCTTCTCGGGGGTGTTCTTCCCCCTGTCGCAGCTTCCCGAGGCGTTGCGGGTCGTCGCCTACGCCACGCCGCTGTGGCACGGAGTCGACCTGTGCCGGACACTCGCCGCGGGAACGACGACCGTCGCAGGCGCCGCCGAGCACGTGGCCTACCTGCTCGGCGTCACCGGCGCGGGTGTCGCCGCCGCTCGGGCCACCTACCGGCGGAGGCTTTTGACATGAGCTTCGACGTGGCTTTCCGAGGGGGCCGGATGCTGCGCAGGAACCTGCGGGTCATGCGCCGCACCTGGTGGGTGCCGGTGTCCGGCCTCGCCGAGCCTGTCTTCTACTTACTGTCCATCGGCATCGGCCTCGGGCGGCTCGTCGGTCCCATTGACGGTTACCCCTTCCAGGCCTACGTAGCACCCGCGCTGCTCGCCGCCTCGGCGATGAACGGCGCCGTCTACGAGGCGACCTTCAACGTCTACTTCAAGTTGAAGTACGCCCGGGTATACGACGCAGTGCTGGCCACGCCGATGGGGGCGGGCGACGTCGCCAACGGCGAGATCGTCACTGCGACGGCCCGTGGCAGCGTCTACTCGGCGGTGTTCGTCGCCATGATGTGGGGCCTGGGCGACGTCCGCTCGCCATGGGCTTGCCTCGACCTCCCCGCGGCGGTGCTGGTCGGTTTCGCCTTCGCCGCCACCGGAATGGCCGCCACCACCTACATGCGCGGCTGGACGGACTTCGACCTCGTCCAACTCGCGCTGCTGCCGATGTTCCTGTTCTCCGGAACCTTCTACCCGCTTTCCACCTACCCGGCGTGGGTCCGGGCGCTCGTCGAGGCCACCCCCCTCTACCACGGCGTGGCCCTCGAGCGAGGCCTGACGCTGGGTGCGCTCAGCCCCTCCCTCGCCGGCCACGCCGCCTACCTGGCGGCGATGGGGGCGGCCGGGGTCGCGATCGCCGGGCGGCGGATCCGCAGTCTGCTGCTCGCATGAGAGGTCCAGGTGCCCGCGCCCACACCCTGTGGACACCCGCCCAGGCCCTCCGGTGCGCTGCTCGAGGCGGCCGTCTAGCCGTCGGCTGCGAAGAGCGCCTCGACGAATTCCTCCGGGTCGAAGTCGACCAGGTCGGCGGCGCCTTCGCCGAGGCCGACCAGCTTGATCGGAATACCCAGCTCGGAGCGGATGGCGACGACGATCCCGCCTTTGGCGGTGCCGTCCAGCTTGGTCAGCACGACCCCGGTCACGCCGACCGCCTCGGCGAACTGGCGTGCCTGGATCAAGCCGTTCTGACCTGTGGTCGCGTCGATCACGAGCAGCACCTCTGAGACGGCCCCCGGCGGGCGCTCCGCTACCCGGCGGACCTTCTTCAACTCTTCCATGAGGTTGGTCTTCGTGTGCAGGCGGCCGGCCGTGTCGGCCAAGACCAGGTCGGCACCGCGTGCGGCGGCGTGCTGCACGGCGTCGAACACCACCGCCCCGGGATCGCCGCCCTCGTTGCCCCGCACCACCTCGGCTCCGGCGCGCTCCGCCCAGGTTTCGAGCTGGTCGGCGGCGGCGGCACGGAACGTGTCCCCCGCTGCCATGACCACCTTGTGGCCGGTGGAGATCTGGCGCAGCCCCACCTTGCCGATGGTGGTGGTCTTTCCGACCCCGTTGACACCGACGAACAACCAGACGGTGGTCCCCTCGGGGGCGAAGTGCAGCTCGGTGTCACCCTCCAGCATGGCGGCGAGCCGCTGCTTCAACGCCTCGACGAGAGCCTCGGGCGTGGAAATCCCCTCCGTCTTGGCCGCGACGCGAAGCTCATCCAGCAACCGTGCGGTAGTCGGTGCCCCCACGTCGGCGAGTATGAGGGCCTCCTCGAGTTCCTCCCAGGTCGTCTCGTCGATGCGCTCGCGGGCGCGCACCGCCGCGAGGTAGCCGCCGAACAACGACCTGGCCCGGCCCAGGCGGTCCCGGAAGCGCGGTGGGACCTCGACGGCCTCCTCCAGAGGCGCCTCGACGACCACCTCCTCGACGGCTACCTCGGGCAGCCCCGGGGCGGGCTGAGCGACCTCCGGGGCGGGCGGCGCCTTCACCGCCTCCGGCACTGGGGTCTCGGGACCGAGCGGCGGCTCGGCAGGGGGGGCGGCGGGGCGTCGGACGCGCGTGGCGACCAGGAACCCGGAGAAGCCGACCAGCAGCACCGCCAGGACGATGAGGCCGACGATCAAGCCAAGCATGTCCGGCCGAGCCTACCGGCCGAGACGAGGGGCGCCGTCAGTCGCTGAGGGTCTGATCGCTTGCCGTTCAGTCTCCGACGGCCACTTCGGCGTGGCGCGCCACGCGCTCGCTCACGACCCGCGACGAGCCGCCGGGGGCCATGGTCACCCCGTAGAGGCAGTCGGCCGCCTCCATCGTCCGTTTCTGGTGGCTGACGATCAGCAGCTGCGCCTCGTGACGGAACTCGGCCACGAGGTCCAAGAAGCGGTGAAGGTTGACGTCGTCGAGGGCTGCTTCCACCTCGTCCATCATGTAGAACGGCGAAGGGCGGGCGCGGAAGACGGCGAAGAGGAACGCCATGGCGACCAGGCTGCGCTCACCGCCTGACAGCAGCGACAGGCGGCGCAGGTTCTTTCCTGACGGCCGCGCCTCGACCTCGATGCCCGTTTCGAGCAGCCGCTCGGGGTCCGTCAGTCGCAGCCTCCCCTCGCCTCCGGGAAAGAGGGTCGCGAAGAGCTTCTCGAAGTTCTCCGCGACGTCGGCGTAGGCCGCGCTGAACACCTCGGAGATCTCGGCGTCGATCGCCCTGATGACCTTGGTCAGCTCGCGCCGGGCACTGCGGACGTCCTCGAGCTGGCCGTCGAGGAAACGGTGCCGCTCGACGAGGGCGTCGTACTCCTCCAGCGCCAGCGGGTTGACCGGACCCATCAGTCGCAGCTCCCTCTCCAGCTCCGCCCGCCTGCTGGTCGCGCTCGTGCCGGGGGGAAGCCCGGGTGGTTCGGCGTCGCGCACCGATTCAGGTTCGCAGTCCAGCTCGCGGCGGATCTGGTCGGTCAACGCCTCGAGACGGACCCGCGACTCGGTCTCGTCCAGCTCCACTCTCGCCATTCGCTCCCGCACCTCCGCCAGTTGGCGCTCCGCCGCTGCCCGCTCCCGCCTGAGCTGCTCGAGGCGCGCCGACCGTTCCCGCTGCTCCTCCGTCTCGACGCGGCGGCGTTCCCGCAGCTCCGCCACTCGCTGCTCCAGCTCGGCTTCGCGCTCGGCGACCATCGCAGCAAGCGACTCGACCACCTCCGCAGCCCGCCGCGCTTCCTCTCCCCGGGCGGCGGCCGCCTCCCGCTCGGCGACGTTGCGGGCAAGGCGCCGCTCGACCTCGGCAAGACGCCGGGCGATCATGGTGCGGCGCTCCTCCAGCCCCGCGGCGCGCACCTCGAGCTGTCTCCGCATCGCCGCCACGGCCGCCGCCCGATCGGCGAGGCGGTAGCGCGCGGCGCGCTCCGCCGCAGCCTTCTCCGCCGCCTCGGCGGCGAGCTTCTCCAGTCCGGGCAGTAGCGCCTCCAGTTCGGCCACCCTGGCACGTTCGCGCCGAGCCCGATCGTGGAGCTCCTGGCGCTGCGCGAGGGCTGCTTCGAGCTCCTCGGCCCGTTCTGCGGTCTCCGCCTCGAGCCTGGCGAGGGCGTCCGAAGCGGCGCGGCCGCGTGAACTGTTGGCCTCAACTGCACGGGCGGCGGCGAGCTTCGTGTCCCTGGCGCGCGCCGCGCCAGCTTCGGCCTCCCGCAGGGCGATGGCGGCAGCCGCAGCGGCACCGGCAGCGTTGGCGGCGCGCCGGCGGGCCTCGTCGAGCTCAGCTCCGGTGACCCCAGGGCCGCCGACGCCGGTGCGCCACACCCTCCCGGCGAAACGGTCGCCGGCGCGGGTGACGACGACCAGGTCCGGTCGCTCGGTGGCGAGATCCAGAGCGGCCTCCCAGCCCGCCTCGACCACGACGGCGTTTCCGACGAGGGCGTCGAGCAGGGCCTCGACTCCGGGGGACCTCCCCCGCACCTTCGAGCGGAGCGGGACCACCCCGCCGCCCGCCAGGAGCCGGCCCCGAGTGGTGGCCGGGAAGGCAGGGTCGGGCAGTGCCAGCAGCGCACCGGCCGCCTGCTGGCGGTGCAGCTCGGCGAGGCCGCGCCGGGCCGAGGCGACACCGTCGACAACCACCGCGGCGAGGGCCTCGCCGGCGGCCGCTTCGAAAGCAGCGGCGAAGCCGTCATCGACTTCCACCAGGTCCAACACGGTGCCGACCACGCCCCCGGTAGGGGCCAGTCTTTCGGCTCCGGCCCGAGCCCGCGCGCCGTCGAGAGCCTGGGCCAGCGCCTCCGCCCGGGCCTCCCATCGGTGCCGCTCGGCGTCCGCCCTGCGGCGCTCCTCCTCGGCCGCCCGACGGGCTGCGTCGGCTTCCTCCTCGGCGACTGCGGCTGTGGCCAGCGCCTCTCTCAAGCCGGCGGCTGCGCGATCCGCCTCGGCGACTGCAGTTTGGAGGCGCTGGCGCTCCCCTTCGAGAGAACCGAGGCGCTCCCGAAGGGACGACACACGCGAGTCGACGGCGCGATGCTCGCCGGCAGAGCGCTCGGCGGCGGATCGCAGCGCGGTCAGCTCCCCCCGAGCCTCGGCCGCGGGGTCGGCTGGCCGGGCCTCGTCGGCCCCCCATTCCGCCTCGAACGCTTCGCTCTCGGCCGCCAGGTCCCTCTCAGCAGCGGCGAGCTCGTCGGCGGCCGGCAGCAGCCGCTCGGCCTCGGATTCGGTCTCGGCCATCTGGGCGGAGAGCGACGCCGCGTCTGCCTCCAGGCTGACGATGACATCCTGGTCCACCGACGAGCTCATCGCCCGCTCGATCGATCGCCGCCGCTCGGCGAGCACCGCGCCGAGCCCCGCAGCGCGGGCCCGCAACGACTCGGCGGCGGTCAACGTCTCCCCGAGGTCGGGTCCCACGCTCTCGGTGATCGCCTCGGCTTCGATGACAGTCGCGTCGAGCATCGCCAGCGCTGCCCGAAGGCGCGCCTCCGCGCCAGACAGGTCCTGGCGGGCGGCTCCAGCGGAGGCCAGCCGGGTCTCGACCGCAGCCAGGTCCCGGCCGAAGAGGTAGCGCCTGACCGTGGCGAGCTCGGCAACGAGGTCCCCGTGGCGCCGGGCGGCCTCCGCCTGCTTCTCGAGGGGTCTCAGCTGCCGGCGAACCTCGCGCAGGAGATCCTGCAGGCGGACCAGGCTGGACTCGGTCGACTCGAGACGCCGCTCCGCCTTCTCCTTGCGGCGGCGATATTTGAGTATCCCCGCCGCCTCCTCCACGACGAGCCGCCGCTCCTCGGGCCGGGCGTTCAAGACCGCGTCGAGGTTCCCCTGGGAAACGATCACGTGCTGCTGGCGGCCGACGCCGGTGTCGGAGAGCAGCTCCTGGATGTCGAGAAGCCGGCAGGGGACACGGTTGATGGCGTACTCGGAGTCCCCGTTGCGAAACAGGGTGCGGGTGATCGTCACCTCGGAGAAGTCGATCGGCAGGAGGCCCGCCGAGTTGTCGATGGTGAGCGAGACCTCCGCACGACCGAGGGCGGGGCGCTTCGAGGTACCGGCGAAGATGACGTCTTCCATCTTCGCCGAGCGCAGAGTTCGGGGCCCCTGGGCCCCCAGCACCCAGGCGACGGCGTCGACCACGTTGGACTTGCCGCTGCCGTTGGGGCCGACAACCACCGTTACGCCAGGCTCGAAGTCGAGCGTGGTCGGGTCGGCGAACGACTTGAAACCCTTCAGGGTCAAGGACTTCAAGAACACTCCGCTAGAAGCTACCTGCCCCGCTCCCGGCCGGGGTGGACCGCCTGAGGGGCCGCACGA
This sequence comes from Acidimicrobiales bacterium, assembly GCA_035294565.1. Taxonomy (GTDB): domain Bacteria; phylum Actinomycetota; class Acidimicrobiia; order Acidimicrobiales; family Palsa-688; genus DATGKR01. The sequence continues at coordinate 5,773 of DATGKR010000130.1, read as the reverse complement.
TCGGCGAGTGTCGCTCCTCAGGTCTGGCAGCGGGGGCAGAAGAAGCCGCTTCGTCCGCCGTAGCGGACCCGCGCGATCTCCGAGCGGCAGCGAGGGCAGGCCCTTCCAGCCCTGCCGTAAACCGCGTGGCGGTACTGGTAGGAACCGGTCTCGCCGTAGAGGTCGCGGTAACGCGAGTCGGGCAGCGACGAGCCGCGCAGCTCTATGGCCGCCGAGAGGACGCCTCCGATGGCCCGGTGAAGCCTTCTCGCCTCGGCCGGCGTGAGGCTCGACGCGGGGCGCGCCGGACCGAGCCGGGCGGCGAAGAGGATCTCGTCCGAGTAGATGTTCCCGATCCCCGCGACGAAACGCTGGTCCATCAGCAGCGCCTTGAGACGGGTGCGTCGTCCGGCGAGCCGGCGGGCGAGGTCCGCAGCGCCGATCGGCTCTGCGATCGGGTCGAACCCGAGGTGCGCCAGCTCGGGCAGTTCGGCGGTCGTGGCGAACATCTGCCCGAACGTTCGCGGATCGACGAAGCGAAGGTCGTCGCCGCCCGAGAAGCCCAGGGTGACCTGCGTGTGCGGCAGCCGGAGGCTGTCCGCCGGGGCTCGCAGCATCTGGCCGCTCATCCCCATGTGGGCCACCACGACGTCGCCGCCTTCGAGGTGCAACAGCAGGTATTTTCCCCTGCGACCCGCAGCAACCAGGCGCCTGCCGACGGCCACCTCGGCTAGCCGGCTAGGGGGGTGGCGGCGCACCGAGCGCGCCCCGGTCACCTCGGCGCTCTCGACGAGCCTGCCGACGAAGACCGCCTCGACGCCTCGGCGGATCGTCTCGACCTCCGCTAGTTCCGGCAAATCAGGCCCCCCCGCCCTCCAGTTGCTCCCGAAGCGCCTCCCACGCCTCCTTGGCGGCCGCCTGTTCCGCCTGCTTCTTGGACCTTCCTCGTCCGGACCCGTGTGGCCGTCCGAGGACGTGCACGGTCGCTTCGAACTCCTTGGCGTGGTCCGGCCCCTCGTCGCGCAGGGAGTAGCGCGGCAGCTGGTCGAAGTGGCGAGCGGAGAGCTCTTGAAGGCGGGTCTTGTAATCCTGGCCTCCGGGTCCGGCGGCAGCTTCCTCGATCCGCGCGCCGAACAGGCCCATGACGACCTCGTGCGCGGCCAACCATCCCCGGTCGAGATAGACGGCCCCGATCAGCGCCTCGGTGGCGTCGGCGAGGATGGAGGGCTTCTCCCGCCCCCCGGAAAGATCTTCTCCTTTGCCGAGGAGCAGCGAGCCGCCGACGTCGAGAGCGGCGGCCACCTCGGCGAGCGCTGCGGAGTTCACCACCGACGCCCGTACCTTGGTCAGCTCGCCCTCGGGTATCGCCGGGTAGGTTCGGTACAGGTGGTCAGCGACAATCAGCCCGAGGACGGAGTCGCCAAGGAACTCGAGGCGTTCGTTGGAGTCCCATCCAGGATGCTCAGCGCACCAGGAGCGGTGGCTCAACGCCTGGACCAGCAGGCTCTGGTCGACCACCTCCCAGCCTATTCGACGGGCCAACTCCCCCCTGGCCTCCGCGCCCTCGGGCTCGTAGCCACGCGGCCCGCCGGGCCGCTGCCCTGGCCCGTCCACTCCGGCCGCCCGCCTCAGGGCTCCAGTTTGGCCATGACGTAGTCGACTGCGTCGCGCACCGTCTTCAGGTCCTCGAGGTCCTCGTCCTCGATTCGGAAACCGACGCTCCGCTCGGACAACTCCTCCTCGAGCGCCTCGACCAGCTCGATGAGCGCCAGAGAGTCGGCTCCCAGGTCGTCGCCGAAGGAAGCGCCCTCGGCGATGCTCTCGGGAGGGACCTCCAGGATGTCGGCCAGGCACCCGCGGATCAGGTCGAGGACCTGCTGGCGGTCCATCGGCGTTCCGGCAACGTGCGTCTCAGCGGGCATCGTTCCTCCTCCGGGCTCTAGACTGTATCGGACGGCGTGCCGCCGGCTCAGGCGGCCACCGCGTCGGCCAGCAGCGAGACAAGCCCTTCGCGCACGGCGCGGTCGGCGACCCCTACGGCGCTAACGATCGCCCGGGACGACGAGGACCCGTGGCTGATGACACACACCCCGTCTACGCCGAGCAGGACGGCCCCGCCGTGCGAGTCGGGGTCCATCTCGGCCGCCAGGGGCATGAGAGCGTCGAGAGCCGAGGACCCCACCCCGGGAGAGCGCAAGGCCCCGACAACTGCCCCAAAGGCGAACTTCATGGCCCCCTCCAAGGCCTTCAGAGCGACATTCCCGGTGAACCCGTCGGTGACGACGACATCGGCGGCGTCGGACATGAGGTCGCGACCCTCGACGTTGCCGACGAACTCGAACCCGCGCGCTCCGGAGATCAGCCGGTGCGCCTCTTTGACCAGCGGGCTGCCCTTTTCGGGCTCCTCCCCGATGGACAGCAGGCCCACTCGCGGCAAGGCAACCCCGCAGCGGACACGGCTGAAGACCGCTCCCATCTGGGCGAACTGCAACAGCCATGCGGGAGAGCACTCCACGTTCGCCCCCGAGTCGAGGAGCACGGTGGGGCTGGCCCCGGGCACCGGGATGACCGTGGCTATGGCCGGGCGGGCAACCCCTTTGACCCGGCCCATGCGGAAGAGAGCCGCGGCCATGGCAGCCCCGGTGTTACCAGCGCTCACCATGGCGTCAGCCTTGCCGTCCCGGACGGCCTCGGCGGCGCGGACCAGCGACGAGTCCTTTTTTGTCCTCACCGCCCGGGCAGGATCCTCGGCCATCCCGACCGTCTCGGAGGCGGGTACCACCGGGACGCCGCCCGTGTCCCCCACCGCCGCCGGGTCGCCGACCAGCACGACCTCGTAGCCGGCCTCGGCCGCCTGGCGCGCCCCAGCGACTATCTCTCCCGGAGCCCGGTCGCCGCCCATGGCGTCGATCGCGATGACCGGGTCAGCCAACGTCGATGGCCTGGCGTCCCTTGTACCACCCACAGGTCGGGCAGACGACGTGGGGTAGCTTGGCGTTGTGGCACTGGGGGCAGATGCTGCGGGCGGGGAGGCTCAGCTTCCAGGCCGACGCCCGGCGGCTGCGGCTCTTGGCCTTCGAGGTTTTCTTCTTGGGGACGGCCATGGCTGTTGGGGCGGTCTTCTCCGTTGCGGGGTGTTCCGACGAGCAGGCTCGCCGCGGCGGCGAGCGTCAGATCCTAGCGTGTCAGCCGGAGCTACCCCCGCCGGGTGGTTGGAGCACGTCGAGAGCCGCCCATCGGGGGTCTGGCGCAACGGGCGGGCACAAGCAGTCGCCTTCGTTGAGGTCCTCCCCGCAGCTCGGGCACAGGCCTCGGCAGCCCTCGTCGCAGAGGGGGGCGATCGGCATGTTGAGGAGGAGGGCGTCTCGCACCATGGGTCGCAGGTCCAGCATCTCCCCTACTAGCGGGTACGTCTCCTCGTCCTGGTCCGGGGGCTCGCCGGGGTGTCGCTGGCGGTACAGCTCCCTGACCTCCGGGCTCAGAATGCCGCCCACCGGCCGCAGGCAGCGGCGGCAGCGACCCGACCAGACGGCAGTGACCGACGCGGTGACCTCCACGCCCCCGTCGACCGAGGCGAGGACCGCTTCGGTCGTCACCTGCACGTCGGCCGCTACGACGCTGTCGCCGACGCGCAGCTCGCCGACGAACCCGCTGCGGTTCTCCACCATCCGGTTGCCCAACGACCTGCGCAGGACGGTGACCGGCACCAGCCAGGGACTCCGGGTCACGTCCGATCCTGGTCGAAGAAGGTCTCGTAGTCGCTTTCGTCCCAGTCGGCTGCCGGCGCCTTGCGCTCGTCGAGGGGCGGGGGGGTCACCGCCAACTTCTCCCTCCCCGCAGCAACGGTTTTCATGGTCCGGTCGAGCACGACCTCGAAAGCAGCCAGCTTCTGATCGCAGTAGTCTTCGGCTTCGAGGCGCAGGCGGCGGGCCTCCTCGCGTGCCGCCTCAACGATGCGCTGCGCGGCGTCCTTCGCCTCGCGAACGATGTCGGTGCGCTGCACCATCCGCTCGGCCTGCAGGCGAGCGGCGCGAACCAGGTCGTCACCCTCGCGCTGCATCTTGGCGAGGAACTCGTCCCGTTCCTTGAGCAGCCAACGCGCCTGGCGCATCTCTTCGGGCAGCAGCCGCAGCGCCTCTTCCAGGAGCTCGAGGACCTCCTCCTTGTTGTCGAGCTTGACCGACGACGACAGCGGCAACGCTCGGGTGCCGTCGATGATGTCGATCACTCGTCGCAGGAGGCCTTCGGTGTCGACCGGGGCGGCCGGTTCGACGGCGTCGCTCACCGCGCCGCGCCCCCCAGGGTCGCCCCGGCAGCGTCGAAGGGGTCGCTCACCGCGTGAACTTCTCCTTCAGCTTCACCAGCACGGGACCGGGAACCGTCGAACCGATCCGGTCCGCTCCGCCAAAGCGGGCGAAGTCTCGGACGTACTTGGAGGCGATGAAGGAGTACTCCGACGAGCAGGGTATGAACAGTGTCTCGATACCCGACACCTTCTTGTTCATCTGCGCCTGCTGAAGCTCCGCTTCGGCGTCGGAAGCGACCCGCAGACCCTTGACTATAACGTCGGCGCCGATCTGGCGAGCGAGGTCGACCACCAGGCTGGAGAACGAGGCCAGGCTCACGTTGGACAGGTGGGCCACCGAGTCGGCGATCATGCTCATCCGCTCGTCGAGGTCGAAGAGAGGCTCCCCCTTCTGGGTGTTGCGCATGGGCGCGACGACGACGTGGTCGAAGAGCTTCGAGGCCGCTTCGACGACCTCGAGATGCCCGTTGTGGAACGGGTCGAAAGACCCCGGGAACAATGCGGTCCTCAATCAACACCTTCGGAGGGGCGGACGATGGACACCACGGTACCGCCGTATCTCCTCTGCTTCACAGTCTCCCAGCCGGATCCGGGCTCCCAGTCGCCGCCGGTCTCGGCGACCAGCAGGGAGGCGACCGGCCGGAGAAGACGCAGAAGCTCGGGCCAGCGGGCGTAAGCGTATGGCGGATCGGCGAAGACCACGTCGAAGGGGGGCACCCCCCCGGCCAGGTAGCGCAGGGCGTCGGAGCACACAACGGCGGCGAGATGGCCGACGTCGGCGAGCACCTCCAGGTTCGCCCGAATGGCGCGCACCGCCGCAGGGTCGGATTCGACCAGCACAGCTCGGGCGGCCCCCCGCGAGAGGCTCTCCACCCCCATCGCCCCGCTACCCGAGTAGAGGTCCAGCACCGACGCGCCGCCAAGGCCGCCGAGGCTCTCCAGCATCGAAAAGATCGCCTCGCGCACCCGGTCGCTGGTCGGGCGGGTCCCCGCTGAGCGCGGGGCTCGCAGCGGGCGACCCCTGGCAACCCCGCCGACAACCCGCATCAGCTTTTGAACAGGTAGTCGCGGTCGTCCTCGTCGAGCAGGAGCCGGATCTCCTCGCCCAGCAGCTCCAGGCCTTCCAGCCCGGGGTGCTCGTCAACCAGAGCGAAGGCCACCCGCCGGGCCTCGCCGACGAGATCCCGGTCGCGGCGCAACGAGGCCAGCTTCAGATCGGTAGCCCCCTTCTGCCGGGTGCCGAGGATGGTCCCTTCGCCGCGCAGCTCCAGGTCCACTTCGGCCAGCTCGAAGCCGTCGGCGCTCCTCTCCATCGCCCGGAGGCGCTCCTCCGAGCCGGGGCCTTCGCCGCCGAGAAGGAAGCACCAAGAGCGATGGCTGCCTCTGCCCACCCTCCCGCGCAGCTGGTGAAGCTGGGCGATGCCGAATCGGTCGGCGTCTTCGATGACCATCACCGTCGCGTTCGGCACGTCCACGCCGACCTCGACA
>DATGKR010000129.1:0-2372 GCA_035294565.1 Acidimicrobiales bacterium | reverse complement strand
ACCCCGACAAGTGCATAGGAGACGTGGAACGCCGCCACGACGAAAGGGATGGCGATCCCCACCCCGGCGACGTAGGCGTGCTGCCCGGCGTGCGAGTACCCGACGACGAGCAGGTCCCGCCAGGGTCGTACCTCACGCCCGCCGGAGGCGCGCCGTCGGTCGTCGCCTCCACGCACCGCTCGATGGTACCGAGGTCCAGGCGTTGATCCGGTCGCCGGCCTCGCAGCCGGAGAAGAGCCTCAGGGCAGGCCGCTACCGGTGGCCGTCTCGGCCGGGGTGGCGCAGCGCACGCCCTCCTGGGCGCCGCACGCCGGTGCCTCCGCCGGCAGGTCCGGGGTGACCGGCACGAGCGGCAACAGGATCGACGAGGGATCCTGCGCGCCGGAGAGGATCGTGTTGATCCCGGGCGGCCGGGCGCTCGCCGCCCACGAGTACAGCTGGTCGATGACGGGAGGCGCCGCGATCTGCACCACCAGTCGGTGGCCTGGGCGGAAGACCCAGCCGAGGGGGAACACCTCGATGTTGACCTCGTAGGTCTGCAGGGGGGTGAGCGTCGAGCTGGCGGTGTAGGGATGGTATGGCCAGTACATCTCCGCCCCCGGCGCGCCGCACGGTTCGGGGGAGCCGGTGGCAGCGTCGACGCAGTCGGAGCGGGAGGGGCTGACCGCGCGGAAAGCGGCGCGGAGCAGCCCGTACTGGAGGAACTGCTCGGCGCCGCTCGGAGCCTGGTCGATCAGCTGCACGAAGTAGTCGGTGTCGGGCGCGGTGGACGTGGCGAACAGGTCAGCCTCTATCGGCCCCTCCAGGGTGGTGGCCTTGGCGAAGGGGGCGCTGGTGTAGGTCAGCTCCTCGGGTCCCGGCGAGGACAACACCGGCCCGGCGAGCTTTGCGTACACCTGGCCGTCGGGACCGTCGGCGCCGGACTCGGTGGGCCCGACGAAGTCGTCGGGGCCGTTTCCCGCCGACAGGTAGCTGCGGCTACCCGCCGGCCCCGGAGAGGCAGAAAGCGAACCCGAGGCGTTCAAGTAGTACCGGGACCAGCTCGTGTCGGGGAGGGGGAACGCCGACGAGCAGAGCGGCGGGTTGATCCCGGTGCCGGCGGTGCTGCCGGTGGTGTCGAAGGTGCCGGTCGTCTCGAAGTACATGACCACGCTCTCACCCGGGCAGGGGTCGACGGTGCTGGTAGCGGCGTAGGTGAGGCCGCCGTGGCCGTCGTTGGTCCAATCGGCGGGATCGGGGTTCGGCTGGCCGAGGGCGCCGCACGCGGCCTGCACCTGGGCCACGTAGCAGTCCAGCCAGTTCTGCTCGTCGCCGTGGTAGACGGGTCCCGCCGAGTCGTGCCGGCCGTTGGTGAGCACGATCCGGTAAGGGAGGGTGGCCTTGAAGGCGGGGTCCATCGCCTCGAGCTGTTGGAAGAGGCGGAGACCCCCGCGCGGGCCGGTCTGCTCGTCCTGGTACTGCTGATCGGTGTGGATGGGGGCGTCGGTGTAGCCCAGGTACGCCTCGTAGGTGTCGAGGGAGTGGGCCTCCCACCAGGGCCCGTTGGTGGTGTCGAGGGCGCCGTTGAGGATGGGGTTGTCGGCGAGCGGAGTGAGGTCGGGTTCGAAGACGTCGGTTGACACCTCGTGCTGCGAGTAGGCCTCCAGGCAGGAAGGGTCGCCGGCTTCGGTGCTCGTCTCCACCCGTCCGAGGTTGCCGGTGACCTCCGATTCGGGACGGTACGCACCGGCCCAGGCCAGCGGGAAGCCGAGGTCGGGGATACCACCCATGTAGGTGATCCCGCTGTAGAGGCTGTCGATCAAGCCGGACACCGCCACGGCCTTGAGGGCGCTGCTGCGCGGGGTGCCGTTCGGCGCGAGGCCCCCGAAGTCCCCCCGCGACAGGTCGTAGCCGATGCGCTCCGCCGTCATGAACCCGGTGAGGCCGGGGTAGGAGTGGCCGATGATCCCCACCCGCCCGTCGGACCACGGCTGGGAGGGGATCCACCGCTCCACGAGCTGGGCGCCGTCGTCGGAGTCGGCCCATGAGAAGAGGTCGAACTGGCCGGTGGAGCAGCCGGTGCCGCGGATGGAGGCGTGGACCATCACGTAGCGGTTTCCCCACTGGGACGGGTCGAGGGCTCCTCCTCCCCCGTCGTAGCCGTCCATCTCGAACAGCGCCGGGTACCGCTCGCCGGTCCTGTAGCCCGCTGGGTAGCTCACGACGACGGCGATCCTGGTGCCGTCGGGCATGGTGGCGTAGGTGTAGGTCGGTGGAGGGGCCGAGGCCGCAGAGGTGGTGGCGGCGATCGCCGGCACCCCCGTCAGCAGGCCGGCGACGACTGCCGCGACGCCGGCCAACCTCCAGCCGAGCAGGTCCCGGCCCCTCCTCAG
>DATGKR010000128.1:0-70208 GCA_035294565.1 Acidimicrobiales bacterium | reverse complement strand
CCGGGGACACCTCAGCTGGATAAGGCCCCCCGCCGGTGCCGGTGGCGAGCGGGGAGCCTGACATTCGAACACCGGCTGCGCTCGGAGAAGGCCCGATGAGACGTCGAAGGACGCGGGTTCGATTCCCGCCACCTCCACTCGTGAGGTCTTCGCAAAATAAGCGGAGATCCTTCGCAAAATAGAGGAACCCCCTGTTGACGACGTCCGCCGGCTCTTGCCGGCGGACGTCGTCTTGTTCGAAGTGGAACGTCTCCTGCAGCCACCGAGCCCGTCTCGGCCGGCCGAGCGGTAGCTACCCTTGGTGGCGGTGATGGGGTCGGAGGTGTTGGAGGTCGGCTCGCTGGTTCAGGTTCGCGGCCAACGGTGGGTGGTTTCCGAGGTGAGCGAATCGTCTCTGCCAGTCGATGAGCTGGCTGTCACGGTCCTGCCGGGCCGGACACTGGTGACGCTCACGTCGGTATCGGAAGATGACATCGGCGAGGAGCTCTCGGTCATCTGGGAGGTAGAGCCGGGTCGAGCCGTGATCCCCTCGGGGGCCCTGCCTGATGTTCCCGACCCGGGAAGGTGGGACGACCCAGAGGTTCTGGGTGCCTTGGTGGACGCGGTGCGCTGGGGCACGGTGGCATCGGCTGACGTGTCGACTCTGCAGGCACGGGGTTCATGCTCTCCGGTACCGCCGGGGCTAGCTACCCCGGCCCCACGGTCGGGCCTGACGGCTCGCCGATGCCCTCCGCCCTCGCCAACCAGCCCATGGTCCTGCACGTCAACGACCACGGCACATGGAAGGTGCTGACCAACCACCCGACGCGGGAGACAGTCAACGGCAAGCCTGCCGCCGTGGTGACGCCCGCTGACTTCCAGCTGCCCAGCAGCAAGCTCAGATTTACCCCAACCAGCACGCTGCCAGCCAGCGCCCTAGTTCCGGGGCAGAGGAGGGAGCCGCCCCGCGGGGCGGCTCCCTCGCGCCTGATTTAAGGTCGTACTGGTGATCGCACCCGCGGCCTTCGTGATCCTCGGCCTCATCGGGACGGTGGTCGCGGTCAGCAAGGGACGGTCCCCCGTTTCCTGGTTCATCATGGGGCTGCTCTTGGGACCGGTCGCTCTGGTGGCCGCTCTGGTGCTTGGACGGCGGGCGTAGACCTTGGCGCATTCTGGACTCGATGGAGTCCAAGGTTGTCAGTTCCACTACACATAGACGGGGTCCTTCGAGGGCCTGTGGACAGTTTCTGTCCTGGGACCACCTGTGCGGCGTTGATGCTCGAGGCGTATGCGGGCGGGCGGAGTCCCGGGACGGTCGCCTGACGTGGGTGTCGCCATACGTTTCCGCCCCTGGCAGCGCCAGGCCGTCGACAACCTCGCCGCGTGCGGGAAAACCGAATCCCTGGCCGCCGCCACGCTCGGCGCCGCAGGACCACCTTCGGCCTGACCGCATCGTCCGTGCCTTCGGGGTGCGGCCATCCCAGTGATCGTCGTCGCCCCAACACCAACCTGAAAACCCAGTGGGCGAGAACCGCCGCCGCCCGCTTCGGCCATGGACACCTGTCGACCCGGCCTGGATCCCGGAGGAAGGGGCGCTGCCGGGCGACATACACGGGACCACGATCAAGACCACCACCGGACCGGTCACTATCCGCCCGCCCAAGCTGAGGGGCACTGACGAGGCGTTCGCCTCCCGCGAGCTGGCTGTCACCGTCCCGCCGGGCCGGACGCTGGTGACGCTCACGTCGGTGTCGGAGGACGACAGCGGCGAGGAGCTCTCGGTCATCTGGGAGGTGGAACCGGGTCGGGCCGTGATCCCTTCGGGTGCCCTGCCTGATGTTCCCGAGCCGGGAAGCTGGGACGATCCAGTTCTGGGTGCCTTGGTGGACGCGGTGCGTTGGGGCACGGTGGCATCGGCTGACGTGTCGACCCTGCAGGCCCCGTTTCGCGCCGGTATCCAGATCAAGGACTACCAGCTCGAACCGGTGGCCCGGGCGCTTCGCATGCCGCCAACCTCGATGGCGTCGCCGCCGTCTCGCCGGCCGAGCTGCGGAAAGGGCCCTCCGGCGGCGACCGGGAGCGGGAGGCCGTGCTGAAGCATGTCTATGAGGGCGAGCGGGCCGATGCGCCAAAGGTTGGTTTCCCGGTACCGCCGCGGATCTCATGGGACGAGCAACGGGCGATGATCCTCGCCGGGTTGCTAGAAGCCCAGCCTGACAGCGCCTGGCCCGTTCGCTACATCATCCGCCGGTGGCGTGGCGCATCCTCGACCACGCCTGGGAGATGGAGGACCGTGTCCCATGAAGCATCTCTCCATGAACCCACGCGCCGTGTGCTTCTGTGGACCAGTGCGGGATCGCGGTTGGTCCGCTCAACATCCGTCAGGCTGGCGCGTCAACCGCTATTCCGAGGGCTTTCGCAGCGTCTTGCATGCGAAGGTCGTAGGTGAGCACAGATCTGAGATCGCCGCCGATCGTGACGAGCTTTACCAGCGCCGACGAGTCCAGATAGAGCCTCACGGTTCGTGCTCGCGCATTGATGCCAGGTTGGCTGACGCTTCGATCCCGTAGTCGCCTGGCACTCCGTCGACAAGGTCGGTCCGGTCGTCAGCGAGGCTGACCTCGCCACTCGCCACCATGTCGGTCCACGCGTCCAAGCTCAGGGGTACTAGCCGTGCCACGGGACGCCCCCGGTCGGTCACCTCGAGAGTCTCACCGTGGCGAACACGCTCCAAGTCCGGCTGGCGTGCTGGCGCAACTCTCGGACACCAATCGACTTCATGTGCTACGGCGTAGCACATTACATTCGGCTCCACACGCGATGTTGAGCAGTTTGGGCCCAGCAACGTGGCCGAACACGAGCAAGTCCGCGTGGGCAATGAGATATCGGGATATGGCGCGAGCCTGGGTGGAAATCAACGGCCCTCGGCCGGAACCTGCCTGCCCTGGCGTCGCATCTGCGCAGGCGGCCCCCTGGGCGCGACGCTTGACCTCCGCGGGCCCCTCGCGTCGGCCAAAGTGTCCACTCCTCTCTGCTACCAGGGGGGCAAGTGGACATTTAGGGTCAAATATTTGACCAAAGTGTCCAGTCGACTCCCTCCTGAGGAGAGGGCGTGGACACTTTGGCAAAATTGCCTATCCGGGGGTGCGCCCATGGCCGGCGATGACGTGCCCAAAAGCGAGCCCGGGGGTGCGCCCATGGCCGGCGACGACGTGCCCAAAAGCGAGCCCGCAGGAGTGACCACGGCCCAGCCATGGCGTGGGCCGATTGGCATGCCCGAAAACGACCTCGGCGAGGAACCCTTGACATACCCAAAAATAAATCTTATTCTCGGCCCGTGGGGGAAGTTGCGCCTGTCGAGGATGCCCTACGGGAGCGACTGCTCGACGCTGCCGTCAGGGTGTTCGCCCGCCAGGGCTACGCGGGGACGAAGATCCTCGACATCGTGAGGGAGGCGGGCCTTTCGACCGGTGCGGTCTACGGCAGGTTCCGCTCCAAGGAGGATCTGCTGCGTGAGGCGGTGGTGTCCCGCTCGAGGACCTCGGGGCAACCGGACCCGGCCGGCTTCACGCGGGTTGCCGACTTGATAGCCCGCCTTGCTGGCCTCCGGCACGAGCCTCTCGCGGACGAGGACGCCGTGCGACTGGAGGCCTACATCGCGGCGCGCCGCGAGCCCGAGGTGGCCGTCGCCCTGGCCGAGGCTCAGAGGCGTAGCCGGCGGCGGGTCCAGCCCTTGGTGGACGCGGCCCTGGCCGACCGCACGGTCGGGCCCGGCGTGGATCCCGAAACCGTGCTCTTTTTCGTCCAGACGCTCCATCTCGGGCTTCTGTTGCAGCGTGGGGCGGGGGTGCGGGGACCCGACCCGGAACGCTGGAACGAGTTGGTCTCCCGGATGGTGGCCAGCTTCGGCGACAGCCCTCCGGACTCGGTCAAAGACGACGGCGAACCAGCCGCAAGCAAAGACACGAACGGCAGCGAACCAGCCGCAAGCAAGAACACGAACGGCAGCGAACCAGACGCAGGCAGCGAACCAGCCGCAGGCAAGGTCGACCAGCAGAGCAAAGAGATGAGCGACGAACGACCAGTTGCGAAGCAGAAGAGCCTGTACCGAGAGGAGAACCCATGACCGAAACGGCAGTTCCCGGGCTGGCCGAGATCGAGGGCTCCGTGAAGTTGATCGAGGACAACGCGGAGCGGATCTTCCTCTGGGACTACGAGCGCAGCCGGGGCCAGTTGGTGACGCTCTACAACAAGGCGATGTCGTCCCAGTGGAACTCGGTCACCGATCTGGACTGGTCGACCGAGGTGGACCCCGAGCAGCTCGTGGCCACCTCGCCGCAGCAGAACCTCACTGTCCGCCTGGCGAGGGCGGCCGCCACAGAACCCGGATCGCCGCTCGCCGGCTGGTCCGAAAAGGAGTTCACCCAGCTCGGCATCGAGTCCTTGAAGGCGAGCTTGAGCCAGTTCATGCACGGCGAGCAGGGGGCCATGATCGTGGCCGCCAAGCTGGTCGAGACGGTGCCGTGGATCGACGCCAAGTACTACGCGTCCACCCAGACGATGGACGAGGCCCGCCACACCGAGGTGTTCGCCAAGTACCTCCACACCAAGCTGGGCGAGGCGTACCCGATGAGCCCCTATCTGGAGGCCCAGATCACCGACCTCATCACCGACAGCCGTTGGGACATCGCCTATCTCGGCATGCAGATCGTGATCGAGAGCCTGGCGCTGGCCGCCTTCGGCTCGATGCTGCGCGCCACGACGGAGCCGCTGCTCCAGAAGCTGCTTCGCTACGTCATGTCCGACGAGGCGCGCCACGTCGCCTTCGGCGTCGTCAGCCTGTCCGAGCTCTATAAGCAGCTCAGCGCAACCGAGCTGAAGGACCGCCAGGAGTTCCTGGCCGAGAACACCCTGCGGAACCGTTCCCGCTCGACGACACCGGAGATCTGGGACCGCATGGGGGTCGGGGCCGACGCCGTGCGCCCCTACCTGAGGGCGGCGGCCGCAAAACTCGACGCCAGCGTGTTCACCACCTTCCAGCACGGCTTCTTCGCCAAACTGGTCCCCAACGTCCGCAAGCTCGGCCTGCTCGACGCCAACGACGGCTACCTCCGCCGCCTGTGGGGCGAGGCGGGTCTGCTCGAGTTCGAGTTCGCCGACGACACCTCCAGCGACTACGAGGCGTACGACGAGGTAGCCAAGGACCGGGCGGCAGCGCGCTGAGCACAAGGCGAGGCGAGCAGCGACAGGTACTGTTCATTCGCCCCAGGGCTGCCAAGCGCGGCCCTGACCGACGGCTTCGCAAGTACCGCCCGTTTGCGCTTCAGTAGTCGTCGGTGAAGGTGAAGTACGACCCGCGGATGGTGCCGGCTAGCTTCGAACGCTGCCGGGCGAACTTGAAACGGTCGGCCAGCTCCGGGGGCACGTCCATCCCGTCTGAGAGCTTGAACCCGACCGCCCGCTTCTTCGGGTCGTCGACGGTGTACATCACGTTGACCGACAGCCCGCTCTCGTAGAAGACATAGGCCATCTTGACGTTCCCGACCTGGAAGGCGGTGGCTTCGAGCGGGCGCGACGAGATGACGATGTCCCGCTGCTCGGCGAGTATGCGGTGCACGTAGTCGACGACATCCCGGGCTTCGGCCGCGGGCTCCACCGTGAACACGTGGTCGTACTTGTTCTTGAAGTAGCGGGCTTCGTTCGCCCGGAGCCCGGCGAGCGCCTCGGCCACCGGGGAGGACTCCAGCCCTTCGGTGGACACCTTCTCGAAGTCGACGGCGTGGGGCACGGTCACTCCTCGGTAACGCCGTAGCTGCGGCTGAGCGCAGCAGTGACAGTGGCGCGAGGTCGCCGGCGAGGGGCTGCGAGAACCGCTGGTGCCACACGGTCGGTCCCGGTCGAGCCGAAGCGGCCCTCGTCGCAGAGAGCGGTCAGGACCTGGAGCCCGCCGGGCGTCCCCAGGTCTATGACGGCGCGGACCGGCTTGCCGGGCCCGACCACCCGTTCGAGCACGTCGGCCGCGGGGCCCCGCTTCGCTACCGCGGGGGTGAGCCAAACGAGAGGGGCTCCAACCGCCTCGCGCAGCAGCGCCGCCCTGCCCAGGGCCTTCCATAGGACGTCGGCTCGCTCCAGCCCGGGCCGGTGGGTGGTGAAGCCCCCGACCAGGTCGAACAGCCACGGGTCCCCGTGCCTGTCGCGGGCGGTGAGGGCGACCACGACACCTCCCGGTTGGCGCCGGTCGGATTGGACGTTGGTGAAGCCGGCGGCCTCGACGGCCGATGCGGCCAGCTCCTTCGCCGAGCGCCCCCGGTGGGCGGGCCCGGCGGGCGCCGCGCGCCGCCTTTCCTCCTCGACCCTGGACTCCGCCAGGCGGACGTAGGACTCGTCGAGGTCGTAGCCGGCGAAGTGCCTCCCGGACCGCACGGCCGCCACCGCGGTGCTGCCCGAGCCGAGGAAGGGGTCGAGCACGAGATCCCCCCGATAGGTGTACAGGTCGATCAGGCGGGCCGGAAGCTCGACCGGGAATGGCGCGGGGTGGCCCACCCGGGTGGCGCTCTCGGCGGGCAGCTCCCACAGGTCGAGGGTGTTCTCCATGAAGTCGTCGCGGGTCATCGACGTCTCGCAGGGGAGACCCCGCCGGGCCCTCTCCTTGGGCGGAACAGCCCTGTCGAAGCGGCCCTTGCTCGCAACAAGGACGCGCTCGGTCAGGTCCCGCAGCACCGGGTTGGCCGGGCTCTGGAAGCTCCCCCACGCACACGAACCCGAGGCGCCCCTCTGCTTCACCCAGATGATCTCTCCGCGCAGCAGCAGGCCCAGGTCGTCCTGGAGGATGCCCACCACGTCTGCCGAGAGGGAGCGGTAGGGCCGCCGGCCGAGGTTGGCGACGTTGACTGCGATGCGGCCACCCGGCTCGAGCTTCCGCGCGCACTCGGCGAACACGTCGCGCAGCAGCGAGAGGTACTCGAGGTAGGTGGCGGGGACACCGCCGTCACCCAGCGCCTCCTCGTACTCCTTACCGGCGAAGTACGGCGGTGAGGTCACGACCAGGGCCACCGACGAGTCGGGAACCTCGTCCATCTGCCGGGCGTCGCCGACGATCAGCTTGTCGAGGGCACGGTGGGCGGCGACCTCCGAATCGTGCGAGACCTGGGGTGGCTCGAAGCGGCGGTAGAAGGGGCTGGAGTCGTGGCTTTCCCGCTTCGAGACGCCAAAGGCCGAAGTGGTGGTCGACCGTCTGGCCATCGCCGGCGATCCTAGGGGCGGTCGCCGACGGACCGGTGGACCGTGACGGCGGTCGCCGACGGACCGCTGGACCGTGACGGCGGTCGCCGACGGACCGTTGCAGCACAAAGGGCTGCACCGCCCCCGCCGGGCCCCCGTTGTCGGCCGGCCAGCGGTTCAATAGCATCCCCCGCCGTGCCGGCCGAGCAGAAGAAGATCCTCGACCTTCTCGACCCCGATCTCTACGCCGGCGACCCCGACCCGGCCTATCGCTGGCTGCGCGACCACGCCCCCGCCTACCGCGATCCCAACGGCGTGTGGGGTGTCTCCCGTTGGCGTGACGTGATGGCCGCCGAGAGGGACACCCGGCGGTACAGCTCCGCGCGCGGGTCCCGTCCGCTGATCGAGATGAGCGTCTCGATGATCAACAAGGACGACCCGGCCCACTCCCGCCAGCGAAAGCTGGTCGCCCCCCGCTTCACGCCGGGAGCGGTCCGCCGCCACGCCGACCGGATACGAGAGCTCGCAGCCGGCCTCGTCGAGCGTGCCGCCGCCAAAGGCGAGGCCGAGATCGTGCAGGACCTGGCAGCCCCGCTGCCGGCCATGGTCATCTGCGAGCTGCTCGGCTTCGACCTGGAGATGTGGCCCCGGTGCAAGTGGTGGTCGGAGACGACGATGGCCAACGCCGGCTACAAGCACGGGGACCCGAGGGCGCCCGACAGCGCAGACGCCATCGCCGACTTCTTCGCTGAAACCGCCAAGCTGGCCGCCGCCCGGCGCGCCGAGCCCCGCGACGACCTCGTCTCGGTGTGGACGCACTCGACCGTCGAGGGGGCACCTTTGTCCGAAGAGGAAGTCGTCAACGAGGCGATCCTCCTGCTCGACGGCGGCGCCGAGACGACCAGGTCGGCGATCGGCCAGACGGTCCTGGCCCTGGCCCGCCGTCCCGACCAGCGACGCCTGCTGCTCGAACAGCCCGAGCTCCTCGCCGGCCCAGCCGTGGAGGAGTTCATCCGCTGGGCCACGCCCATCCTCAACATGCGGCGCACGGTCACCGAGGACCACGAGCTTCACGGCGAAACGCTCCGCGAGGGCGACCAGGTGCTGCTGATGTACGGGTCGGCCAACCGCGACGAGCGGGTCTTCGCCGACCCGGGGCGCTTCGACGTCGCCCGCTCCCACAACAACCATGTGGCCTTCGGCTTCGGCACCCACTTCTGCCTGGGCGCCAATCTCGCCCGCCTGGAGCTGCGCATCCTCTTCGAGGAGCTGTTGCGGCGCGCCCCCGAATTCCGCCTCGTGGAAGGCTCCGAGCCGGAGTTCGTGCCCGGCTACTTCACCCGGACGCTACGCGAGCTGCACGTCGAGTTCGCCGCCAGCCGCTGACCGCTCAGCCCTGGGGCGCCTCGTCCCCCCAGGACCGCCAGCCAGGGCGGCGGTGGCGGGCGAACAGCTCCAGGTACGGCCCCGGCGAGCACGCCTCGACCAGGTCGTAGAGCTCGTCAGGCTTGCGGGAGTGCTCCCGCTTGCGGGTGGCGAGATAGTTGACCTGCCGCCGCCCGGCGGGCAGGGTCCGCAGCCGGCCCCGGGTGGCGAAGAGGACCAGCTCGGTGACGTTGCGGAAATAGAAGCCGACCCCCCGGCCGTCGGACGCCCCGTCGGCGCGGACCTTGTGCCACACCAGGTTGGCCTTGTAGTCGAAGCCCCATCCCCTGAGCACTTCGAGGCCGTCGGGGAGCAGGGCGTTGGGCACCCACAGGTAGCAGTGGGCGCTCTCCGCCATCACCGAGGCGACCGGCATGGACGCGATCTGCTCGGTGCTGAGCGTCTCGTAGCGGGCCAGCCGGCGGTGCTCGGGGGAGACCTTGCCGGTCCGGTTTGCGAAACGCCACGGGGGGTCGGCGAGGACCGTCCGGAAAGGGGGCAGGCCGTCGAGGCCGTCGAGCCGTCCCGTCGGGGCGTCGGCGCCACGCGGATGCTGGGGCGTCAGGTCCACCATGGTCGCGAGCATGCCTCGCCAGCCGGTGCCCCACGCGGGACCGGATCCGCCACGAACTGGGGTGGATCAACATGGCAGGAGACCGGAGAGGCAGCGTAGAACTGCTAGGGGTGCTCAACTTGTTACGGGCGTTGGTGACGGCCGCCCGTCCGAGCCGCCACCGCCGGCTGGCCGCCGCGGCGGCAGCCCTGTCGCTGGTCGCCGCCGGGTCCTCCTTCGCCGCCGCGTCCGCCTCCACGTCGAGACCGACTGTGCTCCTCGTGGGCGTGTTCCACGGCGTCGCCGGCCGGTATTCGACCATCCAGGCGGCCGTCGACGCCGCCCGGCCGGGGGACTGGATCCTCGTCGCCCCGGGTGACTACAAAACGGCTTCGGGCACCGCCCCCGCCGGGGACCCCACCGCTCCGGCCGGCGTGCTGGTGCAGACGCCGGGGATCTCGATCAGGGGCATGGACCGCGACACGGTGATCGTGGACGGCACCCGGTCCGGGCCGCCGTGCAGCTCCAGCGCCGCCGACCAGAACGGCCCGCTCAACGGCATCATGGTCTGGAAGGCCGACGACGTCCGGATCCAGAACCTCACCGCCTGCAACTTCCTCGCCGGCGCCGGCGACACCGGCAACGAGATCTGGTGGAACGGCGGCGCCAACAGCGCCAAGATCGGGGGCTGGGGCTACGAGGGCGACTACCTGACGGCGACCAGCACCTACTACGGCGGTGAGAGCACGGCCGCCCAGTACGGCATCTTCTCGAGCAACTGGAGCGGCGGGACCTGGGACCAGACCTACGCCAGCAACTTCAACGACTCCGGCTACTACATCGGGGCCTGCCAGGACGTGTGCGACCAGACCGTCGACCACGCCTGGGCGGAGTACAACGCCCTCGGGTATTCGGGCTCCAACTCGGGCGGGCAGCTGGTCGTCGAGAACTCCCAGTTCGACAACAACGAGGACGGCTTCGACACCAACAGCCAGAACGGGGACAACCCGCCGCCCCAGGACGGAGCCTGCCCCAACGGCGGGATCAGCCCGATCACCCACACCCACTCCTGCTGGGTGTTCATGCACAACTGGGTCCACGACAACAACAACCCCGATGTCCCCTCGGCGGGCTCCGCCGCGGCAGGACCGGTCGGCACGGGGATGTCGCTGTCCGGGGCGCGCGACGACACGGTGATGGACAACCTCTTCGAGAACAACGGCGCCTGGGGCACCATCCTCGTCCCCTACCCCGACAGCGGGCCGCCCTGCACGGGGGGCACCTATACGCCGGTCGCCTGCCTGTTCGACGAGTACGGCGATGCCGTCGTCGGCAACACCTACGAGCACAACGGGTTCTTCGGCAATCCCACCAACGGCGACATCGGGGCGGGCAACCTCGAAGCGGACCCGACCGACTGTTTCGGAGGCAACGTGGAGTACGGCGGGGGCGCGGTGACGACCAGCCCGCCGCTCGCCGAGAGCCTCTACCCCTCCTGTACCGGCCAGACCGTGCCCCCAGACCTGAACGCCCCGTTCATCGACGAGGTGGCCTGCGACTCGGAGTCGATCTCCATCGGTCCGCTGAGCGGCGGCACCCTCTGCCCTCCGGGGGCGAACTACCCGCGGCGGACCGCCGTCGTCATGCACCCCCTGCCCCCCGGCCTTCCGAGCATGCCCAACCCGTGCGAAGGGGTGCCGGTCAACCCGTGGTGCCCCGACGGACGACCGCTCTAGCCGAGGGGTCGCGCATCGATGGTCGACGCCTAGGAGCGTGCGTAGAGGGCGTCGCTCGTCGCCAGCGTCCCGAAAACGGTGACGAAGAACAGCAGCAGCGACATGGCGTGCACCGAGGTGCACCAAAGGCAGATGGCATCGATGCGGAACAGCTCGGCGTATATGAGCCAGACCGCCGTGCCGACCCCCACCAGCGACCAAAGAACCCGGCCGTAGCGCACGTAGAAGCTCGGGCTGCGCCACGCCCACGGTGACTGCAGCACGGCCATCACCGCGAAGAAAACGAGACCCAGGTCGGCGACGGGAACCCCGTGGATCTCCGAGTAGACGCTCGTGGTGACGGCGAAGCAGTTGATCGCCCCGCCGTGCGCCGGGCAGCTCAACGTGGTCGAGCCGGTGTAGTGCTCGTAGGTCAGGTAGCCGGCGACGCCGAAGCCGAGCAGGCACAGCAGCAGGCCAGCCCGGTACGGCCAGCGGGGCACGTCAGGCGTGTAGCTGTCGTCCACGACAGTGCGGGCGCGAGCAGCGGGCGTCACGCCTTGGACGAGGGCCCCTTCGACACGGTGCCCGGCACGTTGACGCCTGCGACCGCCTGGCAGGTCTTGGCGGGCTGGTTGTTGGTGATGGTGCAGATGTACTTCACGAGAGCGGTGGCGGCGGCGTCGACCGCGGCGCCGACAGTGTTGTTGTTGGCGCCGATCTCGCTGACGATCGTGTTGAAGCTGAGGCCGGACAGGAGAGTGTCGGGGAACTGGGCCGTCTCGAGAAGGTACTTTCCGCCGATGTCGATGAACGGTATGTCTCCCGCGGGGTCATACTTCTGCCAGAGGGCGGCCTCCGCCTTGGTTGGGGTCTCGAGCGGCTTGTAGCCCTGGCCCTCCGGCTGGTTGGTGGTCGTCTCCACCGGAACGAACGCCAGGTACGGGCTGGTGAAGGTCGAACCGTAGAAGGAGAGGGTCGATATGTCTCCGTCGCGGAGCGCAGAGTGTGTCTGCTTGACACCAGTGAACGTGCCGAAGTGGGACAGGGCGACGAGCATCGGCCAACGCTCCGTGGCGCAGATGGGGCAGAACTCGGCGCCGATGTAGAGCATCTCGGGCTTGCCCCCCGAGGTGAGCGGCTTGTCGTTGATCGGCTGGGCGGCGTAGAGGTTGCTGACGGTGCCCGCCGCCCCGGTGAGCGTGGACATGGGGATGCTGGTCAGCTTGGCGACGTCCACCGCCGGCGCCGGCTCGCGCGGCGGCCCACCGCTCGAACCGCTGGAACTGAGGCCCACGGCGACGACGACGGCCACTATGACCACGACCGCGGCGACCGACAGCCACGCGATCATCCTGTTCCGCCGGTGCTGGGCCTGGCGGGCCTGCCGACCGCGGGCGGGCGCCCCGGGCTTGCGGTTCTTCTGGCGGGGCGGGACCGGCGTCCCGGAGCCTTTGCTGGTCGTCTGGCTGCTCTTGGCCACGGCCGAAGATGATACGACCGCCGCCCCGCCTAGTGGGAGAGGGCCCGGCGCGGGCCGGCTCGCGGGTGCTGTCGGCGAGGCTGCTGATAGCATGGGGCCTGCCGTTTTGGGCCGAACCAGCTGGGTAACCCGAATCGGATGCGAGAGTCCTGTCAAGCGGTCTGCGGCCGCCCCTACCAGCCAGAGGGATCATGACCGGAAAAGTGGTGACCTTGACGGCCGGTATGGGCGCCGGGCACGACCAGGTCGCTTTCGAGCTTCAGAGGCGTCTCGAGGAGAGGGGCCTGCAGAGCGAGGTGATCGACGTCTGGGACCTCGTCCCCTTCGGGCTCGGGCGGCTGATCACCGTCTTCTACAAGGGCATGGTCCGCTACTGCCCCTGGCTCTACGAGCTTATCTACGCCTTCTGGTTCCGGCCTGTCGACCAGTCGCGCCGTCGAGCGAGCCCGTTGGTCCGCCTCGCCGGCCGCCGGCTGCACAGATGGATGCAGGCCAACCGGCCGTCGGCGGTGGTCTCGACGTTCCACGTCTGCTCGCAGATCCTCGGCGACCTGCGGCGGCGGGGTCTCATGCCGGTGGAGACGGCGTCGATCGTCGTCGACTTCGCCGCCCACGGCCTGTGGGTCGACCCCGACGTGGACCACCACTTCTGCCTCCACGAGGCCCAAGCCGAGCGGGTGCGTTCGCTGGGTGCCCCCAATGCCGAGGCTGTCGGGCCGGTGGTGCGGCCGCCGTTCGCCGAGCCCAGGCTCACCCGGGACCAGGCCCGCGCCGAGCTCGGCATCGACCCCGCGGCGCGCGTGGTGCTCATCGTCGCCGGCTCATGGGGCGCCGGCCACATAGAGCGCACGACGAGCATCTCTGCCGCAGGCGGGTTCGAGACGGTGGTCGTCACCGGCCGCAACGAGGCGCTTCGCCGCAGGATCGCCACCCTCGGGAAAGCGAGGGTGTTCGGCTGGGTGGAGGACATGGCGCGGCTCATGATCGCGTCCGACGTGATGGTTGAGAACGCCGGCGGGCTGATGGCGATGGAGGCGATGGCGGTGGGGACCCCGGTCGTCAGCTTCGAGCCGATACCCGGCCACGGGCGCGAGAACGTGGCTCGCATGGACGAGGTTGGCGTGTCGCGCTTCGCACGATCGGAGGGGGAGCTGCTGGAGACGTTGAGCCGCCTGATGGACGAGGAGCCGTTTCGAAAGAGACTCATCCTCACCGGGCAGAAGATGTTCCGGGCCGACGTGGCCGACCGTGTCGCGGCGATGACCGAGCGCTGCCCCACGGCTTAGCTCACGGACAAAGGTCGGCCCCCTTGGCAGCCAGCACCTCCTCCACGGCAGCATCGAGACGGCTGTAGGAGATTGAACCGTCGGCTACGGCCCCGTCAATCGCTGCTACCGCAGCACGCAAGGTAGACGCCATCGCCGCCGGCGCGAGAGCGGCGGTCGCGGCCGGTGTCAACGTCGAGCCGAACAGCACCATGTCCGCCCCTGCTCTCACGGCCGCCGCGGCCGCCGCTGGGACGCCGAACCCGGCCTCGGCGACAGCCCCCGCCGAGAGGCTGTCGGTGATGACCAAGCCGCTGAAGCCGAGCTGGGACCGCAGCAGCCCTCCGATGACGGCCGGCGACAGCGAAGCAGGGCCCGCGGACAGTCCCGGCACCGTCGCGTTGGCGACCATCACCGCCCGGGCGCCGGCGGCGAACGCCCGGCGGAAAGGAACCAGGCCTCCCGTTTCCAGCGAGGAGAACGGCTCCGTGGACGCCGGCCCGTAATCGGTGTTCCCCGACGAACCGCCGAGGCCCGGGAAGTGCTTCACGACAGCAAGCACGCCCGAGCGCTGCAGGCCCTGCATGAACGCGACCCCATAGGAGGCAGCGGTCTGGGGGTCGGCGCTGAAAGAGCGTGACCCGTCAGGGTCGGTGGCGCTCGGCCCAAGGCCGCCGTCGACGTCGAGCACCGGCGCCAGGTCGACGTCGACCCCTGCCTGGCGCATCTGGGCTCCCACCTCGGCGGCGAGGGCAGCAACGGCTGTTGTTGTCATGGTACGTGCCATCTCTCGGGGCCAGGGGATCGACTGCACGTCGGGGAGCAGGCGCTGCACGCCTCCGCCCTCCTCGTCGGCCATCACCAGCGGCGCCGGTGACTCGCCAGCGGCGCCGAGCCGGGAGGCCAGCACGGAAGGAGGGGGCACGCTGCCGAGGAGGAGGATCCCGCCCGCCCCGAGCTCGCCCGCCGTCCGGATCGCCGCCGGGTCGGCGTCGAGGACGGGGGCGGCTATCAACTGTGCGGCCCGCCGCGACAGGGGCCAGGAGGAGACGACAGAGGCGTTGGTGCACGCAGTCGGAACCTCCTTGGAACTGGTTGGGCTGGCCGCTCTCGGCCTCGGAGCGGGTTTCGCCGTTGAGGGGGCAGAGGTCGCGGTGGCCCCCGGGGTGACCGCCCCGCAGCCTGCCAGAGCGAAGAGCGAGGCGAGCGCGGCGGCCGTCTTTGTCCGGATGTTCAGTTTGCGCGGCGCAAAGTGCGGCAGTCTGTGTTCATGAGCGACGGCCAGCGGTCGTACCCCGGCGCCGTCCTGCGCGTCGCCGCCGAGTACTCCTGGAGGCTGCTGCTCGTCGGCGCCCTCATCTACTTCTCGGTGCGGCTGCTCTCGATGCTGCACGTCGTGGTCATCCCCTTCCTCGTGGCGTTGCTCGTTACGGCGCTCCTCCAGCCGCTTTCGGCCAGACTCCGCCGGTGGGGCCTGCCGAGGGGGCCCGCCACGCTGCTCACGATGCTCGTGGCGGTCGTCGTGCTCGGCGGGCTCATCACGCTCGTGGTCGTACGCGCCGCCGAAGAGGCGCCACAGCTGGGCAACGAGATCAACAACCTCCTTCCACACGTGAAGCACTGGCTGGTGACCGGACCGCTGAAGCTGAACCCGACCACGGTCGACAACCTGCAGAAGACGATAAGCCACGACATAACGAAGAACAGCTCGGCCATCGCTTCGACCGCCCTCTCCACCGGCAAGACCGTCGCCACGCTGCTGAGCGGCCTGGTGCTGGCGGTGTTCTGCATCATCTTCTTGGTCTACGACGGCGACCGTATCTGGGCGTTCCTGTTGAAGGGCGTCCCTCCCGCCGGGCGCAAGGTCGCCGACGCGTCGGGTCGGGCGGCGTGGAACACGATCAGCTACTACGTGCGGGGGACGCTCACGGTTGCAACTTTTCACGGCGTGGTCATCACGATCACCCTGACGCTGCTCCACGTCCCCCTCGCCTTCCCTATAGGCGTGCTCGTGGGCCTCGGGAGCTTCATCCCCCTCATCGGGGCGGTCATCACCGGAATCCTGGCAGTAGCGGTGGCAGGTTTGAGCCAGGGTTTGGTGGCCGCGCTGATCGTCGTCGGGGTCCTGCTGCTCGATAGCCAGATCGAGGGCCACTTGCTCCAGCCGTTCGTGGTGGGCAGGTACGTCCGGATCCATGCTCTGGCAATCGTGCTGTCGCTCGCAGCGGGGGCCATCCTGTTCGGCATCGTCGGCGCGTTCGTGGCCGTGCCGGTGGTGGCGACCCTGAACAGCGCGGTGCGCGCCGCCCTGGCCGTCCAGCGGGGCACCCCCGTCGCAGCGGCCGAACCCCCACCGCCCCCACCGGCGACGGCCGCCGACCCGCTGGTCAGCGGCGGGAACGGCGACGGCGCAGGCCCGGGCACCGAGCCGCACGACACCACGCACGAACGCACGCGACCGAGCGGCCCTTGACAGGCTGATCTTCCGGATCTTCAATGGGGGGAGACCGGTGCGTCGGTTGAACGCCGACCCGTACGGAAAGGAGGGCACCGTGGGAACATGGAGCTCGTCCGAGGAGGACGGTCCGCCGCGCTGGTAAGGGGTCCGCTCCTATAGCGGGCCCGTCGCAGGTTCGTCGCGGTGGTCGGCTGCTCGGATTTGACCGGCCCTATGGCCGGGTCGCGTTGCGGCGTGACCCGGGACGAGGCGGTCCCAAACTAGCGAGACATGCCGGTTGTCGCGGCGAGCATGGGAGAGGCCGGCACAGGAGGCCCGACGGGGCGTGCCTGTGCCGGCTTTTCGCGTCCCGGCCGGCGGCTTTTCCACCCCGGCCAGCGGCGGTGAGGTGGCTGCGCGTGCCGGTAGGGCCGCCGGCGTGACACGATTGCCTGATGGGCGAGGAGCTCGAGCTAGCCCGGGGGCGCCGCCGTGGGCTGGAGCTCACCCCGGCTGAGATCGCTTTGCGCAGGCGGAACCGGGGCTGGCTGTTCATCCTGTTCTCGTCGCCGCTCGCCATCCTCGTCGGCGCTCTGATCGCCACGGGGATCGCCCAGCCCAACCAGCCGAGCGCACCTCACCCGGCCGCCCCCCCCGGCTACAAGACCCTCGACGACGGCTACTTCTCCTACGCGGTCCCCTCCGCCTGGTCGAACAACCCCGCCTACACCGACCAAGCGGGCGACACCGACACCTCAGGCCCCGGAGGCTGGGCGGCCGAGCACCTCGACTTCCGCTCTCGGGCGCCGACGGCTCCAGAGCAGCCCCCGGCGGTGCTCGACTCGTTCGGGATGCCCCGCCCCGAGCCGTTCCACCTCGGTCCGCCGACGCCCATCGACGTCCCGGGCGCCGGGGCAGCGTACGAGTACCGGGCGGTTCGGCCGGGCGGGTGGTCGGCGACCGTCGTCGACGCGTGGGACTCGCGCCAGGGAGTCGAGATCTGGCTGGTCGTCCATTCCACGCCGGCCACCACCTCGCGGATCGTGGCGTCCTTGAACAGCTGAGAGCGTGCCTCCAGTGGAGCGTCACGGCCGGGTCGCCCCCAGGTAGATCTCCCCTCCCCACCGGGCGCCGGGATCCAGCGGGAACGGCTCCACTCGGACGGCCGCCCCCTGGTGGGGAGCGTCGACCATCGACCCGTCTCGGCCCATCCCCCCGGTCAACCCCCCCGGGTCGACGACAATCCCCACGTGCGAGGCGGGCAGGCCCACCCCTGGCCCGAAAAAGACCAGATCCCCCGGCTGGAGGGCCGCTGCGGTGGGGACGGCCGGCCCGGCGTCGAACTGGGCCTCGGCGCTGCGAGGCAGCGCCACACCCGCAGCGGCGTAGGCGGCCTGCACCAGTCCCGAACAGTCGAAGGCGACCCCTGGGGCTTCCGCGCCCCAGCGATAAGGCGTCCCGACCTGGGACAACGCGTATGCGACCGCCGCATCTCCCGGATCCTCCTTGCCATAGCCGAATCGCTCAGCCACGGAGACCACAGCCGCCACGTACGCCTCGGAATGGTTGTAGTCGAACAGCGCGCGGCCGACCCCGCCCGGATCGGCCGCCCCGTCGGCGCAGAGCATCCTCGCTGCGGCATAGACGGCGTCGGTCGGGTCGTAGGGGCTTGGCGGATCCGCACCGCCGGGCGGAACGGGAAGGGCGTATTGGGCGAACGTGGCCGGCTCGAACTGCATCGGCCCTTCCGCCCCGGCGGGATTACGCCCGGAGCGGACGCCCGGCAGCAAGGAGGTGCCGTTGTCGGATTCGACCGTGCCGATCCCGGCCAGAAGCTGCCATGCCAGCCCCGGACAGGTCGCCGCCGCCATGACGTAGAGACCTTCCATGACAGGGGGCGTAGCCGGGGCGGCGGGCGACGGCCCGGTCAGCGCCCCCGCCAGGCCTGCGGCGCCCGCGGCGACCGCCATGGTCCCGAGCGCGGCCAGCGCCAACGCCCCGAGCCACCATCTCACTTTCATAGATTTTCATTTTATTTCATGCTGTATTCATGGGCAAGACTGCGTTAGCGTGTCAGGCGTGATCGAGCGCCTCGAGGTGCTCCCCGGCCTCGGCACGGTGGTGCGCGCTGGCGACCTGGCGGCATGGGCGGCACCGTCGGCTTCGCCGGCGCTGGTCAGCTTCCTCGTCCAGTCGGCGCGCAACCTCTCCGGGTCGGCCACGGCGGGCCGACGGGTGATCGATCATCTCATCGGAGTTCTCGAAGGCGGCGACCCCGAACCGGGGGCGGCCTTCGCCGTGGTGGGGCCCTGCTCCCAGGGGTGGGACACGCTGCTGCACGGAGCCGTCCACGCCTGGGACGGCGCCTCGTGGGTGTCCCCTGAGGTGGGTCGAGGATGGCTGCGAGCCGTGCTCGAGGCGCGTCCGTCCATCACGGTGAGCCTGGCGGGAACCACCGCGCCGCCGCCTTCGCCCGACGACATGTGGGACTTGGAAGCAGGCGTGGTCCCCGGCGGCGGGTTCGTGCTGGTGCCGTCGCCGCCGGAGCCCCAGGCGGCCGGGATGCTGGTGACCGACAAAGGCGCTGTTTACGTCCTGGACCGCGGCTACCTGCTCGGATCGGACCCCCCTGACTGCGCCGACCCCGCCCCGCTGCGCCTGGACGGCCCGGGTGCGGCCCCGGTCCACGCCTCGGTCCGCCTCGATGGGGACCGCCTCGTGGTCGCCGACCGTGGCTCGGGTGAAGCCACCTACGTCTACCAACCCGGCGGCTCTGCCTGGGAGAAGGTCCCCGCCTCTGGCGAAGCTGTCGTCTCTGCCGGCGGCCACGTCGCCGTCGGCCAGCGTGTGGTCACCTTCGTAGCCGAGGACGTCCACGGTCGGTAGACACGCAGGGCGCCGCCCTCCCCAAGGCGCCGCCGATACTGTGAAGCAGCCGACGATGCCCTCTTCACTCTACGAACGTGTCGGCGGCCAGCCCTTCTTCGAGGACCTGACCCGTCGCTTCTACCGGGCTGTCGCCGAGGACCCGGTGCTCCGCGCCGTCTACCCCTCCGACCCGACCGCCTTCGAAGCGGCACGCGCCCATCTCGCTCTGTTCCTCGTCCAGTTCTGGGGCGGCCCCGACGACTACAACCGCACGCGGGGGCAGCCCCGGCTGAGGATGCGTCACGCTCCCTTCGCCATTGGCCCCGCCGAGAGGGACGCGTGGGTGCGCCACATGTCCGACGCGGTCCGGGCCAGCGGCCTGGCGCCGCTCGACGAGATGCAGATGCTCCACTATTTCACCGCCGCCGCCGACCAGATGGTCAACGCGGACTGACCTGACCCAATTCGAGCCGGCGTGGCGACGTCCAGGCGGTGGGGCCGGGCATCGGCACGGGGCGATCATCAAGCGGCGGTGGTCCCGGGCTCAGGGCCGGGCATCCGCACGGGGCGATGCGCGATTTCCCCAACTGTCCACTCCAAGCCCCGACGGACCCGGCGAGTGGACACTTAGGGCGAATATTTTGACCTAACTGTCCACTCGCCCCGGACCCGGCATCGGGCTCTGGACACTTTGGCAAATCCGCCGGCCACGAAGCCCCCCGCAAGCGTTACACCGATCCTTGGAGCGCTGCGCGCCGAGCGCGAACCCAGCCCTGCGCATTCGCTAGGCGTTCTGAGCCTGAGAAGCTGTCGCCCGCTCCCCCGCCGACCTCTATACGGAGCCGATCCTCTACACGGACAGGTAGCGGCGCACGGCGAAAGCCGACCCGAGCACGCCGACGGCGGCGCCGACGGCGAGCAGGACCAAGCCGGTGTAGACGGCCTCCTGCGGGGTGACGAACAGCTGGTTGGTGCCGAGGATCGTCTGGTCCGGCAGGAACGACGCGATCCAGTCACGCAGGACGTAGGTGAGGCCGAAGGCGATGATCGCCCCGACCATCCCGTGGATGAACCCTTCGAGCATGAACGGAATCCGGATGAACCAGTTGGTGGCGCCGACCAGCTTCATCACCGCCACCTCCCGGCGCCGGGCGAAAATGGCCAGCTGGATGGTGTTGACGATCAGCGCGACCGCGCCCACCAGAACCCCGATGGCCAAGGCGAAGCCCAGTGTTCGCCACCTGTGGAACTGGTTTAGGAGCGCGTCGATCTCCTGCTGGGCGTAGGAGACCTTCAACACGCCGGGTTGGTTCTGGAACTGCCGTCCGAGCTCGGCGATGTCCTGGGCATTGGTCGGCACGACCCTGAACGACGGCGGCATGTCGGAAACGTTGAGGACGCTGACGATGTCGTTGTTGCCGCCGAAGATCTCCTTGAACTCCTGGTATGCATGCGGCTTGTCGACGTAGTGGAAGGTCTTGACGCCGGGGGTCGACGACAACTCCGCCCTGATGGCGCTCGTCTCGGTGGCCGACACCGACGGGTTCAAGAAGATGGCCATCTCGACGCCGCCCCGCCACTGCACGGAGGCCTTGGCGATCGCTTGGCGCATGACGAGCACCGCCCCAAGAGCGGTGAGCGACACGGCCATGGTCACGATCGCCGCAAAGGTCATGAGCAGGTTGCGGCGCAGGTTGCCCGCCGTCTCGCGTGCGACGTAAGCGCTGGAGAGGCTCACGCCTACGCCCCCATCCCGTAGACACCCCGGGCCTGGTCGCGAATGACCGTACCCCGGTCGAGCTCGATGACCCGCCGGCGCATCGAGTCGACGATCGTGTTGTCGTGGGTGGCCATGACGACCGTAGTGCCCGTCCGGTTGATCCGATCGAGCAGGCGCATGATGCCGGCCGTGGTCGTCGGGTCCAGGTTTCCCGTGGGCTCGTCGGCCAGCAGGATGAGCGGCCGGTTGACGAACGCGCGCGCTATGGCAACCCGCTGCTGCTCCCCGCCGGACAGCTCGTGAGGGAGGTTGGACAATTTCTTGCCAAGGCCGACCAGGTCGAGGATCTGCGGCACCTGCGAGCGGATGACGTGGCGAGGGCGGCCGATGACCTCGAGGGCGAAGGCAACGTTCTCGTAGACGGACTTGGTCGGCAAGAGCCGGAAATCCTGGAAAACGCACCCGATGTTGCGCCGCAGGTATGGAACCTTCCACGCCGACAGCGAGCCGACCTCCTTGCCGGCCACCCACACCTGCCCGGTGTCCGCCTGCTCCTCCTTGGTGACGAGGCGCAAGAAGGTGGACTTCCCCGAGCCGGACGGCCCCACCAGGAAGACGAACTCACCCTTTTGGATGTCGACGGTTACGTCCCTGAGAGCGACTGTGGTGCCCTTGTAGGACTTGGTAACGGTTTCGAACTTGATCATGGTCGTCGTGAGAGGGCGGTCGCCCCCCTCGCCAGCGGCACGGGCTACAACTCTAGCGTCCCGCGGCCCCGCTCGGGGTCACCCCTGCGTTCTCGCGCCGCCAGCGCAGGTACGACTCCATGAACGGGTCGAGGTCCCCGTCGAGGACCGCCATCACGTTGCCGGTCTCGTGGCCGGTTCGGAGATCCTTCACCTGCTGGTAAGGGGCGAGCACGTAGGAGCGGATCTGGGAGCCCCAACCCACCAGCGCCGGGCGCCCGGCGAGGGCGGCGAGCTCCGCCTCGCGCTCCTCGCGCTGCAGCTCGGCAAGCTTGGAGGCGAGGATCTGCATGGCCTTCGCCTTGTTCTGGTGCTGGGACCTCTCGTTCTGGACCGACACGACGGTCCCCGTCGGAATGTGGGTGATGCGGACCGCCGAGTCGGTCACGTTGACGTGCTGGCCGCCGGCGCCCGACGAGCGGTAGGTGTCGATGCGCAGGTCCTTCTCGTCTATGTCCACCTCGCCCGAGAGGTCCTCGAAGAACGGCACAACGCTCACCGACGCGAAGCTCGTCTGGCGCCGGGACTGGGCGTCGAAGGGAGATATCCGCACCAAACGGTGCACCCCCCGCTCAGACGACAGCAACCCCGTCGCGTACCGCCCCCGTACGATGAAGCTGGCTGAGAGGATGCCGGCTTCCTGGCCCTCGCTGACGTCCTCGACCTCGAAACCGAATCCCCGCCGCTCGGCCCAGCGCTGGTACATCCGGACGAGCATCTCCGCCCAGTCCTGGGCGTCCGTGCCCCCGTCCTTGGCGTGGATCTCGCAGACGGCATCGTTCTCGTCGTGCTCGCCGGTGAAAAGGGACCGCAACTCCAGCCGGTCGAGCTCGTCTTCGAGGGCGCGTACCGACTCGGCTACCTCGCCCTCGACGGAGTCGTCGCCCTCCTCGACACCGAGCTGGTGGAGCGTCTGGGCGTCGTCGAGCTGGCGGCGCAGGCGTTCGAGCAGCTCGACGTCGTCCTTCACCTGCCCATAATCGCGGGTCACCCTCTGGCCTACTTCGGTGTCTTCCCACAGGTCCGGCCGGGAGACCTCGGTCTCCAGCTCGGCCAGGCGCGCCTTCAGCGAATCGAGGCCCAGGTACTTGGCGGCGTCGGCAAGGCGCGTTTCGAGCGCGGACAGTTCAGGGGTGAAGTCGCGCAAGGACTACCTGCCGTGGCAGAACTTGAACTTCTTGCCGCTACCGCACGGGCAAGGGTCGTTCCTGCCGACGCGGTCGAAGTCCGAGTCGAGGACTATCGGCCGCTGCACCTGGGCCGCCTCGATCGTCTCGACTGCCTGGGGTGAGCGCGAGTTGTCCATAGAAGTGGGATCCGGGGCGAAGACAACCTCCTCCCCCGGGGCGGGACCGGCGGCGAGCGCCCTCTCGATGCCTCCGACGCCCTGAACGGGGTCGTCTGCCGCGCGGTACTCCGCACCGGCGAACGCCTGGTCCTGACCGTCGGGGGGCACCTGCTGGAGCACCTGCACCTGAGCGTGCATGACGATCTTGACGTAGTCGTCGTCGATGCTGGCCATCATCTGGCCGAACATCTCGTAGCCGTCGCGCTGCCAGGCTACGAGGGGATCCTGCTGGCCCATGGCCCGCAGGTTGATGCCTTCCCGCAGGTAGTCCATCTCGGAGAGGTGCTCCCGCCACTTCTGGTCGATCAGCTGGAGCATCACCTCCCGCTCGAGGGCCCGCATCGTGTCGGGGCCGCCGGGCATGGTCTGCTCCCTCTCCTCGTAGTAGGCGATCGCCTCCGAGGCGAGCAGCTCGTATATCTCGTTGCTGTCGGTCAGCCCCTCGAGCTGTTCCTTGGTCGTCTGGGTCGGGAAGTACAGCCGCGTCTCGGTGAGCAAGCCGTCCAGGTTCCAGTCCTCGGGATCGTCGTTGGACGGGCAGTTGGCGGTGACGATGCTGTCAATGGCCGACCCGAGCACGTCGATGGTCCGAGCCCGCAGGTCCTCTCCTTCGAGGATCTGGCGGCGTCGGGCGTAGATCACCTTGCGCTGCTCGTTCATCACCTCGTCGTACTTGAGGACGTCCTTGCGGATCTCCGCGTTGCGCGCCTCGACGGTGTTCTGCGCCCGCTCGATCGCCCTGGTCACCATCTTCGAGTCGATGGGCACGTCCTCGGGGAGCGCCCGACTCATGACCCACTGCATCGCCCCTGTGGCGAATAGGCGCATCAGCTCGTCTTCGAGGGAGAGGAAGAAGCGGCTCTCACCTGGATCTCCTTGACGACCGGCGCGGCCGCGGAGCTGGTTGTCGATGCGGCGCGACTCGTGCCTCTCGGATCCGAGGACGTACAAGCCGCCGAGCTCCCGCACTTTGTCCCCTTCGGCCTTGCACTCCTCGGTGAACTTGGGGAGCAGCTCCCGATACAGCGCCTGACCCTCCTCGCTCGCCGGGTCGACGCCCCGCGCACGGACCTCGTGCGAGGCAAGCAGCTCGGGGTTGCCGCCGAGGAGGATGTCCACCCCGCGACCCGCCATGTTGGTCGCAACCGTCACCGCGTGCAGGCGCCCGGCCTGGGCGACGATCTCGGCTTCGCGCGCGTGCTGCTTGGCGTTGAGGACGTGGTGGGGAATGCCCCGCATCTCGAGCAGGCGGGAGAGCACCTCGGATTTCTCGACCGAGGCCGTACCCACGAGCACCGGCTGACCCCGGTCGTAGCGCTCGACGATGTCCTCCACGACCGCGTCGAATTTGCCCTTCTCGGACTTGTAGATGAGGTCCTGACAGTCCTCGCGGATCATCGGGAGGTTGGTGGGTATGGGCACCACGTGCAGGTCGTAGGTGTTGGCGAACTCGGCCGCCTCCGTCTCCGCCGTCCCCGTCATGCCGGCGAGCTTGTCGTACATGCGGAAGTAGTTCTGGAGGGTGATCGTCGCCCAGGTGTGGTTCTCCTCCTTGATGGCCACCCGCTCCTTGGCCTCGACCGCCTGGTGGAGGCCATCGGACCAGCGGCGGCCCTCGAGTATCCTCCCGGTGAACTCGTCGACGATCTTCACCTCGCCGTCGGCGACGATGTAGTCCTTGTCCCGCTTGTAGAGCTCCTTGGCCTTCAGGGCCTGGGTCAGCTGGTGGACGTAGTTGGACGACACGAGGTCGTAGAGGTTGTCGATGCCGAGCGCCCGCTCCACCTTCTCGATACCCTCCTCGGTGGGGGCGACCGTGCGCTTCTCCTCGTCCACCTCGTAGTCGACGTCGCGCACCAGCGAGCGGGCGACGCCGGCGAACTGGTAGTAGAGGCGGGCGGACTCCGTGGACGGGCCGGAGATGATGAGCGGGGTGCGGGCTTCGTCGATCAGGATGGAGTCGACCTCGTCGACGATGGCGTAGCGGTGCCCACGCTGCACCATGTGCTCGAGGGCCCGGGCCATGTTGTCGCGCAGGTAGTCGAAGCCGAACTCGGTGTTGGTGCCGTAGGTGACATCGGCGTTGTAGGCGTTTTTCTTGGCTTCCCAGTCGGGTATTTCGGGGGAGATCCTCCCGACGGTTATGCCCAGGAAATTGTGGATCTGGCCCATCCACTCCGCGTCGCGCTTGGCGAGGTAGTCGTTGACGGTCACCACGTGGACGCCTTCGCCGGCAAGGGCGTTCAAGTAGACGGGCAGCGTGGAGACGAGCGTCTTGCCCTCACCGGTCTTCATCTCGGCGATGCCCCCGAGGTGCAGGGCAGCGCCGCCCATCAGCTGCACGTCGAAGTGGCGTTGGCCGATGGTCCGCTTGGCCGCCTCCCGGACGGTGGCGAAGGCCTCTATCAGCAGGTCGTCGAGGGTCTCGCCCTGCTCCAGCCGCTCCCTGAACCGGACGGTCTGGGCCGCCAGCTCGTCGTCGGACATCGCCTCCATCTCGGGCTCGAGGGCGTTGATGTCCGGTACGAGGGCCTTCAGGGCGCGCAACTTGCGTCCTTCTCCCGCCCGAAGGATCCTGGTGAAGACACTCATGGTGGCCCCAATGGTACCGGCGCAGGCTGGCGCGAACCGCACGGGCGGCGCTGCGGTCGCCCCCAACCCCCGACCCCAACCCATCCGCGCCCGAGCCCGCCGACTTCTCGTCCACCTGCCGATCGCCCTCCTGGTGGCCGCCTACGTGGTCCGCTTCGGGCTGCTTTCGGTACAGGTCTACGACGGCTATTCCAGCCCAGGCTACGACATGGGCATATTCGACCAGGGGGTATGGCTGCTGAGCCGCTTCCACGCCCCCTTCGTGACGGTGATGGGGCGGGACCTCTTCGGCGACCACACCTCGTTCATCCTGCTCCTGGCGGTCCCGCTCTACTGGGTTTGGCCACACGCGCAGACGCTGCTGCTCCTCCAAACGCTGCTCCTGGCGGGAGCCGCCGTGCCCATATACCTCCTGGCCCGCCGGCGGGTCCCGGGTACCTGGATGCCCACGGCGCTCGCAGGCGCCTACCTTCTGAACCCGGCTCTGCAATGGGGGAACCTCGAGCAGTTTCACCCTGACGCCTTCTTGGCACCCCTGGCTGCCCTGGCGGTCTTCGCAGCGGTGGAGTGGAAGCCGCGCCTGCTCGTCGTGGCGGTGGTCGCGGCGCTTCTCGTCAAGGAGGACGCTGCCGCTCTAGTCGTTCCCCTCGGGCTGTGGGTGTTCGCCAGGCGGGACCGGCGGCTGGGGCTGGGGATCGTCGCCGGGTCGGCGGCGTGGACCGTCTTCGTCTTCGTGGTGGTCATCCGCACTCTGCTCGGCACCGCCTCCTTCTATGCCAACCGGATCCCTTTCGGCGGGTTCGCCGGCGTGCTCGCCTCGCCGTTCAGCCATCCGGGGAAGCTCGCCTCGTACCTGGCCGCGGGCGGGCGCCCTTACTACGTCTGGCAGATGGGGGCGCCGTTCGCCTGGATGTTCGCCACCTCCCCGGAGGTCGCCGCTGTAGGCCTAGGGGTCCTCGCCGAGAACGTCATCAGCAACTTCCCCTACATGCACCAGATCTACTACCACTACTCCTTCGCCCTGGTGGCGGTGCTCGCCACTGGCACCGTCTTCGCTGTAAGCCGCGTCGCCGGCCGGCGGCGTCGGGAGGCCGCCACCGCAGTCGTCGCCTGCGCCGCCGTCGCCTCTTGCGTGGTATGGGGTCTCGCCCCCTTCTCGCTCGCCTCCTACCCTCATCACGACCCGTCGGGCCCGAAGGTCACGGCCATCAACCGCGAGCTCCACCTGGTACCCGCCGACGCAGTTGTGTCTGCGTCCTACCAGTACGTCGCCCACCTCGATCACCGCACCGGCGCCTACCAATGGCCGACCCCCTTCCGGGCCCACTACTGGGGCCTCTACCGGGAGGAAGGCGAGCGCCTGCCGGAAGCCTCCAGCGTCGACTACCTCGTCATCCCGACTCACCTCCGCGGCAGCGATGCTGCCACCTTCGCCTCTATCCGGCGGGACTTTGCCCTCGTCGGGAGCGGAGGTGGCGTGAGCGTGTACAGGCGCGTGCGGTAGAAACGGCCGGTGTCGAAGCGGCCAGGGCCGGCGGAGAGGCGCGACCCCATCCAGCCCGCCGCCGAGCGGCAGGAGCCGTCAGGGCCGGCGGAGAGGCGCGACCCCATCCAGCCGGCCACCGAGCGGCGGAGGCGGGTGCCGGGGATCGAGGTCGTCGTCGCGGCCCTCCGGGAAAACGCGAGCTGGCTGGCACACGTCCCCGTAGGCCTGCTCGCCGTGCTCTACGCGGCGCGATTCGCCAGCCTCGGCATCGCGGCCCTGCACGGCTACGAGCAGCCGGCGTTCGACCTCGGCATCCCCGACCAGGGCATCTGGCTGCTCAGCAGGTTCCACGACCCGTTCGTCACCGTGATGGGACGCCAACTCTTCGGCGACCACACGACTTTCGTGTACGTGCTCCTCGTCCCCTTCTACTGGATATACCCCCACACGTCGGTGCTGCTCGCCGTGCAGGCGGTGCTGATCGCCGCTGGCGCCGTGCCGGTGTACCTGCTCGCCCGACATCTGCGCCTCGGCACGGTGGCGGCGACGCTGTTGGCCGCCGCCTACCTGCTCAACCCGGCCTTGCAGCAGGGCAACATGGAGCAGTTCCACGTGGAGTGCTTCGAGGTCGCGCTGATCGCGGCCGCTATCTACTTTGCCGTCGTGTGGCGGCCCGCACTCCTGGTTGCATCGGTGGTGCTGCTCCTTTTGTGCAAGGAGGACGCAGCCATGTACGCACTCCCGATCGGGGTGTGGGTCGCCTTCCGCCGGGACAGGAGAACGGGCCTCGCGCTGGCCGCCGGATCGGTGGTCTCGGCTCTGGTCGACAACCTGCTGGTCATCCCGGCACTGATCGGTGTCTTCAACGTGCACGCCAACCGGCTGCCATTCGGCGGCTTCGGCGGCTCCCTGCGGACCCTGGTCCGCCACCCCGGCGCCGTCTTCTCCTACCTCGGCTCGCAGGGGCGGGCCTTCTACCTGTGGCAGCTGGCAGCCAGCGCCGGGCTGGTGTTCATCCTGGCCCCGGAGATCGCCGCGCTCGCGGTGATCGGCGTGGCGGTCAACTTGGTGTCCACTTTCGGCTACCAGCACGAGATCGACTACCACTACTCGCTTCCGATCGTGCCGATCCTCGCCTGCGGAACCGTGTGGGCGGTGTCGAGGGTCCGGCGCGCCGGGTGGCGGCGCGCCGCCGTTGGGGGCGTGACGGTCGCCGCGCTGTGGGCGTGCACGGTGTGGGGGCTGGCCCCCTTCTCCGACGAGACGTACCCGATCGTGAGCGCCTCGTCGCCGCTGGTCACCGAGACCAACCAGGTGGTGCGCTCCGTCCCCGCGCACGCTGTGGTGTCCGCCTTCTACGACTACGTTCCCGAGTTGGACCACCGCACCCGGATCTACATGTGGCCCAACCCTTTCAGGGCTTCCTACTGGGGCGACCTGCGCGAGGAGGGGCAGAGGCTGCCGTTCGCCTCGCAGGTGCAGTACGTCGTCCTGCCCGTGTCGGTCGTCGACACCGACCCCACGTGGCGGCAGGTGAGCGGCCACTTCCGCCTGGTGAAGGGCAACGCCGCCGCCGACCTGTTCAAGCGGGTCAGCTGACCGGGCGCCGCCCGCGAAGCCTGGCCTGCGCCTCCCGAGGCCTAGTCGTGCGGGTCGCGGTGTCTAATCGTGCGGGTCGAGGAGCCTCCGGCGCACCGCGTACATGACGGCCTCCATACGCGAGTGAAGGTGCAGCTTCTCGAGGATGTTCCGCACGTGGTTCTTGACGGTGTTCTCGGATATGTACAACTCGTCGGCGACGTCCTTGTTGGACATGCCCCGTGCGACGAGCTTGAGCACCTCGAGCTCCCGGGCTGTGAGGCTCGGGGCGGGGTACTGCTCCTTCTCGGCTACGGACTTGGCCAGCGACTGGAACTCGTTGAGCAGCTTGGATGCCATGGAGGGGGTGATCAGGCTCTGGCCCTCCATCACCGCGTGTATCGCCGAGGCGACCTCCTCGACGGAGATCTCCTTCAACAGGTAGCCGTTGGCCCCCGCCTTCACCGCCTCGTAGAGGTCGTCCTCCTCGTCGGAGACGGTCAGCATGAGGATCTTCGTGGACGGCAGGCTGTCGCGGATCCGCCTTGCCGCCTCGATGCCGTTGACTCGGGGCATCCGGACATCCATCAGCACGACGTCGGGGGCGAGCTCCTCGGCCTTGGTGACCGCCTCCTCGCCGTCCTCGGCCTCGGCGATCACCTCGATGTCGTCCTCGGTTCCGAGAACCACGAACAGGCCGCGCCGGAACAACGCCTGATCGTCGGCTATCAGCACCCGGATGACCTGGTCGGAATCGGTCACAACAACTGGAGGCTAGCCGAAGAGAGCTAGGTCAAAGGGACCCCCCGGCGGCTGACCTGGTCTTTGACCCCACACCCGCCTGGCGCCCCCCGGGCCCCTGCGGCCCGCAACGAGCGCCAGGTCTTACTTCTAAGCCGCACCATGATCAGCAGCCGTGGCTGCCTTACGTGGGTCGCTTCGCCTGCGGCTGGCATCGACTTTCAACCACAGACCCGCTGGGAGGTCCCGCGCCCACCCTACCAGGAGCGGGTCAGCCGGCCAGTGCGGACTTGAGCTCGTCGAGAGCCGGGACGGGGCCGGGGTCGACGCCCGCCTGGGCGGCCATCCACAGCGAGACGTAGTCACCGAAAATGACCAGGTCGAGCAGTTGAGCCAAGTCACCCTCGCCCGCGGCGTGGACCTCCACCATGTCGGCGACGACCTCGCGTAACAGCTCGGCCACCAGCTCGAAGCGCCGGCCGACCTGGGGGTGCTCGCCTTCGTGGCGCAGGGCCACGGCGGTGAGCACCTGGCGGGTCACGTCGCCGTTCTGGCCCCAGCCGGCGATCTCGTTGTGGCACAGCTCGGGCTGCGCCGACCAGAAGGCGGGCGTCTTGGCGTTCTCGTTCACCTGGGTCTTCCAGCGCTGGGCGGCCGCCGCACCGACGGCGCCTCCCCCGTGGATGAGGGGGATGGTGCGGCCGATCCGGCGGGCCACCGCGGCGGGCTCGCTCGAATCGCCCGCTGCCTCGATCTGGTCGCGGCGGCGCTTGAGCTGCTCTACAGCTGCGGCCACCCAGGTGCGGCCCCCCCGGAAGAGACCGAGGCGGTCGAGAACCACAATGGGCGGGATGGCCATGGCCCCGAGGGCGGCGCGGGGCTGGGGTATGGGCGGCACGTCGACCACAGGCGCGCCCCAAGAGCGGGCCAGGGAGCCGAGCTGCCCCCCGCCGGTGACGACCACCAGCTGAGCCCCGGCGGCCTCGGCGTCGGTGGCCGACTGGATGGTCTCCTCGGTGTTGCCGGAGGCGGACACGGCGAAAAACAGTGTCTCCGGGCCCACGAAGGCCGGGCACTCGTAGGACTTGCAGACCAGCACCGGGACCGGCAGGAGCGGCCCGCACACGGCACTGAGAATGTCACCCGTGATGCCGCTTCCGCCCATACCGGCGACGACCACGTTCTCGACGGTCGCCGCGTCGAGAGCGACGGCGACCTCGGCGGCCCGTTGGGCGGCATCCTCGGCCTGTTCGGGCAGCCCGGCGGTGAGAGCGAACATACCGACGGTGTCGATGTCCGGCGCAGAGGCGGTCACGTCGAACCTGCCCCGCCAGGCTGCCAGTTGGGCCCGATGCCCTCGAGACGGGCCTTGGTCTCGAGCCGACTGGCCTCGGTGTCGTCTACGGTCTCGGCCTCGTCCACGAGCATGACGGGGATGTCGTCGTTGATCCGGTAGCGCAGGCGCAGCCGCGGGTTGTAGAGGCTGTCCTCGTCCGCGAAATAGAGCAGGGGGCCTTTGTCCTTGGGGCAGGCAAGGATCTCGAGCAGTCGGGGGTCAAGGGCCACCTGTGCCGTTCCTTTCGCTGATCAGGGCGAGGACCTCGGCGACGCGAGCTTCGCACGAAGCCCGGTCGGGCGCCTCGACGTTGAGTCTGAGGAGCGGCTCGGTGTTGGAAGGGCGCAGGTTGAACCACCACTCGCCGAGGTCGACGGTGAGTCCGTCGAGG
Organism: Acidimicrobiales bacterium; assembly: GCA_035294565.1. Lineage (GTDB taxonomy): Bacteria > Actinomycetota > Acidimicrobiia > Acidimicrobiales > Palsa-688 > DATGKR01. The sequence goes on along the minus strand of DATGKR010000128.1, from coordinate 39,324 downwards.
CGGTCCTGCTGCGCACCCCGGTAGTGGGCGGCGACCCGCTCGATGACCGACCAGGGGTCGGAGACCTCTGTGTTGATCTCCCCAGAGTCGGCGTAGCGCTCGTACGCCCGTCTGATCGTGGACAAAGGACGCCCGTCCCGGCAGAGCACCTCCAGCACGACGAGGGCGGCTATGCAGCCGGAGTCGGCCCGGTAGTTGTCCCGAAAGTAATAGTGACCCGAGTGCTCCCCGCCGAAGAGGGCGTCCGTGTCGGCCATCACCGACTTGATGTAGGAGTGCCCCACGCGGGTGCGCACCGGGATCCCCCCGTGCTCCTTCACGATCTCCGGAACCGCCCGCGAGCAGATGAGGTTGTGCAGGATCGTGGCCCCCGGGTGCTTGTCGAGCAGGGCGGCGGCCACCAGGGCCGTCGTGGTCGAACCGGACAGAGGCGCCCCCTGGTCGTCTACGAGGAAACAACGGTCGGCGTCGCCGTCGAAGGCGAGGCCCACGTCGGCGCCCGTCTCGCGGATGCGTTCCTGTAGGGCCCGCAGGTTCTCGGGCTGGATCGGGTCTGCGGGATGGTTGGGAAAGGTTCCGTCCAGCTCGCCGAACAGCACCTCCAAGCGGAACGGCAGTCCCTCGAAGACGGCAGGGACCACCAGACCGCCCATCCCGTTGGCGACGTCGGCGACCACCTTGAGCGGTCGCAACGCGGAGTGGTCCACGAAGGAACGGACCTTCGCCGCGTAATCGGCCAGCACGTCGGCGTGCAGGACCTGCCCGGCGAGACCGGGAGGCGGGGGCCCGGCGGCGAGGGCGTGCGCTACCCCGGCCCGAATCTCGAGCAGGCCTGTGTCGGCGCCGATGGGACGGGCTCCTGCGCCGCACAGCTTGATGCCGTTGTAGCGAGCGGGGTTGTGGGAGGCGGTGAACATTGCCCCAGGGGCGCCCATGCTCCCGGACGCGAAGTACATCTCGTCGGTGGAGCACAGCCCGAGGTCCACGACGTCGACCCCGACGGAGGTCGCGCCCTTGGAGAAGGCCCTCACCAGCTCCTCGCCGGAGGGCCGCATGTCCCGGGCCACCAGGACTCTCTCCGCCCCGGTGAAGCGCGCGAAGGACTCTCCCACCGCCCGGGAGATCTCGGCGTCGAGCTCGTCGGGCACGGTGCCGCGAATGTCGTAGGCCTTGAAGATCCGGTCGAGGTTCGCTCCAGAAGTCAACTCGGGAACCTTAGCGAAGCGGCGGCGCCGCTCAGGAGGGGTGCCGTATGCGACCGGCTTCAGCCGCCACAACAGGACGACCGCGGCGAGGCCGAGCAGGGACAAGGCGAAGCCCGTCCAGTCGATGGGGGTGTACCCGTAGGTGAGCTCCACATGGTCGGCGGTGGGCACGACGACCATGAGGTTCGGCGTCGCCCGGTACACCGCCTTGGCTCCCGACACCTGCCAGTTCGGGTAGTAGGACACCTTCACCAGCACCGGGACTCCCGTCTGGTCGACGTTGAAGCTGATGCTCTGGGTCGTCTGCCTCACATCCGAGACTTGCACCGCCGGCTCGGGGATCATCGGCAGGTTCTTCTGACCCGGCGACACCCTCGGCCAGCTCTTCGGCCCCGAGGCCGTCTCGTAGACCTGCCAGTCCGCCGGGTCGAGGTACCAGGACTCTGACGCGTCGAGCCACACGGAGGGGTTCCTCGACTGCACCCCTCGCAGGACCACCGGCTGGTTCACTAGGGGTGTGACCAGGTGGGAGTCGAGTATTTCGTAGATCTTCCAGGTGCGTTCCTTCACCTGCGTCGTCGAGCCGGTGGTGTAGGTGACCGGGTAGGGACCGACCGTGCCGACGAGGAGCAGGTTGCTGTTTGCGTCGGCGGCTGCCTCTATGTCGGGGGTTTCGGCCATGAAGTACTTCACCCCGAGCATCTGCAGGTGGGCGATCCCTTCGGACACGTCCGGGGCGGGCGGGTAGTCGAGGCCCCGCACCGGATTGGATGGCTGGTCGGAAAGCTCGGCCGCGTTGAGGAAGTGGTAGGGGGTGGTGGCCGAGGACTCGTAGTAGAGGCCTTCCTGCGAGGCGATGCACCCGTCGGTCCAGTAGGGAAGCAGCATGAGCGCGTCGGGTGTTCCCATGTCGTTCAGCTCCGGCTCGTACTCCCACATGGCCCGCCCGCAGCCGTACTCGGAGCCGAGCTTCTTCATCTCCGCTATGAGGGCGAAGTACTCGTCGCGGCGCGACTTGCCTGGGTTCTGGTATCCGGAGAAGTTCCAGTAGACCCAGTCGGGGATGAACGAGCTGTCGGTGCTCTTGATGCCGAGCCAGTCGTACTGGCCGGCGGCCGTCATGTGCCCGAAAGGCAGGTCGTGGAGGGGGTAGAGGACCCAGGCGAAGACGATCAGCCCGCTCAGGATCGGCACCGGCAGGTAGGTGCGGGCCCCGCGGGGCGGGCGGCGGGTGGCGAGCTCCAGGAGCAGGGCGCCACCCTCGGCCAACGCCACACCCGCCAGGAAATAGAGGCAGAGGAACCAGAACGGGAGGAACCGCTCGTTCCACAGCCGGTTCGAGGGGGAGGCCACGAAGGCCGCGGCCGACAGGGCGCTCATGATCCCCAGGAAGACGCCGAGCCGATTGGACCGCACCGCGGAGAGGATCAGCCCTATGGCCGCCAGGACGATAAGCCAGGTGAAGTCACGGGGGAAAAGCGACGAGACGTACGCGGTGTTCTTGCCGTACCCCATGTTCGTCGAGTACGGCAGGCGGTACCAGAACGGCAGGGCCCAGAAGGCCAGCAGCGCCCCGCCTGTGAGTCCCGCAGGCACGGTCCACAGCAGCTTCCTCGGGTCGCGGGTGGAGACGAGCTCCATGGCTGTGAGCACGACGGCCCCGACGACGGCGAAGAAGAGGGGCAGCACGTGGCTCAGGCCGCAGCAGGCGAGCACGACGGCTGCCGACGCCCGGTGCTTGCCGTCGCGAAGACCCTTGGCGACGAGGCCGAGGAACAACAGGGCGAGCGTCAGGGAGATGGAGAACGAGAACTCCCCTGCCATCGCTGAGGCGATGTTGCCCCCGGAGATGTTGCCGTCGGGGCCGAAGTTGGCGAAGAGGTAGGGCAGGGTGGCGAGGGCAAGCAGAGCGGGTGTGGGGAAGCGCAGCCTGGCGAGACGTCCGAAGGCCCAAGCCGCCACGGGAAGGGTGACGAGCCCGACGACCGCGATGAGCTTGAAAGCGATGTTGTAGGGGATGACGTAGGAGAGGACCGCGATCGCCACCACGGGCAGGGGGAAGTAGAAGCTGAGCGCCGGGAAGCCGTCGTACCAGTCGGGCGCCCAGCCGAGGAGCTTCAGGTGCGGCAGCAGCGCCCGCTTGACGTAGGCGGGGAGCCAGACGTGCGCGCCCATGTCCCCGCCGGCCGGGGTGGTGTTCGCGAACAGCTGCGAAGGCTGCATCTCCTTGAACACGAACGCCACACAGGCTGCGACCACGAGGAAGGTGACGATCGCCTCGGGCCGGGCTTTTTCCCGAACCCGGTCCCAGCGGGGACGGGCGGATTCAGGAGGCCAGATCCCCTCCTCCGCCTCGGTCGTGTCGATGATCCCGGCCGCGGTCATGCCGCCCCCATGTTGCCCGTTCGGACGGGCGGAGAGGCGTCATACGCCTGCCGATGCCATCTCCAGGACCGAGTCGAGGGTGAGCGACCCTTCCATCCCCTGCCACCATCGGCGGTCGCAGTGGGAGCAGCTTGCCATCGTCACCGGATCGCCGCCGAGTTGAAGCTCGATCACGACCAGTTCTCGTATCCGGCATTCGGGGCACTTCATGTTGTTGTTGATCGGCCGCGAAAGGGGAAGGCTTGAGCGATCAGCGAAGGTGGACCACAGTGACGACGGCTACCGCGTTGAAAGCCATGTGAGCGGCCACCGACGACGCCAGACGGCCTGTTCTCCAGGCAAGAATTCCCAGCACCACGCCGAACGCGGCCAGCCCCAAGAACTGCGCCGCCTCGAAATGCGCCAAGGCGAACAGGAGCCCGGTGCCCACCACGGCTACCGGCGCAGGCACGAGCCGCATCAGCGACCCCAAGATCAACCCCCGGAAAAAGAGCTCTTCGACCAGCGGCGCGCCGAGCGCAAGGAAGACGAACACGACCGCCGCTGCAGGGACGCCATGGGCGGCGCCGGTCTCGCGCAGCGCCGGCTGGCCGAGCTGGCGGGACAGCCCCCGGTCGACCTGCTCAAGCGGCAGGTAGACGGCGGGCACCAGCAGGTACTGGCTGGCTGCGCCCACGGCGACGCCCAGGGGCACCTCCCACCAAGCTGCCACCCGAAGACCGAAGTCCCGTGCGAGCCGGCCGCTCCCCCAAGCTCGGCTTGCGTACACGACCGCCCCCAGCAGTCCGACCCAAAGTCCGAGCAGGTCGGCCACGGTCACCGCTACCGGCACCGGCCCCCCCGCTGACACCGAGTAGCCGGTCGCCGCCTCTGCGACGGCGGCGGTGATCGCCGAAAAGACGATCCCGACGGCGAAACCGCCGGCGGCGACAGCCAGCGCGCCCCGGGGGGAGCCTCCCATAAGGCGGTCCGGCCGCAAGGCCTCCAGCCTATTTGCCATTGGCCGGCGTAGCATGGTTTCCATGAGCAGGCAACCGGGGGACATGCGCGACATGAGACCGGGCGGCGGCGGCCCGGGCCTCCCCGGGGGAGGGTCGCCTTCGAACAACAACTGGCGCTGGATAGCGGTGGTGCTGGCGACGATCGTCATCCTCGCCTTGGCCCTGTCCTCGGTGCGCACCTCGAGCGGCCCCCCCTCGCAGGACTACAGCGCGTTCGTGTCGGCGATGAACGCCGGTCAGGTGTCGAAGGCGACGATCAACGAGGACAGCGGAAAGATCACCTACACCTCGGGCGGCCAGCAGTACACGGCCCAGGGGCCGTCGCTGACTAACAACGGGTCGCTCGTCCAGGACTACGCCTCCCACATCAAGGACCTCGAGCTCACCACGACGACCACCAGCGCCTGGGCGGCGTGGCTCCCGTACATCATCTACGGGGCGGTGATCGTACTGATCCTCGTGTTCATCTCCCGGCGCGCCCAGGGACAGATGAGCGGGATCATGTCGATCGGCCGCTCCAAGGCGAAGGTGTACACGACGGAGCGGCCCCGAACCACCTTCGCGGACGTCGCCGGCTACGAGGGGGTGAAGCTCGAGATCAGGGAGGTCGTCGACTTCCTCCGAAACGCCAACCGGTTCAAGGAGATAGGCGCCAAGATCCCCAAAGGGGTCCTGCTCGTAGGTCCCCCCGGCACCGGCAAGACGCTCCTCGCCCGGGCAGTGGCCGGCGAGGCTGGGGTGCCGTTCCTGTCGGTGACCGGATCGGACTTCATGGAGATGTTCGTCGGGGTGGGGGCCTCGCGGGTGAGGGACCTGTTCCAGACGGCACGCAAGCAGGCCCCGGCGATCATCTTCATCGACGAGATCGACTCGATCGGCCGCAAGCGCGGCGCTGGCCTCGGCGGCGGCCACGACGAGCGTGAGCAGACGCTCAACCAGATGTTGGCCGAGATGGACGGCTTCGAGGCCACCGAGGGCGTGGTGATGATGGCGGCGACCAACCGCCCGGACATCCTCGACCCGGCCCTGCTGCGTCCGGGTCGCTTCGACCGCCAGATCGTCGTTCCGCTCCCCGACCTGGAGGAGCGCCTGCCCATCCTGGCGGTGCACTGCAAGGACAAGCGGGTCGACCCGGACGTTGACCTGACGGTCGTGGCGCGTGGCACGCCGGGGATGAGCGGCGCCGACCTGGCCAACCTGGTCAACGAGGCGGCGCTGCACGCGGTCCGCAGGGGGGCGGTGGCGATCGCCATGCAGGACTTCGAAGCGGCACGCGACCGGGTGCTGATGGGCCAGCGACGCGAGTCGACGGTCCTGTCCGACAAGGAGAAAGAGGCCACCGCGTACCACGAGGGCGGCCACGCAGTGCTGGCGTACGTGCTTCCCGACGCAGACCCCGTGCACAAGGTGACGATCCTGCCGACCGGCATGGCGCTGGGGGTGACCCAGCAGCTGCCTATCGAGGAGCGCCATACCTACTGGCGGGAGTACATCGAAGACGCCATCTGCGTGATGATGGGCGGCCGCTGCGCCGAGCAACTGATCCTCGGCAGCATCTCCACAGGGGGGTCGAACGACCTGCAGAGGGCGACGGAGATGGCCCGCAAGATGGTTCGCGAGTTCGGCATGTCGGACCGGATCGGCCCGATGGCATGGGGCCAGGAAGGCCAGGTGTTCCTCGGCGAGGACCTCATGCACGCCGCCCGCGACTACAGCGACGTGACCTCGCGGGTCATCGACGAGGAGGTGGAGCGCATCCTGCGCGAGCAGGAGGCTCGCGCCAGCCGGCTGCTCCAGGAGCACCGCCGGGGCCTCGCCGCTGTCGCCGCCGCGCTGCTGGAGAAGGAGACGATCGACGGGAGCGAGGTGGGTCGGCTGGTCGACGAGGCGTTCGGCCGGCCGGTACACGAGCACGCTCCGACGGTCCCCCGCTTCGCCGACGTGACCGGCGACCCGACCGACATCTGAGCCGCTGCCGCTCCCTGTCTTTCGGTGGGCTGCCGAACCGGCCGGCGCTAGGGGGCGAGCGGGACGGCCATGCTGGCGCTGACCCCGCCCGTCGAACCGGTGCCCGCCAGGTTGTACTCGACGTAGACCGGGCCGGCGGAGCGGACAACGACGGGGGCCTGCTGGCCGTCCGGGAGCGTAACGGCGAGCCGGCCCCCGGCGGGCACTGTCAGGGGTCCCACACCCGGCACGGCCACGATGCTGCCCCCGTCGAGTTGGGTGATCCGCACTGCTTCAGGGACGCGACCGGGGTTGGACACGACCACCTGGCCCGAGTGCCCAGGGTCGGACGCGGGGGCGGCCACCACCCACGCCAAGGCGGCATGCTGGGAACCGAGCAGCGAAGCGATGCCCTTCGCAGCACCCGTGTCGACCGTCAGGCTGCGCGCCGCGACGACGGGGACCCCGTTCAAGCTCACCAGGGTGGCTGAATGCGGCACGCCGGCGGGGATCCGCGCCTGCTGCGCAGAGACGATCGGCACGACCTGGCCCGGCCCGACGGAGAAGGACAGAGGCTCTGCCGCCCCCTGGGCGAGGCTCACCGACAGACGGACGTCGGCCGCCCGTCCCGACGGGTCGTAGACGACGTACTGCTCGTCGACGCCCCCGCCGTCGATCCCGTCGGGCCACGCCCAGCGGGTCGCCGCCAGCGGGGCGCCGAGGCTGACGGAGAGCCCTGGAACGGGAAGGGCCGGGTCGGCGAGAGGGGCCGACGCCGCCGGCGTGCCCACCAGCGGCGCCCCCACTGGCGGGGGTGTCACCCACGTGGACTGCCAGGCGACGATGCCGCCCGAGCGAGCGGAGACCGTCGCCGCTATGTAGGAGCGCCGCGGCAAGGCCTTGCCGATGTCGATGCTGTTCAACCCGTTGGCAGGAACGGTGATGCCCTGCAAGTCGACGGGTGTCTCGACACCGTGGTCGGTGGTGAACGACAGGTCGGCGACGACAGGTGTGGCGTAGGGGTTCAAGAGCAGGATCTCCTCGCCCGCGTTGACCCTGGTCTGGCCGGTTGGGAAATACCACCTCGGCGAGGCGGACGTCGCGCACGGGGCGACGGATCGGCCGAGCACCGATCCTCCATCCACCTCCTGCTCGACGACCACGGCGCCGCCCTCCATGTCGACCACCGCCCCCACCCAGTCCTGGGCGGCACCGGGAACCGACTCGGGAATGGCCAGAGACGAGTATCGCCCGACGCTCACCGCCACGGAGCGGGAGGCGCCTGCGCTGGACATGAGGGTCACCCGGCCCTCCACGGGCCGTCCGGCGTCATTGGCTATCACGACCGAGCCGGGCAACGCCCCGCCGGTGTCGGTTGCTCCCGCGCAGAACCACGATGAGGAGAGCGCGTCGGCGGGAGCGGCCGCCGACGCCGCGACCACCGGGGGCGATGCCGATACGGTGCTCGGCCGCGCAGCCCGGTCAGCCAACCCGCCGGCGACGAGCGCGCCGGCCAGCACGGCCAGGATGAGAGACCTGCGTGGCCCCCCGCCGCCTGGCCTAGACATCGCTCCACACCTCGTCCCCGCTGAGCGGGCCCAGGTCGTCCGCCGCCGGGGCCGTCCGCGCCCGACGGTGGCGGGGTGACGGGGCCCCCTTCGGCTCGAACCAGGAGGGGTCCACGACCTCGGTTGTGCGCCGTCTGGCCCTGCGCCGAGCGCCTGCCGCCACCATGGCCGCTGCGCCCACCCACAGGACCAGCTGGAGCACGTCTCCGCCGCGCACGACCAGCGGCGCGCCATAACCGAGATGGGCGGGCTCGGTGGATGCTGACGCGTCCAGGCGGGGCACGCTGAACGACATGGCCCAGCCGAAGGCGCGGGTGGGCCTCACCTGACGTCCGGCCACGCCGAGGGTCCAACCGGCGGAGTAGGTAGCCGAGACGAAGACGTCGGTGCCGGGGACCACCCTGCCGTCGACTCCGGCTTCGTGGCCTCCCGTCATCACCGGGACGGCCCCGTGGAGGTCAGTCCCCTGGGCAAGGCGCCGTCCGGCGAGCAACCCGGCATGCGAGGCGGCCGCCGCGCTCGTCGGCAGGACCGAGCGACCCGGTGCCCATGCGGCGTTGCGGTAGACCGAGTAGTGGGGGTCCCCCACGTCTACCGGGTACATGTCGGTCTGCAGCGCCATGCCGGCGAGCAGGGCGGAGGGCACGGGCACCGCGGCGCTTTTCGATCCTGACGGACCGCTGTGGTTGGGAACCACCAGGTAGAGCACCCCAGCCGGGGCGAGGAGATGGCCCAGTTTGGTGGTCAGCCCGCGTTCGACGAGGTGGAGGTCGCCGGCCAGCTCTCCGGATGCGCCGGGGCTGCCGGGAGCCCAGTCGTCGGCGAGGGTGGTCGGTCCGTCGAAGGTGGTCCCGTACGCGAAGCCTTTCTCGAGGGGCAGGCCGGCGAGGGGGAGGGCGTCGGGGCTGCCGGCCCAGAGGACCCGGTAGTCGCCGCCGTGGGGGTTCGGCAGGAAGGTGAGAACGGAGGCCGCGTCGGCCGAGGGCAGATCCCACCTCCCTCCGCCCAAGGCTGCGACGAAGGGCACGGCGGCGAGGGTCAGGGACGCCCCCGCAACCGCCGCGGCCACCTGACGCCATCCGAAGCGGTAGCCGGGCAGGTCCAGCTCGAACGAAGCCGCCCCAAGAGCGGCGCAACCCGCCAGTGCGGCGGCCGCCGGCGCAAGCGCGACCTCGGTGGGCAGCGCCGGAACCCACCCCCGCGACCCGGCCCACGTCACGAAGAAGAACGTCAGCGCCACGGTCCACAGCCGTGACGCCCATTCGAGACGCCACTCCCGCCCGACGAGCAGGGGTAGGGCGGCGGCCACCAGCAGCAGCCACTCCCAACCGCCGCTGCCGAAGGGCCCGGTGTGGAACCTGAGCACCTGCCCCAGCCCGAACCGCCCGGCCGGGCCCCGGTCGGGCCCGATCACCGCGGTCGAACTGCCCACCACCGTTCCAGACCAGGGCATGAGCAGCACCAGGGCGACCGCGGCTGCGCCGAGCGACGCCCCTGCCATACGTGATCCTCCCCTCAGCCTGCCGGCCAAGAGGGAGCCCACAAGGAGCGCGGCGCCGGCCAGCGGCACCTCGTAGAGGACCCCCGGCGCCACCGAAGCTGCCAGCGCGACGAGCAGGCCGGCACCGACAACCCGGGGGGCGACCGTCCCGCGCAGCGGCGCAGGGAGGGGTATCTCCCCTGAGACCCGGATCAAAGAGCCGAAGATCCAGGGGAAGGCGCCGTAGGCGACCAAACCGCCCCAGTGGCCGAGGGCGAGGGCGTTGTAGGAAAGGGGTGTCACCGCGTAGAAAGCCGCCGCGGCCAGCTGCCCCCAACGGGATCCCCAGTGCCGCGCCGACCGGTAGGCACCGAGCGGGCCGATCAGGAGGGGCCCGAGAACGACGACGTGTTTCAAGGTGCCCATGGCACCGAAGAGGACGGTGCCGATCACACCGAGCATCGCCATCGCCGGGGAACTGGGCGCGGCGACACCCAGCCCCACCGGCTGCCATGCCGACCACCACTCCCGCCAGATGCCCGTCCAGCCGAGGGACGTGTCCGGCAGGGTGCCCACGACGGGTAGCTGGGCCCCCAGCAGGCTCCGGGTTCCGAGGACGAGCAGGAAGAGCAGCAGGACGCCACAGAGCGCCTGACCTCGCCACCCCCCTTGCCGGCGGGCGGGAGTAGGCACGACCGGCTTCGGCGCTCCGTCCGCCCCGCCGTCCGGACGCGCGGTGGCGGACGGCACGCCAGCGTCGTCAGGGGCTTCCGCGCCACCAAAAGATAGGACCGGGGAGTCTGCGCTCCGTGGCCGGGTCGCGGGGCCGGGGACGCTGCCGTCGAAGCGCGACTCCAGGAACTGGCGGAGCCGGCTGTTACCCGGTGCCTGCAGCGCCCGCAGATGGCTGTCACCGACCCGCCTGTTGCGCTGGACCTTCCTCCGGCACGCCCACAGCTTCGCCGGCGAGCGCAGCGCGCCGCCCAGAGCCGATACGGCCACCCACCCGTCCCCCGCTCGGCCTTGGACAGTGAGGGTCGCGGCCTCGCCCAGCGCCCATAGCACCGCCACCGGAACGGCCCAGATGAGCGTGAACCATCGGTAGCAGGTCAGCATGGTCCGCAACCGGTTCACGTGCTGGCGTCTGGACGCCCGCCGGGCTGCACCGGGCGCCTGGCGAACCGGGCGAGCCTGGTTGCGGGTCGCTTCGAGGTGACGTACGCGGGCTGCGGGCACGACGGTCAAGCGCGCGCCGGCCAGGCGCGCCCGCCACGAAAAGTCGACGTCCTCCCCGTACTGCTCGACAAGGGGAGAGAACCCGCCGAGCTCCTCGAAGAGGTCAGCCCTGACCAGCGTCGCGCCTCCCGGTGCGACCAGAACGTCCCGGACGGCGTCGTGCTGGGCCTGGTCGAGCTCGCCGGGTTCGACGACGTTGCGCGCGGCCCCGACCTTGTCCGTGGTCGACCCGACCGCCAACAGCCTGGCCGGATCGTCCCACATGACGAACTTGGGGCTCGTAACCCCGGCATTGGAACGGTACGCCTCCTCTACCAGGAGGCGTACGGCGTCGGGGGCGAGGACCACGTCGTCGTGGCAGAACAGGTAGTGAGAGGCGCCGTCGACGGCGCCGAGCACCTCGTTGGCGGCGGTACCGAAACCGGCTCGCCGTTCGAGCCGGCGCACGAACGCTCCGGGCAGGACCTCCGAGACGAGGGGCGTCGGGTCGACCGTGCTGGCCGAGTCGACGACCAGCACCGACAGGTTCGGATAGTCCTGGGCGGCGAAGGACTCCAGCACCTCCTCGAACCAAGTGCCGGGGTCGCAGGTGACGATCACCGCCACCACGGCAGGCGCCGTCGGCGCGGGTTCGGGAGCCATCCGGGTTGCAAAGCGTAGTTGGAGGGTTCCCCACGACGCAGCACGCCCTCGTCTGACGCGAGCCGATCGGATCCACGTCAGGCTCTGCCCGCGCACGGACCTCGTCGCCTCCCTGGCCGCCCACCCAGGCCTGTGAACTCCGCCACATTCCATTGCCAATTGCTTGCAACTGTTATACACTAGCTAACGAGAGTAAGCACAGCCTTAGGAGGTTGCGTCAATGCCCACCATCGACATCGAGAAGACAGTCAACGACATCAACAATGCGATCAAAGAAGCCGCCTACGTGGCGGTCGGACTCGGCGTGCTCGGCTTCCAGCGCGCCCAGGTTCAGCGAGTCGAGCTGACCAAGCAGATCGAGTCCCAGCTCGCCGCCCTGGCCGAGTTGTCCTCCAGCGCCACATCCGCCCTCGAGGACTACCTCGGATCCATCCGGGAGCAGATCGCCGAAGCTCGCTCCCAGGTGTCCTCCCTCGCCGGCGAACTGCCCGAGACCGGGGTTCTTCGCGACCAGCTCACCGACCTCGCCAAGAACGTGGACGAGGCCGTCGCCCCGCTGCGCAAGCAGTTCGAGGAGCAGCTCGACCGCCTCGAGGAGACCCTCCCCGAGGCTGCGCGCAACCTCGTGCACTCGATCCGCGCCGCCGCGGTCGCCCAGGAGCAGGCGCTGCGCTCCGCCGTCGGCCTGGCGTAGTCCTCCCGGTCCCCGGGTCCCCGCCGGCGCTCCGCTGGTAGCGGGGCGCTGGCTCGGGCGGGACTTGCGGGGCAATTTCCCAAAGTGTCCACTCCCCGCTCACGCGAACCACGGGTCTGGACATTTAGGGCGAATATTTTGACCAAAGTGTCCAGAGGTCGCCCTCGCGGCGGGTGGCTCTGGACACTTTGGCAAATCAGGGCCCCACGGACCGAGGACCGGACCAACCGGTGCGCCACCCAGGGCCCCACGGACCGAGGACCGGACCAACCGGTGCGCCACCCGGTCAGATCTCCTTGCGCCAGTAGTCGAGAACATCGCCCAGCGTGGCCTCCAGCTCCCACCTCGGCTCCCACCCCGTGGCGGCGCGCAGGCGGGTGGGATCCCCGCAGAGCTCGGGGATGTCCGCCGGCCTCACGCGGGCTGGGTCCACGACGAGGGGCAGGTCCAGGCCGGCGAGGGCGAGCAGCCGTTCGGCCACCTCGCGGATGCTCACCGAGCGACCCCGGCAGACGTTGTAGAGCCCCCCGGGTGCCCCGCCGGCCAGGAGCAGGCGGTAGGCGCGCACCACGTCCCTCACGTCGGTGATGTCCCGGCGCACTTCGAGGTTCCCGACGCTCAGGTGGTCGGCGCCGGTCGAGGCGGCGCGGGCCACCTGCTCGGCGAGTGCGGGGACAACGAACGTGCTGCTCTGGCCGGGTCCCGTGTGGTTGAAGGGCCGGGCGCGCACCACCTCGAGGCCGGAGCCGAGCCACGCCTGCAGGGCAGCCATCTCCGCAGCCGCTTTGCTGGCCGCGTAGGGGCTGACCGGCGCCGGCGGGCGGTCCTCGCCGAGGGGAAGGTCCTCTGGGGAGACGCGGCCGTAGACCTCCGAGGAGCTGACCACCAGCACCCGGGGACGGCGCGGGCAGGCGAGGGCGGCGTCTAGGAGGTTGACGGTTCCCACCGTGTTCACCAGGTAGGTCGTCGAACTGGAGCGCCAGGACTCGGCGACGCTGGTCCGAGCCGCCAGGTGGCACACCGCCTCCGGAGCGGCCGCGACAACAGCGTCCGTCAACGCCGCAGCGTCGGTCACGTCGACCTCGGCGTCGAGGCCGACCACCTCGTCACCCGTCTCGGCGAGGTGCGCCGCCAGCCATCGGCCTACGAAGCCGCCGCTGCCCGTGACCAGTACCCGCACGCCTCAGATCCCGCCTGTCGAGCGGGCGTCCACGGGTCGGTCGGGGCTCGATGCGGCGCCGCTCGGGGTCATACGAAAGTCCGTCCCTCCTGTTGCGCGGGTGGCGGGTGCTCCAGGGTCGGCTCACGACGCTACTTCGCGGTAAACGGCCCGGGTCGCGTCGGCCATGCGCTCGATGCCGAAGCTCGCGCTTCGCGCCCGGCCGGCCTCGCCGAGGCGCCGCCTGGACGGCTCGTCGTCGAGCAGCCCGCCGATGGCCTCCGCCCATCGGGCCGTGTCGCCGGGCGGGGCGAGGAGGGCGGCGCCGCCGGTCACCTCGCGCAGCGCCGGGATGTCCGACGCCACGACCGCCGCCCCCTGGCTCATCGCTTCGAGCACGGGAAGCCCGAAACCCTCGTGTCGGCTCGGGAACGCGAAAACGCTCGCCCCCCGGTACAGGCACCACAGCTCCTCCTCCCCCACCCTGCCCGGCTGCACGAGGGAGGATCCGAGCGCCTCGACGTCGGCGGCGTCGAGCAGGCCCCGCCGCAGCCACCCCTCGAAGCCGGCCAGGACCAGCGTGGCGCCCCTCCCACGGCGCTGCAGGACGGCCATGGCGCCAACCAGCGTGCCCACCCCTTTTCGCGGCTCGAGGCTGCCCACCCACAGCACGTAGGGGCGACCGGCGAGCCCGAGTCGGCCGAGCACCCTCTCCACCCGCGTCGCGTCGAGGCTGGGGGCGTCGACTGCGTTGTGCACGACGCGGATGCGCCCGGCGGGGATCGGCGTGTTGGAGGCGATCTCCTCGGCGGCGGCGTGCGACACGGCGATCACCGCGTCTGCGCGGCGGGCCGCGGCTTTGAGCCCCAGGTCGTGGAACCGCCTGCCGCGCGCCGGGAATGTTTCCGGAAAAAGGACGGGCGCAGCGTCATGCACGGTCACCACCAGAGGTACGCCTCCCCGCGGCGGGACGGCCACCGACGGTGCGTGCACGACGTCAACTCCCTCCAGGCCTCTCAACGCCGGGCGCCCCAGCCTTACCCACGACTCGTAGAGCACGGGCCGCGGCAGCGGCTGGCGCACGGCGGCCGAAACTGCGCCGACGGCGCCCAGCGCCCGCTCCACCGCGCCGTCCCGGTGACAGGCGGTGAAAGGTACCGTCTCGACGTCGTCGCAGGCGGCCGGCACTACAGTCAGGAGCTGAGCCGTGTACCGGCCGATCCCGCCCGGTGACCGGTACAGGAGCTGCTCCGCGTTGACCGCCACTCGCAAAAAGCGAATCCTCTCTGTGCAACCTGTCTCGGACGGGGGTGGATCGGAGCGTGCGCTGATCCAGATGGCCCGCCGGCTGGCTGCCGGCGGATGGGAGCTCCACGTCGCCCTACCCGGGCCGGCCAGGCTGGCCTCAGAGTACGCCGAGGCGGGCGTCGCCCTCCACGTGGTGCCCATGGCGCGCCTGACCACCTCGGGCCCGGCCTGGCGCTGGGCCGGCTACGCCGCCCGCTGGCCGTCGACGGTGGCAGCGCTCGCCGCGCTCGCCCGGCGCGTCGGTGCCGACGTGATGCACTCCAACTCGCTCCACTCCTGGTACGGCTGGGCGGCGGCGCGCCTGGCGGGGCTGCCCCACGTGTGGCACGCCCGCGAGATCGTCTTCCAGTCCCCCGCCGCCCTGGCGGTCGAACGCTTCCTCGCCCGGCGCTTCGCCGAGAGGGTAGTGGCGGTTTCGGCGGCCGTCGCCGCACAGCTCGACTCCTCCAACGTGGTCGTGCTCACCGACGAAGCCGACCCCGACGTGTTCCGCCCGCAACGGGCGGGTCGCTTCCGGGCCGCCGCCGGTATCGGCGACGACGTGCCGCTGGCCGGCTCGGTGGCGCGCCTCGACACCTGGAAGGGTTTCGAGGTGCTCCTCGACGCCTTCCCCCTGGTGCGCCGGGCGAGGCCCGACGCCGAGCTGGTCGTCGCCGGCTCGCCGGTGCCCAGCCGCCTCGACTACGCCGAGGGGCTCGCCAGGCGCGCCGCGGCTGTGGAGGGAGTGCGGTGGCTCGGGCCGCGCTCGGACGTGGCTGACCTCATGGCTGACCTCGACGTGTTCGTCCAGGTGTCCACCGAGCCCGAACCGTTCGGGCTGGTCGTCGTCGAGGCGCTCGCTTCGGGGGTCCCGGTCGTGGCCGGGGCGGCCGGCGGCCCGCTGGAGATCCTCGGTGCAGACGCTGCCCGTCGCCCGACGCCGCTCGGACGTCTCGTCGAGCCCGGCGATCCGGCCGCCCTGGCCGACGCCGTGCTGGCCCTGCTGCCGCCGGGGCCGTCGGCGGCCACCCTGCGCAGGGCCCGCCGGCCTCTGCGCGAGCCCCGCAGCGACGGCTTCACGTCGGTCTTCGACGAGGTGCTCGACGGGCGAGCTGGCGGTAGGCGTCGACGAGTCCCTCGGCGCACGCCTCCCACGTGAAGAGCCCGGCGCGCCGCTCGCCCGCTGCCACCAGCTCGGCCCGGGCGGCAGCGTCGGAGAGCAGCCGCTCCAGTGCGCCGGCGAGAGCGGCCGTGTCGCCGGGGGCGACCAGCAAGGCAGCTTCGCCGACCACCTCGGGCACCGCCCCGGCAGATGTGGCCACGACGGGGACCCCGAGGGCCATCGCCTCCAGGGGGGGGAGCCCGAAGCCCTCGTAGAGGGACGGGTAGGCGAAGACCTGGGCGCCTGCGATCAGCGACGCCGCGTCGTCGACCCAACCCAAGCGGCGGATCCGGTCCCGGTAGGGCGAGGCTCTCACCGCCTGCCCGAGGCGATCCTCGTCCCAGCCGGGGGGACCGGCGACGACCAGCTCGAGATCGGGATGGGACCCTGCCAACTCGTCGAAAGCCCGCACCAGGCCGGGGAAGTCCTTGCGGGGCTCGACCCTCCCCAACCCGAGCACGTAGGGCCTGCCGCCCGTCTTGGGTTGACGCGACGCCGGGCGGTCCACTCCTGGCGGCACCACCTTGACCCGCTCGGGGGGGACGCCGAAGTGCTCGACTATCTCGGCGGCGACGAAACTCGACCCCGTGTGCACCCAGGCCCCGGCTCGAACGGCCCGGCGGATCAGGTTCGGGTAGCGGCGCGAGGTGGCGGTCGCCAGCTGGGGGAAACGGACCGGCGTCATGTCCCAAACGGAGACGAGCCTCGCCGCCCGCCGGGCCGGCGGGACGACGAAGTTGGTCCCGTGCACCACGTCCACCGTGCCGGTCCACAGCTCCGCGCGGGGGATGTCGACGTGCGCCCAGAGCCTGAGCAACGGCCCGGCGGGCATGGGAAGCGAAGCGGGTTGCACGCCTGCCGGCAGGGCTGCGGGCAGGGCCCGCCACCCGGTCAGGGTCAGCCCGTAGGCGCCGACGTGCAGGTCCCGACGGGCGGCGAGGGCGCGCAGCGTCCCCGCCACGGCGTTACCGACGCCGGTCCGGTCCCCGAGGAGAGGCGTCGCATCGAGGGCCACCCGCAGCACGGACCGGCGACGATAGCCTCCGGTCGTGATCGTGGCGTTGGCCGGAGGGGTGGGAGCCGCAAGGATGCTGCGCGGCCTGGTGGCCGTGGTCCCCCCCTCGACGGTCACCGCGGTGGTCAACACCGGTGACGACACCGTCCTCCACGGGCTGCACGTGAGCCCCGACCTCGACACGGTGACCTACACCCTCGCCGGCGCGGTCAACCCCGACACCGGCTGGGGGCTCGCCGGGGAGACCTGGGCGGCGATGGCCGAGCTGCGGGCCCTCTCCGGCGGCCGCCTCGCCTGGTTCAACCTGGGCGACCGCGACCTTGGGACCCACCTCTACCGGACCTCCCGCCTGGCCGAGGGAGCGACCCTGAGCGAGGTCGCCTTCGAGGTCGCCGCCCGCTGGGGGGTGAGCGTGCGGATCCTGCCGATGTCCGACCAGCGGGTCGAGACACGGGTCACCCTCGCCGGCGGGCGCGAGGTGGGGTTCCAGGACTACTTCGTGGGGCAGCGCCACAGCGTGCCGGTGGAGGCGGTCCGCTTCGCCGGGGTCTCATCGGCTCAGGCCGCGCCCGGCGTCCTCGAGGCGATAGCCGAGGCGGACGTGGTGGTGATCTGCCCGTCGAACCCGGTCGTGTCCATCGGACCGGTGCTGGCCACGGGGGGCATCGGAGAGGCCGTGCGGCGCCGGCGGGACGCGACCGTCGCCGTCTCGCCCATCGTCGCCGGGCGGGCGCTCAAGGGCCCCGCCGACCGGATGCTCTCCGAGCTGGGCCACGAGCCGTCGGTCGCCGGGGTGGCCCGCCTGTGGGCGCCCTACGCCTCGGCGCTGGTCGTCGACGAGGCCGACGCCGAGCTGGCTGGGCGGGTGGAGGCCGCCGGCGTGCGGGCGGTCGTGGCTCCGACCGTGATGAGCGGGCCCGCCGAGGCGGCCGCCCTCGCCCGGACGGTCCTCCGTGCGGCCGGTGCGGCCGCGCCCCGGTGACCCTGACGGTCCTGCCCGTCGAGGGCTTCCCCGAGGTGCGCCCCGGCGACGACCTGGCCGCCCTGGTGGCGTCCCGGGCCGAGCTGCGCGCCGGAGACGTGGTGGTCGTCACCCAGAAGGTCGTGTCCAAGGCGGAGGGCCGGCTGGTGCCGGTCGACCCTGACGACCCGAGATCGCACAAGCGCTGGGTGGAGTCCGAAGCGGTCCGCGTCCTCCGCCGGCGTGGCGACCTGGTGATGACCGAGACCCGCCACGGCTTCGTGTGCGCCAACGCCGGCGTGGACCTCTCGAACGTCGAGAGCGGCTGGGCGGCGCTGCTACCCGTCGATCCGGACCGCTCGGCCCGGCGGGTGCGTGACGGCCTGCGGGCGAGGACCGGCCTCCACCTCGGAGTCATAGTTTCTGACACTTTCGGCCGTACTTGGCGGCGGGGGGTGACCGACGTTGCGATAGGGGTGGCAGGCGTCGCCGCGGTGGTCGACCTTCGCGGCACGTCCGACGCCCTCGGCCGCGAGCTCTCCGTCACAGAGGTGTGCGTAGCCGACGAGATCGCCGCCGCCGCCGAGCTGGTGATGGGCAAGGCCCGCGGCGTCCCGGCCGCGGTGGTGAGGGGCGTGGACCCGGCCTGGCTGCGCGAGTCGTCGGTGCGAGAAGAGGTGGTGCGACCCTACAGCGAGGACCTCTTCCGTTGAGCCGTGGCGGCGGCAGCGACAGCCGGCAGGCCCTCGACAAGGCTGGTCCAGGGCTTCCATCCGAGGTGGATCGCCGCGCGGGACGGGTCGAGCGCCACGCGCCGCGCCTCGCCGGGGCGCGCCGGCGCCCGTAGGGGCGGGACGTCCACCCCTATCGCCGAGGCCAGCGCCGCGTAGACGGACGCCACCTGCGTCTCCACGCCCGTCGCGACGTTGAGCGTCAACCCCCCTCCGCGCTCGGCGGCGCGGGCGAGGGCGTCGACCACGTCGTCGACGTAGACCAGGTCACGGGTCTGGGTCCCGTCGCCGTAGATCGTGCACGGTTCGCCGGCCGCCAGGCGGGCCGCGAAGCGGCCCACCATCCCCCTCTCGTCGCCCGGACCGTAGACGGTGCCCAGCACGGCGACGGTGTGCTCCAGGCCGTGGAGCTCCCGGTAGGCTCGCAGGTAGGCCTCGACCGCCCCGAGCGCGGCACCGTGGGGGGACAGAGGCCGGCGGGGCAGGCTCTCCGTAGCCGGCGGGTCTTCCACCTCCCCGTAGACCGCCGAGCCGGAGGCGAAGACAACCTTGGCGGCGCCCGCCAGGCGTGCGGCCTCGAGGACCCGCAGGGAGGCGAGCAAGGTGGATTCGGCGTCGCCGATCGGGTCGGTGACCGACTCCGCCGGCCCGGGGCGGGAAGCGAGGTGGTAGACCACCTGGGGGCGGCAGCGGGACACGAGCTCGGCCAGGTCCGGGGAGCGCACGTCCAGCTGGTGGAACGACATGCCACCAGGGAAGGTGCGCCGGGCGCCGGCCAGGTTGGCGAGCGAGCCGGACGACAGGTCGTCGACCACGTCGACGCGGTGACCCTCGGCCAGGAGGCGCTCGACCAGCGCCGAGCCGACGAACCCGGCCCCTCCGGCGACGAGGATCCTCAAGGTCCCGGGGGGACGCGGGCTCCGTCGAGGTCGGCGCCGTCGGCGACGACCGCGGCCTCGCCGAGGACCGAGAGGCCCGCCAGGCGCGCGCCGGCTCCGACCCGGGAGCGACGACCCACGATCGAACGGTGCACCCGCGCCCCGGCGCCGATGCGCGCCCCGTCCATCACCACCGACTCGACGACCGTGGCCCCCGCCTCGACGGTGACGTCTTCACCTATCACGCTCCGGACGACCGAAGGCGGCGAGTCGGCGGCGTAGGCGAGGTTGGCCTGCAAGAAAGCGGCGGGGGTGCCGGCGTCCACCCAAGGTGCAGACGAGGGCCAGGCGAACAGCCGCCCCCCGCCGACCAGCGCGGGGAAGGTCTCCCGCTCGATCGACACACGTCGACCCGGAGGTATGCGCGACAGCACCGACGGCTCGAGGACGTAGGTGCCGGCGTTGATCAGGTTGGTGGGCGCCTCACCAGGCGGGGGTTTTTCCACGAAGGCCAGGACACGGCCGTCGTCGTCGGTCTCGACCACCCCGTAGCGGGACGGATCGTCGACGGGCGTGAGGGCGATGGTCGCCTCCGCCCCCCTGTCCCGGTGAAAGTCGACCAGCGCCGTCACGTCGAGGCTCGTCAGCACGTCCCCGTTCACGACGAGGAAGGTTTCGTCCACCCCGCCTTCGGAGGCGGCGAAGCGGATCGCCCCGGCGGTGTCGAGCGGGGAGTCCTCCACGGCGTAGCCCAGCTTCACTCCGGCGCACTCGCCCTCGGGGTAGGCCTTCGAGAAGGCGTCCGGGCGGTAGCCGAGGGACAGCACGGCCTCGGTGACCGAATGGCCGGCCAGCCAGGCGAGCACCCGTTCGATCATCGGCCGGCCGCCGACGGGCAGCATCTGCTTGGGGACCGTCAGCGTCAGCGGGCGGAGCCGGGTCCCCTCCCCGCCGACGAGGACGACGGCTTTCATCCCTTGGCCGTGGTCGGTGGCGAGGTCGCCGTCTTGGAGGTGGTGGGCGGCGAGGTGCTCGCAACCGGGGTGGTGGTGGTAGTCGTGGGGGAGGCGGAGAGGTTGTTCAGGTTGGTGATCACGTAGCTCGGGGGCGGCGGGATCTTCGACACCTGCGACTGGGGGACGAAGGCGATGACCACCATCGCGTCGTTTTGGAGGTGGATGAGCGACGGGTCGGTCTTGGGCAGCTGGTTCTTGGCGCCGTCGTATACCTGGCCGGTCCGGTCGCCGGTGTAGGCGAACTGCTTCACGTACACGTGGCCTGGCTGGCCCTCGCACTTGTCCCCGTCCTGGTAGAGCTTGCCGCCGGGCACCTGGAGCTCGGCGGCGTTGAGCTTCATACCGACGGCGCTGGCGAACTTGCCGAGCGTGGCGTTCTTGCCGGCCGCCGCCTTGACGGTCGGGTCGATGTCGATGATCCCCGGGGTGCGGGTGGTGATGCCCTGGGGATCGGGGGACTTGGTGCTGATCGCCGGCAGGAAGTGCCCGCACACATAGACCGCGTACCCCTCGTTCCACACCGTGCCGACGGTCGGCGGGGTGTTGCCCTGCCCGTTGATCTGGGCGATGCGCCTGTCCCGGCTGGCCCAGGTGCCCACCACCCCCAGGGCGATGATCACGAAGATGACGGCGAAGTACCCCCACGGCGTGTTCCGCCGCCGGAAGCGGCCGCCGCCGATCGAAGCGGCGCGGGCCACCTTCTTGCTCGAAGACGCCTTGCCCATAGCGGGCTCAGGCTAGTTGGCGGCGGGCCGGGCGCCGGCGCGGCCGGCCGCGGCGCGCCGGGCGACGGTAGCAGCCAGCCGGACGGCGAGGCCGGCGAGGACCGCGGGGAGGAGCAGCCGGCGCCGCCCGCTCGCTGTGCGCCGGGCGAAGATCCACATGGAGCGGTGGTGGGCGACGAGCATGCGGTACGGGTGGCGGTCGGCGGACACGCCTTGGACGTGGACGACCTCGGCGGCTGGCTGGTAGGCGACCGACCAGCCCGCCCTGGCGAGCCTCCAGCACAGGTCCACGTCCTCCAGGTACATGAAGTAGCGGGGGTCGAACCCGCCCACCTCGTCCCAGGCTCGTCGGCGGGCGATGAAACAGGCGCCGGACACCCAGTCGACGCGGGACAGGCCGGAGTGGTCCCAGTCGAGGAGCCGGTAACGGCGGGTGAAGCGGTTGCGGGGGGCGACCAGGCCGAGCAGGCCATGGCCGGCGGCCTCGAGCAGGTCGGGGAAGACTCGCGCCGAGGGGTACAGGGAACCGTCGGTGTTCGAGATCCTCGGGCCTACAACGCCGAGCGCCTCGTCGGACTGGAGGGTCGACACAAGGGTCGCAACCGAACCGGGCATGACCTCGACGTCGGGGTTGCACACCAGCAGCCAGGGCAGGCCGGCGAGGGACGGGTGCCCGGCGCCGGCGTTAGCCGCCCGGCCGTAGCCCACGTTGGCGCCCGTCTCGAGCCACGCCGCGCCGGCGGCCAGGGCGACCTCCCGTGAGCCGTCGGTGGAGCCGTTGTCGACGACGACGGTGGCGACCACCCCCTCGGCGCCGAGCGAGGCCAGGCACACCTCGAGGTGGGCGGCGGCGTTGTAGCTGACGACGACCGCCCCCACCTGATCGGCGCTCACCCGCCCAGGCGGAGGCGAAACCACTCGATCGTGCGCGCCAGGCCTTCGCGCAGCCCGACGCGCGGCTCCCAGCCGAGCTCCGTGCGGGCGAGGGTGATGTCGGGCTTGCGTCGGGAGGGATCGTCGGCCGACGAGGGCAGGTGCACCACCTCAGAGTCGCTGCCGGTCAGCTCGAGGACCAGCCTGGCCAGCTCGCCGACGGTCACCTCCTCGGGGTTCCCGATGTTGACCGGGCCCACGTAGCGGGAGCCGAGAAGCGCCAGGAAGCCGCCGATCTCGTCGTCGACGTAGGTGAAGCTGCGCGTCTGGCTGCCGTCCCCGTAGACGGTGAGCGGTTCGCCGCGTAGGGCCTGCACGACGAAGTTGGACACCGCCCTACCGTCGTCGGGGCGCATGTAGGGGCCGAAGGTGTTGAAGATGCGGACGATCCGCACGTCCACCCCGTGCTGGCGGTGGTAGGCCATGGTCATCGCCTCTGCAAAGCGCTTCGCCTCGTCGTAGACCCCCCGGGGCCCGACGGCGTTGACGTTGCCCCAGTAGGTCTCCGGCTGGGGGTGGACCAGGGGGTCGCCGTACACCTCGCTGGTCGACGCCAGGAAGAACCGCGCCCCGCGCGATTTGGCGAGCCCGAGGAGGTTGTGGGTGCCCAGACTGCCGACCTTGAGGATCTTGATCGGGATCTCGGTGAAGTCCTTCGGCGAGGCGGGGCTGGCCAGGTGCATGACGGCGTCTACGTCTCCGGGCACTTCCACGCGGTTGCTGACGTCGTGCTCGACGAAACAGAAACGGGGGTCGTCCAGCAGCTCGACGATGTTGTCCTTCGACCCGGTGACCAGGTTGTCGACGCAAACCACCTCGTCGCCGCGCCCGAGGAGCGCTCGACAGAGGTGGGAGCCCAGGAACCCGGCTCCCCCCGCCACGACGACGCGCACCTAGGAGCGCCCCATCCCCGTGTAGGACAGCCCAGCCGAGCGCGCCGCTGCCGGGTCGAGCAGGTTGCGCGTGTCCACCACCGCCGGTCGAGCCATGATCGACGCCACCCGCCCCAGGTCGAGGCAGGCCAGCTCCGGCCACTCGGTGAGGATCACCAGGGCGTGGGCGCCGCGGCAGGTCTCGTAAGGGTCGTCGTAGAGCGCGACGCCGAGGGAACGCAAAGGCTCGCGGGAGGGGTCGGGGTGCGTCGGGTCGTACGCCCGGAGGGTCGCGCCTCTCCGCTTCAGCCTGCGCAGCACGGCGAGCGCCGGGGAGTCGCGCAGGTCGTCGGTGCCCGCCTTGAAGGTGAGCCCCCAGGCGGCGACGACAGCCCCCGCCAGGCCGCCGGCCGCCGCCGACACCTGGTCGGCCACCCTGTCGAACTGCTCTTCGTTGGCGGCGACGGCCTCCCGCAGGAGGGCGAAGTCGTAGCCGTGGTCGCGGGCCATGCGGATGAGCGCGGAGGTGTCCTTGGGGAAGCACGACCCTCCCCACCCCGGCCCGGGGGCCAGGTGGTCCGGGCCGATGCGCCGGTCGAAGCCCATGCCCTTGATCACGTCCAGCGCGTCGGCGCCCACCGCCGAGCAGAGGTTGGCGATGGCGTTGACGAACGACACCTTGGCGGCGAGGAAGGCGTTGCAGGCGTACTTGATCGTCTCCGCCGAGACGGGGTCGGTTATGAGGGTCGGCGCTCCGAGCGGCTCGTAGAGGGCGGCGAGCTCCTCCCCCGCCGCCCGATCCTCGCAGCCGATCACGACCCGGTCCGGGTGCAGGCAGTCGAGGACGGCGCTGCCCTCGCGGAGGAACTCCGGGTTGGAGACCACCGCGGTGTCGTCGCGCCCGATCGCCGCCACGACCTTGCCGGCGGAGCCCACCGGCACGGTCGACTTGTTGACGACTATCGCGCCCGGCTTCAGGTGCGGGGCGATCTGGCCGGCGGCCTCCTCCACGAAACGCAGATCCGCCGCGCCGTCGGGCCCCTGGGGTGTCGGCACGCAGAGGAACACGAAGTCGGCGCCCCCGACGGCCTCGGCCGGGTCGGTGGTGAACGACAGCCGCCCGTCGGCGAGCGTCTCCCTCATCATCTCCTCGAGGCCCGGCTCGAGGATCGGGGACTCCCCCCGACGCATCCGCTCGACCCTCTCCCCGTCCACGTCCATCCCGGTCACCCGGTTGCCGAGGTGGGCGAGGCACACGGCGGTGGTCAGCCCGACGTAGCCGGCGCCGATGACGGCGATCCGCTTCACCCAGACACCAACCCCTTCACCGTTCGCTCCAGTGGATCGTGGTGCTCGGCCAGCAAGGGTATCCCGCTCATCCGGAGAGCGGCGTTGTCGAGCACCGAGTTGGCCGGCCGGGGCGCCGGCCGGGGAGGGTCGAGGTCGGAGGTGGCGATGGGCTCCACCCGGGAAGGGTCCATGCCGGCGGCGGCCAGGACGTCCCGGGCGAAGCGGTACCAGGTCGTCGCCCCCTGGTTGGTCACGTGGAAGACTCCCGGCCTCCTTGCCACCCCGAGCTCGAGCAACATGCGGGCGAGGTCCTCGGTGAAGGTCGGGCAGCCGCGCTGGTCGTCGACGAAGCGAAGCGGCCCTCCCGCCGCCCCCAGGCGCAGGACGGTCTTCACCATGTTCGACCCGTGGGGTCCGCAGACCCACGAGGTTCGCACCACGGTCGCCCCCGCCAGCAGGCCGGCGACCTCCAGCTCGCCGGCCCGCTTCGACGCCCCGTACACCGACAGCGGGTTGGGCCGGTCCCATTCGACGTACGGCTCGGGGGACGACCCGTCGAAGACGTAGTCGGTGGACACGGCCACCAGGTGCGAGCCGGCCGCACGGGCCGCCTCGGCGACGTTGCGGCAGCCGAAGGCGTTCACCCTCCACGCCCGCTCCCGGTCGGACTCGCAGGCGTCAACGGCGGTCCACGCCGCCGTGTGCACTACCAGGTCGGGGCGCCACGCGGTGATCGCCGCCATCACCGCGTCGCGGTCGGCGACGTCGAGGACGCCGTGCGAGGCGCCGAGCACTTCGTGGTGGCCGGCCGCCTCCGCCAGGCGGACCACGTCGGTGCCGACCTGCCCGCCGGCACCGGTGACCAAGATCCTCAACTGACCGGAGCTTCCTTCAGGGGCTCCCACCACCAGCGGTTGTCCCGGTACCACTCGAAGGTCTCGGCGAGGGCGTCGTCGAGCTTGCGCGACGGGGACCAGCCGAGGGCGCGGATCTTGGTGGTGTCCACCGAGTACCGCCGGTCGTGGCCGAGACGGTCCTCCACGTAGGAGACCATCTCCTCGCCCGCCCCGGCGAGCGCCAGTAGGCGGTCGGTGAGCTCCCGGTTGGTCAGCTCGTTGCCGGCCCCGATGTTGTAGATCTCGCCTTCCGCCCCCTGGCGCAGGACCAGGTCGATCGCCCGGCAGTTGTCGGTGACGTACAGCCAGTCTCGCCTGTTCAGCCCGTCGCCGTAGAGCGGCACCTTCCTGCCGTCGAGCAGGTTGGTGACGAAGAGCGGGATGACCTTCTCCGGGTACTGCCAGGGACCGAAGTTGTTCGACGAGCGGGTGACCAGCACCGGCAGCCCGTAGGTGGTGTGGTAGGAGAGGGCGATGAGGTCGGAGCCGGCCTTGGAGGCGCTGTAGGGGGAGCGCGGAGCCAGCGGGTCGGTCTCCAGGCTGTCGCCCTGCTCGACCGAGCCGTACACCTCGTCGGTCGAAACGTGCACCACCCGCTCGACGCCGGCCAGCCGGCAGGCGTGCATCACGGCGTTGGTACCCACGCAGTTGGTGACCACGAAGTCCTCCGGGCCGGTTATGGAGCGGTCGACGTGGCTCTCCGCGGCGAAGTGCAGCACGGCGTCCATCCCCTCGACGGCCTCGGTGAACGCAGGCAGGTCGCAGATGTTGGCGTGCACGAAGCGGTACCGCCGCCCGTGCCGTTGGCGCACGGACTCGAGGGTCGACTCGTTGCCGGCGTAGGTGAGGGCGTCGTAGACGGTCACCTCGTCGTCGCTGTGGTCGAGGACCCAGCGGACGTAGTTGGAGCCGATGAAGCCCGCTCCGCCGGTGACGAGGAGTTTCATGGGGGCCGAGGTTACTTTCGCTACTCGAGGTCCACGCTGCAGTGGTCGCCGACCATGAGGCGGGTGGCTCGCGGCCGCCGGCCGCTCCGGGTCACCTCTACGTGGTGGCCGAGGAGCGAGTCCTCGAGACGCCCGGCTGCCAGGAGGCGGCAGTCGTCGAGGATCACCGAATGCTCCACGTCGGTCGCCTCGATCACGCAGCGCCGGCCTATGGCGGTGAAGGGACCCACGAAGCTGCCGCTGACCGTCGTCCCCTCCCCCACCACCACCGGCCCGCGGATCCTGCTGCGGACCACCCGGGCACCGGCTTCTATCACCACCCGCCCGTCGAGCTCGGACTCGGCGTCCACGTACCCCTCCACGCGGCGTTCCAGCGTTTCGAGGATGAGCCGGTTGGCGTCGAGGAGGGGGGTGAGCTTGCCGGTGTCGATCCACCAACCCTCGAGAACCTCGGTGCGCACCCGCAGTCCCCGGTCGACGAGCCACTGGATGGCGTCGGTGATCTCCAGCTCCCCCCGGGCCGAGGGCTCGATGCTGGCCACCGCCTCGTGGATCCGCGAGTCGAAGAGGTATACGCCGACGAGGGCGAGGTTGGAGGGGGGGTCGGCGGGTTTCTCCACGAGCCGCACGACAGAGCCGTCGGGGGCCAGCTCGGCGACGCCGAACTGGTGGGGGTCGGGTACCGGCTTCAGCAGGATCTGGGCGCAGGGCGGGTCGAGGGCGCCGCCGTCGAGGGTCGGCGTCCTGGCCCGGAGACGGTCGTCCTCGAAGCGGTCGACGAAGTCCTTGAGGCTCTGCTTGAGCAGGTTGTCGCCCAGGTACATGACGAAGTCGTCGTCGCCGAGGAAGTCCCTGGCGATGAGCACGGCGTGGGCCAGCCCGAGCGGCGCCTCCTGGCGGAGGTAGGTGACCGAGAGGTTCCACGCGGAGCCGTCCCCGACCGCGGCCATCACCTCCTCGGCGGTGTCGCCGACGACGACGCCCACCTGCTTTATGCCGGCCTCGGCAACCGCCTCCAGCCCGTAGAAGAGGATCGGCTTGTTGGCGACGGGCACCAACTGCTTGGCCCGGGTGTGGGTTATCGGCCGCAGCCTGGTGCCGGCGCCCCCGGCGAGGATCAGGGCCTTCACCGGCCCGAGGGTACCGGCTGGCCGCCGCACGGCACCCTTCACCGCCCCCTGCGCCTTTCAGCGTCGCCCTGGAAGCCGCGCCCGACGGCGCTCAGCGCCCTCCGGCGGCGTGGCGGAGATGGGTCACGTCGCCGGCGGCGACCGCCACCGCCCCGTGGGGGGAGCGCACGACGAGACGGCCGGTCCCGTCGAGTGCCTCCGCCCTGCCCTCGAGCACCTCGCCGGCGGCCAAGTCGACGCGCACCTCCTGACCGAGGGTGGACAACGACGCCCGGTAGGCCTCCTCGACTCCCTTCCAGTCGCCGAGCAGGCCGTCGAGGCGTACCAGCCAGGCTTCGAGCAGCCGCGAGCGGCTCACCCGCCGCCCGGCGGCCAAGTCGAGGATCGCCGCGCCGGGCGGGCCGCCGTGCACGTTCAGGCCCATGCCGACGACGAGCGCCCCCCCGGTCGCCTCGGCCAGGATGCCGGCCAGCTTGGCCGGCCCGACGAGCAGGTCGTTCGGCCATTTGAGCTCGGGCGTCACTCCGGCGACCTCCGAGCAGGCGTCCCGGGCGGCGAGGGCCGTGGCGGCGGTGGCCAGGTGCCAGCGCTCCACCGGCAGGTCCGCCGGGCGCAGCAGCACCGAGACCAGCAGCCCGTCGCCGGGTCTGGCTTCCCAGCTGCGGTCGAGCCGTCCCCGCCCGGCCGCCTGGAAGTCGGCTGCCACGACCAACCCCTCGGGCGCGCCGTCGGCCGCCAGGGCGGCGGCCAGCCGGTTGGTCGAGTCCACCTCGCCCAGCAGGCGCACGTCGCGAAAACGGGTGGAGCTCCGGACTCGCTCGCCGACGATCACGGCTGACAGAATGCCTCTCCGTGCTCCACAAGGTCTTGATCGCCAACCGGGGGGAGATAGCGGTGCGGGTGATCCGCACCTGCCGGGAGCTGGGCGTGGCAACCGTCGCGGTCTACTCGGAGCTCGACCGCGACGCCCTGCACGTCCGTCTCGCCGACGAGGCCTACTCCTTGGGCGGCCAGACCGCCGCGGAGAGCTACCTGAACACGGCGAAGATCCTCGACGTGCTCGCCAGGAGCGGGGCCGACGGGGTGCACCCCGGCTACGGGTTCTTCTCCGAGAACGCCGACTTCGCCCGGGCCATATCCGGCGCCGGGGTCACCTGGATCGGCCCCCCGCCGGAGGCGATCGAGGTCATGGGCGACAAGATCAGCTCGCGCCTGGCGGCCCAGCGGGGCGGCGTGGCCGGCGTGCCGGGCACCACCGAGGTGCTGCGCTCCGCCGACGAGGTGATCGCCTTCGGCGAGGAGCACGGCTGGCCGGTGGCGATCAAGGCCGCCTACGGGGGCGGTGGGCGCGGCATGCGCGTGGTGCGCAGCGCCGACGAGGCCGCCGCGGCCCTCGAGTCGGCGCAGCGGGAAGCCGAGAAGGCGTTCGGGCGCCCCGAGAGCTACCTGGAGCGCTTCCTCACCTGGCCACGCCACGTAGAGGTGCAGGTCTTCTGCGACACGCACGGCAACGCCGTCTACCTCGGCACCCGGGACTGCTCGGCGCAGCGCCGCCACCAGAAGCTGATCGAGGAGGCGCCGGCGCCGGGTATCGCCGAGGAGACCCTATCCGCCATGGGCGAGGCTGCGGTCAAGGTGGCCCGGGCCTGCGGCTACGTCAACGCCGGCACCGTCGAGTTCATCTACGAGGGGGGGGACTTCTACTTCCTGGAGATGAACACCCGCCTCCAGGTGGAGCACCCCGCCACCGAGGCCGTGTTCGGCCGGGACCTGGTCGCCCTGCAGCTGCGGATCGCCTCCGGCGAGCCGCTCGGCTTCTCGCAGGAGGACGTGCGGCCCAGCGGGCACGCCATCGAGGTGCGGATCAACGCCGAGGACCCCGCCGGCGGGAGGTTCCTTCCCTCCCCGGGCACTATCACCCGTTTCAAGCGACCCGACGGCTTCGGTGTGCGGGTGGACGCCGGCTACGACGAGGGCGACACGGTCAGCCAGTTCTACGACAATCTCATCGCCAAGCTCATCTGCTGGGGCAGCGACCGCGAGGACGCCAGGAGACGAACGCTGAGGGCGCTCCGCGAGCTGGAGATCGAGGGGCCGGCGACGACCATCCCCGCCGACATCGCCATCCTCGAGCACCCCGATTTCATCGGTGTGGAGCACTCCACCAACTGGGTCGAGCAGAAGCTGGACCTCTCCGCGGTGTCCTCCCCGTCAGCGGGCGCGGCCGGCGGCGAGACGGGCAAGGTGCAACGGGACGTGGACGTGGAGGTCAACGGCCGGCGCTACCAGGTGAGGCTCTGGGTGCCCGAGGCGGCCGCCGCGGCCCCCGCACCGGCAGCTGGCCGGCCGGGGCGCCCCCGCCAGGCCGCGGCCCACGGCCATCCCGGCGCCGGGGCCGGAGGCGGCAACGTCACCGTCCCCATGCAGGGCACCATCGTCAAGGTGCTCGTCTCGGTCGGGGACCAGGTGGAGGCGGGTCAGGCGGTGACGGTCCTCGAGGCGATGAAGATGGAGAACAACATCACCGCCGAGACGGCCGGCACCGTCAAGGAGGTCCGGGTCAAGCCTGGCGACGCCGTCGGCGCTGGCGACACCGTCGTGGTCATCGGCTGAGCGGAGCCTCCCGTCATTCGGATGCGTCGGCGAGCGCCTCCGAGAGGGTCGGGTGGGCCAGGCAGCTCTCGACGATGTCGCTCACCCGCAGGTTGGCGGTGACCGCGACGGCGATCACCGAGATCAGCTCAGCGGCGTGGCGCCCGACGATCGAGCCGCCCAGCACAACCCCCGTCGCCGGGTCGGAGACGATCTTGACGAAGCCGCCCGGGTCGTCGTTGATCAGCGCCTTGGCCGCCGCGGCGAAGGGGACCTTGGTCACCCGGATCTTCCTGCCCGAAGCGAACGCCTCCGCCTCGGCGAGCCCCACGTCGGCTATCTCCGGCTCGGTGAAGATCGCCGACGCCGCCTTCTCGTAGTCGATGTGGCGGTGGTCGCGCGAGTGGATACCCATCACGTGCTCGGCGATCTTGCGCCCCTGCATGGCCGCGACCGAAGAAAGAGGCAGCTTGCCCGACACGTCCCCGGCGGCGTAGATGTGCGGGACGTTCGACTGACAGTGGTGGTTGACCGGTACGTAGCCGCCCTCCAGCTTCACCCCCGCCTTCTCCAGGCCGAGGCCGTCGCTGTTGGGGACCGACCCGATGGCGAGCAGGGCGTGGCTGCCCTCGGCGACCCGCCCGTCGTCGCAGCGGACGGCGACACCGGAATCCGACCGGTCGACGCCGATCGCCCTGGCGCCCTTGAGGAGCCGCACGCCGCGGCGGAGCAGCTCGAGCTCGAGGGCGGCGGCCACCTCGGGGTCCTTGCTGGGCAGGACCTGCTGGCGGCTCACGATCAGCGTCACCTTCGACCCGAACGAGCTGAACATGTGGACGAACTCCACGCCGGTCACTCCCGAACCGACGACGACCAGGTGGTCGGGCATGGACGGCGGCGGGTAGGCCTGCCTGGTCGTGAGCACCCGGTCGCCGTCGGGCTCGGCCCATTCTGGGATCCGCGGCCGGCTGCCTGTGGCGACCAGGACGGCGTCTGCCTCCAGGGTCTCCTCTCCGTCGTCGCCCTCGACGACGACTTCGTGGGGACCGGCGAGTCGCGCCGAGCCCCTGAGGAGGCGCACGCCCTGGCTGGTGAGCAGACCGGTGACCTGCTCGTTGAGGTGGTCCTCGATGCCCCTCACCCGCCGGCGCTGGGCGTCGATGTCCAGCTTGGCCTCCTGGTGGACGAGGCCCATCCCCTCGATCCGCCGGGAGAAGCTCATCGCCCCGCCGGTGGCGATCATCGTCTTGGACGGGATGCAGTCCCACAGGTGGGCGGCGCCACCGACGACGTCGCGCTCGACCAGGGTGACCTTGGCGCCGAGTCGAGCGGCGTGGGTCGCGGCGGTATTGCCGGCCGGGCCTCCGCCGATGATCACGAAGCGGACGGCCATCAGCGGCTCGGCTGGTGGACGCCGAACTCGGCTCGCAGCACGTCGCTCACCTCTCCGAGCGTCGCCCGCCGGCGAAGGGCCTCCTTCATGGGGACGAGCAGGTTTGCGGACCCCCGAGCCGCCGCGGCCAACTCCGCGAGGGCGGCGTCCACTGCGGTCTGGTCCCGTTCGGCCCTGGTCCTGCGCACCCGCTCCACCTGCTGGCGCTCCAGGGCAGGATCAACCGGGAACACCTCGGCCGGCTCTTTCGCCTCGTCGGCGAATTTGTTGACACCTACGATGACCTTGCTGCCGCTCTCCACCTGCCGGGCGTAGCTGTAGGCGGACTGCTCGATCTCGTCTTGCATGTAGCCGGCTTCGATGGCGGCGACGGCGCCGCCCATCCCGTCGATCTTCTCCAGGTACGACCACGCCTCCGCCTCGACGGCGTCGGTGAGAGACTCGACGAAGTAGGAGCCGGCGAGCGGGTCGACCGTGTCGACCACCCCGGACTCGCTGGCGATGATCTGCTGGGTGCGCAGGGCCAGCGTCGCCGCCCGGGCGGTCGGCAGGCCGAGCGCCTCGTCGAAGCCGTTGGCGTGGAGGCTCTGCGTCCCGCCTAGGACGGCGGCGAGGCTCTGCAGGGTCACCCGGACGATGTTGTTCTCCGGCTGCTGGGCGGTGAGAGTCGAGCCGCCTGTCTGGGTGTGGAAGCGCAGCAGCTTGCTGCGATCGTCTGAGGCCCCGAATCGCTCGGTCATGATCCTCGCCCACATGCGCCGGGCCGCGCGGAACTTGGCGACCTCCTCGAAGAGGTTGTTGTGGGCGTTCCAGAAGAAGCTGAGCCGGGGGGCGAACTCGTCGACAGGCAGCCCCGCCTGCACCGCCGCCTCCACGTAGGCGATGCCGTTGGCAAGAGTGAAGGCGATCTCCTGCACCGCTGTGGCTCCCGCCTCGCGGATGTGGTAGCCGGAGATGGAGATCGTGTTCCAGCTCGGCAGGTGCTCCCGGCAGTAGGCGAAGATGTCGGTGACCAGCCGCATCGACGGGCGGGGCGGGTAGATGTAGGTCCCGCGGGCGACGTACTCCTTGAGGATGTCGTTCTGCACGGTGCCGCCGAGGCTGCCGGCCGGCACGCCCTGCTCCTCGGCGACGAGCTGGTAGAGGAGGAGCAGGATCGCCGCCGTCGCGTTGATGGTCATCGACGTCGTCACCCGGTCGAGGGGAAGCCCGGACAGGAGCACCCGCATGTCGTCGATCGAGTCGATGGCGACGCCGACCTTCCCCACCTCGCCCAAGGCCCGGGGGTGGTCGCTGTCGTAGCCCATCTGGGTGGGCAGGTCGAAGGCGCAGGACAGGCCGGTGCCACCCCCGGCGAGCAGCAACTTCCAACGCTCGTTGGTGGCCTCCGCCGTCCCGAACCCCGAGTACTGGCGGATAGTCCACGGCCGGCCGCGGTACATGTTGGGGTAGATGCCCCTGGTAAAAGGGAAGCTCCCCGGCTCCCCGAGCTGCCGGCTGGGATCCCAGCCCTCGAGGTCGGCCGGGCCGTACACCGCCTTGATCTCGATGCCGGAATCGGTGCTCCGGGCGTCTGTGGCCATACCTGAAGGTTAGAGCCCGCGGCGGGGCCCGCCCGGGCCGAGCCCGACGCTCAGCGTAGGTGGGCGGCGTCGAAGGTGACGACGGCGTCGTCCATCGGGAGCACCACGCCGGGGCGCATGTAGTTGTGCCCTCCCGGACCGGGGCGCACCGACGTGCCCCAGGCGAGGAAGCCGATGGCGTGGCCGGCGAACTCGACCGGACCTTCCGCCACCTTCACCGCCACCACCCCGGTCGCCCGCTTGGCGATGGCGTCGCTCTGCATCCGCTCCATGGCGGACTCGCGCGCCGAGTACATGGCCCGGGTGTAGTTCTGCAGCTCGACGTTCTGGCCGCTCTGGCGGACGGCGGTGCCCGCCCCCCGCCGGGGCACGTACACGTAGGAGGCGCCGAAGGCGAGCCCGCAGGGTTCCCACCCGGCTCGGTGCAGAAGGGCGAAGTCCTGCCCGGAGAGGTCCGAGACGAACGGGTCGCCGCTGCGCCTGGCGCCGCCGGTGATGGCCGTGCCGACCAGCATGGCGTTCACCGAGTGTCGCTCCACGCCGATCGTCACCTCCACGCCGACGACGCCCGCCCCGCCCACGCCCCTGCACTCGGCCTCCAGCCGCCGGGCGGCTCCCGCCACGGCGGCGCGCACGGCGTAGGTGGCGGCGGTGATCTCCCCCACCGCCCAGGTCCAGGTGCCCTGGGGGATGGAGTACACGCCAGAGCCGCAGACGAGCTCGAGCGGCTCCCAACCGACCGAGTGGAGGATCAGCGACTCGTCCACCGACAGGTCCGAGGTGACCGGCCGCTCAGCCACGCAGCACCACCACGGGGCGGGGGGGCTCGATGGGGCCGGGGTCAGAGACGTGCCTCACCCGGCTGCCCCTGAGCACGCAGTCCCTCTGCATCAGGCCGGCTCCGACCTCCTTCCAGCCCGCCTCGATGCTGGCGCCGTGGAGGCGATCCCCCCCGAGGGTGGAGCGCACCCGGTCGCGCGCCATACGGCAGGCCTGCATCTCGGCGTCGGCTACCTGGGTGATCTCGTCGGTCGTGTTGACCATCCCGTAGGTGTCCCAGGATCCATGCAGGAGCATCTCGGTGGCGCAAACCGCCTGGACGAGCACCGATGCCATCGACGCCGACACCGAAACGGGGAAGAAACCTGCCTCCATCAGCTTGGCGAGCCGCTCGCCGGCCAGGTAGCAGGTCCAGATCTGCGCCGGTGGTTGGCGGCCCTCGACGACGACAGCCGTGCCGTACATGTGGAACTCGCGGATGCCGCCCTCGAGCAGGTGCCGGGACGTGTCGACCACGCCTATGACCCCGTGGGCGCCGGCTTCGGCCGCCTCCTCGACCATGCGGTGGTACGCCGTGTTGAACCCGGTCGCCCAGGCCTGGGTAGCCCAGGTCTGCTCGGTGTTCTGGCCCCACGTGCGGTGGTCGGGGCCCATCGCGTAGTAGCCGTGGGGGCAGCGGTAGGTGGACAGCCCGGAACCCTGGTAGCGGGCGTAGAGACCCCCCGTCCCGAACCACCCCCAGCTCATCACGCAGTAGCCCTGTACGAGGGCAACGGGGCGCATGCCCATGTGCAGGCAGGCGGCGAAGTCCGGGATGGTCAACCCGGAGCTGAAGGTGCCGCTTTCGAGCCGCCCGGCCGACTCGGGGGGCACGTCGGAGACGGTCAATTGTCGAGGGAGATGATCGTGGTGGGCTTGGGGAGGGTCACCTGGTCGGCGGTCTTGACCACCGCCGTGCCGAGGGAGAGGAACTCGATGGTGTGGCTGCCCCACATGTGGCTCTTCTCCTCCAGCCTGACGCCGACGATCCCGGTTGCGTCCAGGCGCTGGGCCTCGTCCTGCATGCGGGTCATGGCCAGCTCGCGTGCCTCGTAGAGCGCCTGGGTGAAGTTGGGGAGCTCGGCGTTCTGCCCGACGGACCCGAGTGTCTGGGCGAGGCCCCGGTGGGCGATGTGGTACACACACGTGCCCATCACCAGGCCCTGGGGCACGTGACCCGTTTGCATGATCGTCCAGAAGTCCTGCCCCGAGAGATCCGAGGTGAACGGCTTGCCGAGCTTGTTGCGGTAGGACTGGCCGTTCTCCGCTTTGACGGCCGTGCCCATGGCGATGAACTCGGCGGCGTCGTGGCCCCACTCGTAGTAGTTGACGTCGAGGCGGACCCCCACCACCCCGTCGGCGCCGAGCTCGTCGGCCTCCTCCTCCATGCGTGTCATGGCCAGCTCCCGGGCGTTGTACATCGCCTCGGTCAACTTGGACAGCTCCTGGGACTGGCCCCACTTACGGGTCTGGATGCCCGTGTGGTAGATGGACGAGCCCATCACGAAGCCCAGGGGATGGAAGCCCGCCTCCTTGACGAGGAGGAACTCGTTGACCGACAGGTCAGAGGTGAACAGGCCGTGCTCGAGCTCCTCGAGCCGTTTGCTGGCGTCCTTGGGGAGGTCGCCGGGGGCGGTGTCTGACATCAAGGTCCTCCGATCACCATCTTCTCGAGAGCGAGCCGAGCGGACTCGCTGTGCGCGGCCTCGGCCTGCAGCGCCTGGAGCAGCCGCCGCAACCATTCGTCCATGCCCACGGTCTCCGAGCGTATCCGGATACCGCCCGACGACCTGGCGATGAGGCAGGACACGGTTGCCCCGTCCACCTTCGCCTCGAACTGCTCGCTGCCTATCGTCGCCGAAAGCGACCTCACCTCGTCGGACTTCCGCAGGAGCCCTCCGGCGCGCTCGACCCGGAGGCGCTGACCGAGCGGCTCCGCCAGCTGGGAGGCGAGGGCCTTGAGCAGGGCGCGCAGGTCGGAGGTGCCGCCCGTGAGGCTGGCCGCGGCGACTTCCAGGTCGAAGGAGGGGTCGTCACTCACCGTCCTTGGTGTCCTCCTGCTCCTCCCCCGACCCTTGGCCGAGCTCGGGGACGTCGCGGGTGCCGGCCTCGATCGCGCCCGCGGGAGCCATCTGGGCCTTCAACTCGGCGAGCTCGCTGTCGACGGAGCTGGACGTCCCGATCTGGTCGAGCTCGCGCTGGATGTCGTCGTGACCGCCGCCGACGTCCTCGAGGACGCCGGACTCGAGCAGCTCGTCGAGAGCCCCGGCCCGCGCCTGCATCCCGGCGATCTTGTCCTGCGCCCTCTGCAGCGCGGCGCCCGAGTCGCTGATCGACTTGGAGATGCCGGCGACGCCCTCGTTGACGGTGGTCACCGCCTGGGCGGCGGAGTACTGCGCCTTGAGGGTCTCCTTCTGGGTGCGGAACTGGTTGACCCTGGCCTGGAGCTGGTGGAGGGTCTGGGTGAGCTTGGCCTCCTCGTCGACCATCTGCTGGTGCTGGGGCTCCATCTCTTGGATCTGCTGGAGGGCGGCCGCCTTGCGCGTCAGCGCCTCGCGCGCCAGGTCCTCCCGACCCGACCCGAGAGCCTGGCGGGCCTGATCGGCAAGGTGGTCAGCCGAGTTCTGCAGCTGCGTTTCCTGCAGCTCGATCCGCTTGCGCGAGGCGACGATCTCGACCAGCGCCCGGCGGATCTGGGTTATCTGCTCGAGCATCTTCTGATAGGACAGCTCGAGCATCTCGTCGGGCTTCTCGGCCTTGTCGAGAGCCTTGTTGGCCTTTGCCTGGACTATGTCATGCGCCCTGGAGAAGAGTCCCATACCCGGATGATCGCGCAACGAAGCGACCCAGGGTGGCCAGAGGGTATGCCACCACCCCCGAGGGGAAGACGACCTCCAGCAGGCCAGGGGCGACGAACCACTCGGACAGGTCACCTGTCGCCGGGTCGACGACCCCTTGCGCCCGGAGCTGCGCGGCGCCGACCGACGCGAGGTAGCTGCGCCACTGGCCGCTGAAGAGGTCGCTCAGCGTGAGGAGACGCCCGGCCGGCAGGGTCACTGTCGCCGTCGCCACCTGCCCGCCCGGGCACCGCCACAGGAACGAGGCCAGCCGAGAAGTGTCGTCCTCGGTGTTCGGGGTGCAGCCCGCCGGCAGGCTCCGGGCGAGCCGCCGGAGAGCGGCGTCGGGGGCCGGCTCCCCAGCCAGGACCGGCACGCCCTTACCGCCAGCATCGACGGTGCGGACCGGCGGGCCCCCGGTAACCGCTGGCGCGGTGCCGGCGACGGTTGAGGGCTCTGGCAGCGCCGGGTTGTTCGAACCTACCGCCGTGCAGCCTGCCAGCAGGAGGAGGCCGACGACCAGGAGGGCTGTGCTTTGTCCTAGGAAACGGGGTGCGGCATGCACAGGCCGTCGTACTCGGCGATGACGAGCTGCTCCTTGGGGATCGAGCACGCCGGGCACTCCGGATCGCGGTTCACCTTGAAGGTTCGGAACGTCTGCTCCAAGGCGTCGTAGGCGAGCAGGCGGCCTGCCAGGGGCTCGCCTATCCCCAGCAGCAGCTTGACGGTCTCCATCGCCTGGATGCTGCCGATGATCCCGCAGAGCACGCCGAGCACGCCCGCCTCCGAGCAGGACGGGGCGAGCTCCGCCGGCGGTGGCTCGGGCACCTGGCAGCGGTAGCAGGGGCCCTGATGTGGCAGGTACACGCTGGCCTGGCCCTCGAAGCGGAAGATCGAACCGTGGACGACGGGCACGTCGAGCTTCAACGAGGCGTCGTTGACCAGGTAGCGGGTGGGGAAGTTGTCGGTGCCGTCGACGACGACGTCGTATCCGGAGAAGATGTCGAGCACGTTGTCGGCCCCGAGGCGCACGTCGTAGGTGACCACGTTGACGTCGGGGTTGAGGGCGGTGAGGGTCTTCTTCGCCGAGTCGACCTTGCGGTCGCCGACCCGGTCGACGTTGTGCAGGATCTGACGCTGGAGGTTCGACGGGTCCACGACGTCCATGTCGATGATGCCGAGGGTGCCCACGCCCGCCGCGGCCAGGTACAAGGCGGCGGGCGACCCGAGGCCGCCTGCGCCGAGGAGCAGCACCTTGGAGCCGAGGAGCTTGGCTTGCCCGGCGACGTCCACCTCGGGCAGGAGGATGTGGCGCTGGTAGCGGTTGCGCTGCTCGGCGCTGAGGGTGAGCGGAGCCGCCCAAGCCCGGCCCTCGTCCTTCCATTTGTTGAAACCGCCGGCCATGGACACCACGTC
The DNA here is from genome assembly GCA_035294565.1 of Acidimicrobiales bacterium. Classification (GTDB taxonomy): domain Bacteria; phylum Actinomycetota; class Acidimicrobiia; order Acidimicrobiales; family Palsa-688; genus DATGKR01. The sequence goes on along the minus strand of DATGKR010000128.1, from coordinate 1,524 downwards.
GGTGTAGCCGAGCTGGGCGAGGGTGTCAGCGGCGAAGGCCGAGCGGGCGCCCCCGGCGCAGTAGACGACGATGGTCGCGTCGCGGTGGGGTATCTTCGCCTCGACCTGGCTCTCCAGGTGTCCTCTGGGGATGTGCACCGCGCCGGGGAGCGCCCCCTGTTCGTATTCGTCGGGCTCGCGCACGTCCAGCACGACCGTGCCCGGCCGGCCTAGATGCGCCGCAGCCTGCTCTGTGTCGACCTCGCGGATGCGCGCCTTGGTGTCGCGCAGTAAGTCTCGGAAGCTCGCCATGACCAAAAGTCTACCGTTCTGGTATGGATTTCCGCGAGGTCGTGAGAAGGCGCCGGATGTGCCGCGACTTCTCCCCTACCCCGGTGGACCCGGCGGTGCTCGACCGTCTCCTCGAGGCTGCGCGACGCGCCCCGTCGGCGGGCTCCTCCCAGGGCTGGGCGTTCCTGGTCCTCGAACGCCCAGAGGATCTGCGCCGCTTCTGGGAAGCGGCTGCCGACGAGGAGTGGAGGAGCCGGCCCAACCTCCCCGGACTGCTCCGCGCCCCCGTGGCGGTCGTCCCCTACTGCAGCCCCCAGGTCTACCTCGACCGCTACTCCGAGCCGGACAAGGCCTGGCGAGGACTGGCCAGCGCCGACCGGTGGGCGGTGCCCTACTGGACGGTCGACGTCGCCTTCGCCACGATGCTCCTCCTCCTCGCCGCCGCCGACGAGGGCCTGGGCGCGCTGTTCTTCGGGCGTGACGCCGAGGCGTACGAACGGCTCTCCTCGACGTTCGGGGTCCCGCCGGACTGGCAGCCGATAGGGACGGTGCTACTCGGCTGGCCGGCGGGCGAGGGGGGGCCGCGAGGGTCGGCGCTCAGGGGCCTCCGCCCGGTCGACGAGGTCGTCCATCGGGGCGGGTGGCGACCAGCAGGGGGAGCACCTCGCTGATCGAGCCCCGCACGACAGCGTCGGCGAGGTCGTCGTACGGAGTGGGCTCGCCGTTGACGATCACCGCCGCCGCGCCAGCCTGCAGGGCGAGGGGCAGGAGACCCGCTGCGGGGTAGACGGCGAGGCTCGTGCCCACGGCGAGGAACAGGTCGCAGGAAAGAGCAGCGGCCTCGGCGCGCCTCACCGTCTGCGGATCCAGGGACTGGCCGAAGCTGATGGTCGCCGATTTGAGGATCCCGCCGCAGACTTCGCAGGCAGGGTCGGCCTCACCGGCGCGGACCCGCTCGAGCGTGGGGGCCATTGGAGCCTCCCAACCACAAGCCCAGCACCTGACCCGGTGCATCGTGCCGTGGACCTCGACGACGAGACGGGGGTCGTTGCCCGCCTTTTGGTGCAGCTCGTCGATGTTCTGGGTGACTATCGCTACGAGCCTGCCCTGACGCTCGAGCTCCAACAAGGCCCGATGGCCGGCGTTGGGCTCGGCTGTCCACGCCGGCGACTCGAGCCGGTTGCGCCACGACCGGCGGCGTACCTCGGGGTCGGCCAGGTACGCCGAGAGCGTCGCCGTCTTCTCCGCCTCGGG
>DATGKR010000127.1:0-3575 GCA_035294565.1 Acidimicrobiales bacterium | reverse complement strand
GGTACGGTCGTAGCCGACGAGCTCGACTTGCTCGAGGACCCGCAGGCTGCGAGGAGGACCCCGCCCACTCCGGCGCCGGCCACGCCGAGGAGGAACGTGCGCCGGCTGGTCCGGCGGGCGGTGATCCCCAACTCGCTCTCTTTGATCGACTCAGCCCACTCGCCGACCGCGGCCTGCATGGCAGGCATGGTCTGGTCCCGGTGGAGCTGGTCCATGTCACTGGTCATCGCCGACAGCTCGGCGTCGCTGATGTGGTCGTGGGGGCGCTTCATGAGAGGGCTCCTTCACTGGCCGGGCTGGCCATGCTCGTCGGATAGAAGGCGTTCGGGAAGCCGACGCTCCCGGCCGCGGCGGGAAGCTGGGCGACAACCGTCGGGCTCAGTGCGATCAGCTGCGGGGCGCCGGCCTTGAGCAGGGCCTGCACGGCCAGCAGGGTCGCGACGTGCTGGGCCTCTACGCCCATGATCGAAGCCGTGACCTTCTTGGAGTTCGTGTCACTGAAGTTCGGGCAGAAAGCGACGTAGGTCTCGGCAGCGACGTTCTCGAGGGTGAGGGCGAGACCGACCACCGCGAGGGCGCCGGCCGAGGGGCTGTCCTTGGTGATCGACGAAACGGCGCTGTTGACAACCGGGACGTACTTGGGGTCGGGAGAGTTCTGCGCCTTGCCGCCGAGAGCCGTCGCGGCGGCGTTGAACGCCTGCGCGTGCTGGGCGTGCTGGGCCATGGTGGTCTGCGCGAACGCCTTGATGACCCCGTTGGCCTCCGACCCGCCTATGTAGGGAAGGGTGAGGGCCGTCTGGTACGTCTTGACTGCGAGGTTCTCTATCGAGGCCGCCGTCTGCAGCATCTGGATGTCAGTCGGCGTGTCGGCGAAGGCGGCGGACGCCGTCAGGCCCACCAGGGCCGCCCCGAAGGCGGCGGTGGCGAGGCTGCCACCCGCCACGAGGCCGCGGCGCACAGCGTCATGGCTGGAGCGTGCGGTTTCGTGGGCTTCGCCCGGGTCGAGTTCACCACGAGACCGACGCTCGTGGCCCACTTCGACCAGCTCGTCGAGCGACTCTCTCGTCGACGCCATGGCGTCTCGGTGGAGGTCTTGGGATTCTTCGATCAGCTGATCGAAATCCCGATTTTCTGTCATTTCCTATGTCTCCTTATGGTTGGGTTGTCTCGAAACGGGTCATTTGACGACGAGGGTGCCGTGCATGAACTGGTGGATGAGGCAGATGTAGGGGTAGGAGCCGGCTGCTGTCGGAGCGGTGAAGGTCACGGTCTTCCCCGCAGATATGTCACCGGTGTTGAACGCGCCTTGATGGGGGGCGACCGCAGTGACCGTGTGGGTGACACCGTCCTCGTTCTCCACCGTCACCTTGGCTCCCGGGGCGACGGTCAGCTCCGAAGGATGGAAGGCGAAGTTCTTGATGACGATGGTGGAGCCGCCGGACGAGGTCGCCGCGGCGGCGTGGGATCCGCCGCCCGACCCGCAGCCGGCGAGCAGGAGAGCGGCAACCGCCAGCGGGGCGGCGAGCCACGCTGCTCGCCGTCGCCGCCGGGGTTGCGGTGCGCCTGCTCGCGGGGTCCTGGCGCCAGCCGCGAGGGGACTGTTGGCACAGGCTGCGGGGGGAGGGTTCACGCCGGCTTGTACGGACCCGTGTGCCGCTATGGATGCGCGCTGGGACGAACTCCTCCAGGATCGCCTGCCGAGAAGCCGAGCAGAGCCTGGTGCTCCGGGGAGCGGCCGACAGAGCAGCGAGGAGATCGCGGCGCCCCCCCGTCGTTCAGCCGCCCCGTCGTTTAGCCTCGGGGGTGGAGGTCGCCATGCCACGATCGCATCCAGGAAGCCGGCCGGCAACGGAAACAGACGTGATGATCGACCTGGCGACCGCGAGCGATTCCACGTTGGTCGTGGCCATCGCCCGCTGGCACGAGCCGGCGCTCGCCGAGGCGTACCGCCGCCACGGCGGGGCGGTCCACTCCCTGGCCCGGCGCGTCCTCGGGTCGGCCGAGGCGGCGGACGACGTGACCCAGGAGGTGTTCGTCCGCCTCTGGGAGAAGCCCGAGCGTTTCGATTCGAACCGGGGAAGCCTGCGCAGCTTCCTCCTCGCGGTGGCGCACAGCCGGGCGGTTGACCATCTGCGCTCCCAGGCCGCCCGCTCGGCCCGCGAGGAGCGAAGCGCCCAGCAGGTGGTCGCCAGCGGCTACGACCTGGAACGCCACGTGTGGGATCTGCACCTGGATGAAAAGGTGCGCAAAGCGGTCGGCTCCCTTCCGGACGCCGAGCGCCAGGCGATCGAGATGGCCTACTTCGGAGGGCACACCTACCGACAGGTGGCGGCGCTGCTCGGCCAACCCGAAGGAACGGTGAAAGCCCGTATCAGGAACGGCCTTTCCAGGCTGCGACAAGCCTTCGAGCGCGAGGGGGTGCAGGTGTGACCGCCCGCCGCGACGACTGCGCCACGCCAGCGTGCGAGGGGGTGCAGGTGTGACCGCCCGCCACGACGACTGCGCCACCCTCGGCGAGCTGATCGGCGCGTACGCCCTAGACGCCCTCGAACCGGAGGAGGCGGCTGCGGTCGCCGAGCACGTGGCCGGCTGCCCCCGCTGCGCCCAGGAGCTCGACGAGCATCGCGACACGGTCGGGCTCCTCGCCGCTGCCGGCGTCCCCGCCGCCGCCCCGCCAGAGGTGTGGGACCGGATCGCCGGCGCCATCGAAGGCGACGGCGGCCCCCAGGACGCCCCCATCCTGACGAGCCTCGGTGCCCGGCGGGCGAAGCGGTCCCGTTGGTCCCTGGCGGCGCGGGTGACGGCCGGCGCGGCGGCCGCCGCGGCGGCGGCGTTGATAGGCCTGCAGACGGCCCGCGTCGACAACCTCGACCACCAGATGCACGTCCTCAGCGCTGCAGCCCGCCAGCCCGGCGGCTTCCAGGGGCTCGCCGCTGCGCTGGTCGACCCGTCCGCCCAGCACCTCGTGCTCACCTCCACGGGCCCGGGGCAAAAACCGCTGGCGCAGCTGGTGATCCTCCCCTCCGGGAGCGCCTACATGGTCGGCGGGAGGATGGCCCCATTGCCCGCCGACAACACCTACCAGCTGTGGGCCATCGTGGGAGGCCGGGCCATATCGGTCGGCTTGCTCGGGTCCCACCCGACGACCGCGGCCTTCACTGTGGACCCCGCCGCTCCGGCCAAGGCGTACCTGGTGACCGTCGAGCCGGCAGGAGGTGTGGTGGCACCTACCGCCGCCCCTGTGGCAGAAGCGGAGGCGTGAAACCCGCGCCGACACGGGAGGCGGAGCGTGAGGCCCGCGCCGACACCGGAGGCGGAGGCGTGAAACGCCGATTGTCGCTGCCGCTCAGCGCCCGGAGGGTTCGCGTGGCTCTCGGCTTTCTGTGGCTGCTCGACGCCGGCCTGCAGGCCCAACCCCACCTCTTCACCGCTGCTTGGTGGCGCGACGACCTCGCCCAGTCGGTGATGGGCCTGCCCGGGTCGCTCAACGCCGCCATCCTCTGGGCGGTGGGCGTTGTCGCGTCCCACCCGGCCGCCTGGAATGCGCTGTTCGTGGCGGTCCAGGCAGCCATGGG
>DATGKR010000126.1:0-4474 GCA_035294565.1 Acidimicrobiales bacterium | reverse complement strand
GGGTTGAGCCGGTGGAGCCGGCGCTGGGAGTCGTCGTAGAGGACCATCTCGCCGTCCACCTCGACTCCTGCGACGTCGCTCCTGGCGACCGGGACGGACTCTGGGGTCATGTCTGGCACACCGTCTCCTTGGGGGTGAGCTCCGCTTCCACCGCTTCTATCACGGCCCGCGCCGCGATCCGCACTTCTCCCCTCCCGAGCCGCCAGCACGAACTGGCGGTGACCAGGCTCCGCAGGCCTTCGAGCCATTCGCTGCCGTGCTCCACGAAGTTGAAGGAGTTGTTGGCAACCTCTATCAGCGCCTCGGCACGGCTCATCGGCGCCAGCTTGACCTGCGGGTCGGGACTTCCGTCCAGCACGACTATCGCCGCGACCCGCGCCGCCCCGATCACGGTATACCGGCGGAAGTGTGACGCCGGCGCGATCTCGCAGCCGCCGGAGGGCAGAAGATCGGGCGCGGCCTGGTCGAGAAGGGCGAGCGAGCCCGGCTCGAGGGACAGTGGCTTGGGGTAGGGCTCGACGGTTAGGTCGTCCAGGTCGACGAAGGCGGCCTCGTCGGTGAGGTAGTCGCAGCCCGCAGCTACCAAGGCACCTGCCAGCGTCGACTTCCCAGCTCCGGACGGCCCCACCACCAAGATGCCACGACCGGCGAACGCCAGGGCGGCGGCGTGGACGCCCAGCCGGTCGGGCCGCGACTGCACAGCCCTGCGGTTGACGTCGGCAAGGAGCAGCTCGACCGCGTCGCTGAGCGACGCACCCTGCCCGAGCCGCCGGCCGTCGGCATGCACGGCTACGCCGGTGCCCGATGGAGCCAGCCGGTAGCGGCCCTCGGCGACGGCCGGCTCGGCGAGGTTGGCGAACGCCCAGCGCACCGCCCGAGCGGCTTCCGGGGCTAGCCGCCGGTCGACGCCGACGGAGAACGTGTAACCGAGAGCCCTGTAGGTACCGGCGGTCGAAGAAGCCCTCCGCGCTACAGGCACGGGGCGAGGATACGACGGCAACCGCCGCTCGGGCCGAGCCCGCCGGCCGCGCCTGCGGCGCCCCACGGACACGCCGGCCGTCGCGACTTGGGCGTCGACCGGCGCGAGCGGTATCGCCAGCATAGCTAGGTACATGGGCCACAGCTGGACCCGCTCGCGGGCGAGGATCCCGTAGTTGGCGAAATTGCCGAAGGCCAGGATGAACAGCGCGGTGTACACGAAGCAGAAGAGGATGTAGGGGGAGTCCCACAGCGCTCTCGGGAGGCGTTTGAGACGCCGCCACGACACGGCGGTGAGGCCCATCAGGAGGACCCCCTCGAACGAGGCGACCAGCACCGTGAGGCTGTGCGCCTCGAAGGGGAAGGGCCGGAACAAGACGGTGACGACCGCTTCTGGGTAGCCCACCGGCGACTGGGGGTTCGGCGGGTGGAAGGCGGAGCCACCGAGCTGGGTCTGCTCACGGGTCGTCTGCAGCTCCTGGGTGACCGTCTGCACGTCGAGAGATTTGATACCGAAGTAGGACTCCACCTTGGACACCGCCACTAGGGACGCGACGATCAGGACCGCCAGACCTATCAGGCGGCCGAGAGGCCGGTGACGGCCAGGCTGGGAGCGTCGCACAAGGAAGGCGAGCATGGCGGCCGGCAGGAGTATCAGGGCCAGGTGGGGCCGCACGAGCACAATCCCCCCGATACCGCCGGCGATGGACAGGTAGCCGCCCGGCCGGCTCGCCAGCGCCCGGGCGAGGCCGTAGCAGGTGAGCCCGATGGCGAGCATCATCCAGCCCTCCTTGCCGAGGCTGGAGGGCCAGTACACGAGGCCGGGGAGGAGGAGCAGCAGCGCGGCGTAGCGCCGGCCGTCGCCGGCCGGGTAGGCGATGCGGAACGCCCGGTAGAAGAGGTAGGTCCCGAGGAAGTTGAACCACGAGAAGAGGAAGAACGAGCCGATCTCCGTCGGTCCGAACAGGGCGTAGACGACCGTGTCGAGCCACGGGATCAGCCCGTGGAAGACGGAGGTGTTGGGTGTGAAGACGTGCAGATGACGGAAGGCGTGGTAGTGACTGTTGGCCACGTCGGTGTAGGTCGTGGCGTCGGCCACTCCCCCGTAAGCGCCGTAAGCGATCAGGTAACGGGCGATCGCCCCTCCGAGCCTCAGGACCATGCCCGCCATGAGCCACCCGAACAACCCCGGCCAGGCTTCGACCCTGGCGGCGTGGCGGGCTATGGGGACCGTGACGGCGATCAGCGCGGCGGCGATGAGGAAGGCGGCGTACTGGGCGTAGTCGCCGACGAGCATGGTCCACACGAAGGCAAGGGTGAGCGCCACGCCCGCGATCACCGCCGCGGCGGCCGCCCGGTTCCCGGCGCCCCCCCGGGTCGCGGTCGCGGGGGAGGCCGTCATGCCCTGCCAGCCACGCGGCGAGCGGCGTGCGCCAGGTAGCGGCGAGGGGACCAGCCGCGGGCCTGCAGGTAGGAGGGCTGAGGCCGGGCCAGGCTGGAGAGATAGGCAACCTTGTCGGCCGTCCCCCTCAGGGCGAGCACCCCGGCCAGCTGAGACGTGTACCCCCGGCCTGCCCCGCGGTAGGTCCACATGAGGAGCCGGTCCCGCAGCGGCGTGCCCTTCCCGGTTAGTGCGGCGGCGACCCGGGTGGTCGAAACGTCGATGCCCAGTCTGGTGCGGACCAGGTCGAGAGCTCGGGCCACCACCGCAAGCCCTCGCCACTCGGCCGCCAACGCGACCGCCTCGTCAGGGTCGAACCACTCGCCCAGCGCCATCTGCGCCACGTCACGCACGGCGATCAGGCGGGGCGGGTCGTCCGCCAGGACGGCGTTGTAGCAGGCGTGGACGAAGGCGGCGGCGGCGTCGAGCACTGGCAGCTGCACTCCCCCCACCTTCAGCAGACCAGGAGGCCTGGCGAGCAGTCTCGCCGGGTCGATCCACAGCCCGTAGGGGCCGACGACGAGCGTCCGGTGAAGATCCAACTCGATTCCCGAGGCGGTGAGGAGGGTGGCCTCCTTGCCGAAGCGGCCGTCGAAGCCGGGGCGCAGCTCGGGCAGGGGGCGGCGAGCCCCGCTCGACTCGAGAGCGCCGATGGCGCGGTACCAGGCGGTGCCCGCTACGAGCAGGTCGACATCCCCGAAGCCCCGCCAGGAAGGATCGGGATAGAAGCGATGGGCAAGCGCCGGGCCCTTCAACAATCGGTGCTCCACGCGCGCGTCGGTCAGCACCGCCGAGGCCCGGAGGGTCTCCCTCTCGATGGCGACATCCACCTTGGCCCGCCCCCTGGCCATCTCCCTCACTGAGGCGAGCTGACCGGCGTCGGTCGGAAGAGCCCCGCACCCGACCGCCGCGGCCAGGAGACCCTCGATCCGCTCAGCGGCAACCTGGCGCACGAGCGTTTGCCAGGCCGTCACCTCTAGAGGCTCGCTGGCCAGTTTGGCACCGGGCCCGGCGATACCGAACGCTGCCACCCCCGCGAGCACGTCCGTCATTTGTCCCACAATCTGTCGACCACGCCGCGCTGGCACAGGTCCTCCAACAGTTCGGACAGAGCATGCGTTTCGCCCTCGATGACGGGCAGGTCGCCGATCCCTACCGGCTCGGAGAGGGCCCGCCACAGCCGTGCCCCTCCGGCGAGCGCGAACGGCGCCTCGCACCCACGGCCGTCGGCCACCACGACGTCGTCCAACGCTTCGCGCCAGATCGCGTGCTCCGAGCGTCGCCACCGCCGAGGCGCGGCGCCGTCGGTCGCATTCTGATCCTCTTGCCCCTGCCCGGCCCCCGGCAACGGCGCCCTCTCAGCGGTCAGGACCGACCGGCTCGGGCCTGGACTCCTCGCCGACCGGAGCGCGGGGGGATGGCGGGGAGCCCTTGCCGTTGCCGTTGGCGACGTGGCGCACCGAGGTGAGCGTACGGTCCGGACGGACGGCGATCACCTGGCGGTCCCCTCGCCGGCGCTCGATCCAACCCCTCCAGCCCCGAGCTCCGTAGCCGTAGCCGCCGCCGTAGCGGCCGCCATAGTAGTAGGACATCGGGCTGCTGGCCCCGATCAGGACGACTCCGAGCACCGGTATCCCCGCCCGGTCGAGCAGCTCGAAGGACCGCCTGGCACCGTCTCGCGTGGTTCGCCCGGCACGGGCCACCATGATCACCGCGTCGACCTCCGGGAGGAGCTCGCTGGCGTCGCTCACGACGAGCAGCGGCGCCGTATCGAGCAGCACCACGTCGGCGAGCGCCCGGGCCTCCGCCAGTATGTGGCCGCCCCGTCTGGCGATCAGCTCGGCGGCGTTGGACACCTCGGTGCCGCTGTGGACGAACGAAACGCCGGGGACCTTGGTCGGGTGCACCATGTCCGCCAGCCGGCGCGCCCCTTCCTCCCCGGCGAGCAGGTCGGTCAGTCCGGGGCCGGGAGCCAGGTCGAAGGCTTTCTGCACCTGCGGGGCCCGGAAGTCGGCGTTGAGGACGAGGACCCGCCGGCCGGTCTCGGCCATTGAC
>DATGKR010000125.1:0-8862 GCA_035294565.1 Acidimicrobiales bacterium | reverse complement strand
CGCGGCCCCGTCCGTCACGTCTGACGCGGCTGGCTGTCCCGCCTGACGCTGGCGCGCACGTTTGGCTCTTCACACCCCTGCCCCAATGAGCAGGTCTCTCAGAACGGCAGCACCCGACCGTTCCAAGTCTTTGGTGGCCGTTACGAGCACCACCTTGCGCTTGTGGGCTTCCACTCGCAGCTCCCGCAATGCTTCTCTCGCCGGCTCGTCCTCCAGCTCCCGCCGATAGCGGCGCACGAACTCAGGGAACCGTTCGGGGACGTGGGCGTACCACCGTCGAAGCTCGGCGCTGGGAGCGACGTCTTTCAACCATTCCTCGAACGGTGCGTCCTCCTTGGCGATCCCTCTCGGCCAAAGCCGGTCGACCAGCACCCGGTGCCCCCCAGTTCGCGGTGGGTCGTAGACCCTGGCGAGGCTGACATCAGCCCCATTCGGCCGTGACCCCGGCGCCGCCTCTGGAGGGCCGGGGAGCCCGTGGGTTCGTTGCACGGACTCGAGCCCTGCCCATGCACGGGGTAGGTCGAGGGCGAGGCGGTCCAGCTCCTCGAGGTGGAGCCGCGAAAGGGCTTCCAGCCTGGCTGCGCCCTCTTCGGTGAGACGGAGACGAACCACCCGGTGGTCATCGTCGCTTCGGACGCGCTCGACAAGCCCAGCCGCCTCTGCCCGGTCCACCAGCCCGACGGCGCTGTGGTGGCGCAGGAGCAGGTAGTCGGCGACTTCGCCGATCGTCGGCCCGTCTCGGTCGCCGTGCCCGCGGATCGCCAGCAGCAGCTGATGGTGTGCCGGCGTGAGCCCGGCCTCCCGGGCCTGCTGGGCGCTCCAGGCCTCGAAGCGTCGCAGCCCCGTCCGCAGGGCCAGCAGGCGGGCGTACGCCGAATCCGGTAGAGCCACTCTCGATACGATAGCATCTGAATACGATGAAACCGTGGCTTTCTGAGGCATCGCTCGCGCGCAGCTGCCGACGCAACCGAAAGTGACGCCGGACGAAGCCCGGGACAGCCCGGTGGACGGCCAGCGCCAGGAAGCCACGCCCGAACCTCCCCTCACAGTGCCCGAACCCCACCACACAACGGCCGTAACCGCAAACGACGCGGCCGACGGGTCAGTCGTCGAGCGCACACCTGTCCACGGCGTGCCGGGCTCGCCTCGCCGGGCGGAAGCGGAGAGCTACCTAGGTGCAGATCGGCGGCCGCGGCACACCTCCGAGCGGGACCTCGGCGACTTCACGACAACGCCGGCCCTCCTGCGCCTCGTCCCCCTCGGCATAGCCGTGGGAGCGCTCGGGGCGGGCATCTCCCTCGCGCTCGTTGACATGATCGGGTTCTTCACCAACCTCTTCTATTACCAGCGACTGAGCGTCCACCTCACCTCGCCGAACGCCACCACGCTCGGCGCCATAGCCATCGTGATCCCCGTCGGCGGAGGGCTCATCGTCGGGCTCATGGCCCGCTTCGGCTCCGAGCAGATCCGCGGCCACGGCATACCCGAGGCCATGGAGAACATCTTGATCAACGGTTCCAAGGTGCAGCCTCGCCTGGCCATCTTGAAGCCGATCTCCTCGGCGATCAGCATCGGAACCGGCGGCCCGTTCGGCGCCGAAGGGCCGATCATCCTCACCGGCGGGGCGGTCGGTTCGATCGTCGGACAACTCTTCCGGCTCACCGCGGCCCAGCGGCGCGCCCTCCTCGTAGCCGGCGCGGCCGCCGGCATGAGCGCCGTGTTCGGCACGCCCGTCGCGGCGACGCTCTTCGGGGTGGAGCTCCTCGCCTTCGAGTTCAAGCCCCGATCGATGGTGTTGATCGGCCTCGCGTCGGCGACGGCCGACGCCCTGCGGATGGTGATGGCGCACGCCGGCCTCATCTCCCCCCAGCCGCTGTTCCCCATTCCCGGGCACGCTCCCCTCGGCGGAATCGTCCTGGCCGGGGCCGCAGTGATCGGTGTGGCGACCGGCCTCGGGGCGTGGGTGATGACCCAAGCCGTGTACCGGTGCGAGGACCTCTTCAAGAAACTGACAGGACACTTGCATTGGATGTGGTGGCCTCTCATCGGCGGCCTGGGGATAGGCCTCGGCGGCCTGGTGGACCCTCGGGCCCTCGGCGTCGGCTACAACACGATCCACCTGGAGCTGCTCGGCAGGCTCGGTCTGGACGCGATGATCCTGCTCTTCTTCGTGAAGATGATCATCTGGGCAGTCGGCCTCGGCGGCGGGACGAGCGGCGGGATCCTGGCGCCGATACTCATGATGGGGGCGGCGATCGGCGGCGTGCTCGGACACGTGCTGCCCGGCGCCTCGGTGGGCGTGTTCGCCCTCATAGGTATGTCCGGCTCGCTCGGGGGTGTGACCCGCTCGCCGTTCACGGCCATCGTCTTCGCCTTCGAGTTGACCCACGACGAGAACAGCCTGCTGGCCCTGCTCGTCGCCGCGACCGTGGCGCACCTGGTGAGCGTGCTCACGCTGAAGCGTTCGATCTTGACGGAAAAAGTCGCCCGCCGCGGCTTCCACGTCATGCGCGAGTACGCGGTCGATCCGCTGGAGGCGACCTTTGTCCGGGAGGTGATGGACACCGACGTCTTCACCGTCGAACCGCAACGGTCGCTGCGCGAGCTCTACCGTTCGCTACCCGAGGGGTCCCCCGAACGGCGCCAGCGGCTCTACCCGGTGCTGGACGAGACGGGCGGACTGGTGGGCGTCCTGCCGTGGTCGACCGTCCTCGCGGCGCGCTCAAGCGGCAAGAACGTGTCCCAGGTGATGATCAGCCCCAAGGCCATCGCCCATCCCGACGAGATCCTCCGCAGCATCGCCGATCGCATGGCCGCCTTGGGAGTCGGCGCGCTGCCGGTAGTCGACCGGGCGGACGCGCGCCGCCTCGACGGCTTGGTGACCCAGTTCGATCTGCTCGACGCCCGCCAGAAGCTGCTGGAGGAGGAGCGCCACGCCGAGCGTGTGCTCACGCTGCGCCGGGTCCGGGCCGACCAGCCGCCCGCCCGTCGGGACCGCAGCCCGACCAGCCGTGAGGCGTGAAACGCCTGGAAAACGTAGATTTCGACTCCCCGCCGGCACCTCATGCTGACAGACAGAGGCCCACCTACGAGAGGGACGCCCCTGTCCGCTGATCGATGAATGTTTTTTGGTCAAATGCGGCCGCCGCGCGCTTACCCGCTGCCTGCCGCGGTGGGCTTCGTGGACTGGCGGCTGGCCCCGCCCTGCGAGCAGCGGGCCGTCAAACCCTGGCCGTGTCCTTGCGAAAGCGCCACACTGCCCCCGCGGTGAACAGGACCAGCCAGACGACGAGGTTCGCGGCCCACGTCCAGTCGAACGCCCCGCGCGCCAGGGGGTAGTGGACGAGCTGGTTCAGCCCGTAGAGCGGCGTGTAGGTGGCGAGGACCCGCAGGGTGTGGGAGAACTGGCTGAGCGGTATGAACAGGCCTCCCCCGAAGGAGAACAGCATCAAAGCGAACCCGATCAGCTGCATCACGTTCTCCGACGGCAGCAGGTAGCCGACGAAGAGCCCGAACGCCGCGAAGACCAGCGACCCGATCCACAACGCCAGCCCGCTGACGACCCACACGTCGACTGGCATCGAGGGTTTGTGGGTGATCAGACCGGCGGCGTAGACGGCGAGCACCGCGGTGAGCCCCAGGACCAGGGATGTGGCCATCTTGATGGCGATGTAGGCGGCGGGCTGCAGGGGGGTGATTCGCAGCTGGCGGCTCCACCCCAAGAGCCGCTCCACCGAGACCATGGCTCCCCCGCTGGACGTCGCCAGCACCGCTCCGTAGAGGCCCATGGAGATCATGATCGAAGCCGACTGGTTGCCCTCGCCGACCGGGTCGGAAGCGTAGGTGTTGTTGAGCCCGAAGATGAGGAAGAACAGGACCGGGACCACGAGGGAAAAGATCACGGTCCTCCTGTTGCGCAGCAGGCGGCGTACCTCGATGCGTACCAGCGACGCCTTGAACCCGCCCCACGCCGGAAGGGGCCGCTCGCGCGCCCCCACCTGGGCGGCAGCGGCGCTCAACGGGCCACCCCCTCAAAGGGGGCGCCGCCGGGCGGCGGGCGCTCGTCCCCGGTGAGGGCGACGAACGCCTCCTCGAGGCCGAGGGCGGTGATCTCGAGGTCGCGGGCGTCGGTCTCGTTCAGCAGGTAGCGCGCCACCGCGTCGCTGTCGGCGCAGTGGACGACCAGCCGCTCCCCGCGCAGCTCTACGCGTTCGACGCCGGGCAGGGACTGCAGCGCCGCCTCGTCGATCCGGCTGAGCGTGGCGCGCACCGTCTTGCCCGAGGCGAGGGCCTTCACCTCGGCGGAGGTTCCGTCGGCGACTATCTCGCCCTTGCGGACCAGCACGACCCGGTCGGCGTATGCGTCGGCCTCCTCGAGGTAATGGGTGGCGAAGACGATCGTGCGCCCGGCCTCGGCGTCCTGGCGTATGGAGGCCCAGAAGCTGCGGCGGCCTTCCACGTCCATGCCCTGGGTCGGCTCGTCGAGGATCAGCAGGTCGGGGTCGGGCAGGAGTGCCATGGCGAAACGCAGCCTCTGCTGCTCTCCTCCCGAGCACTTGCCGACCAGGCGGCCGGCGAGGGCCTCGATCCCGGCCCGGGCCATCACCTCCTCTACCGGACGAGAACCGGGGAAAAGGTGCGACGTGTAGGCGATGGTCTCGGCGACCGTCAGGTCCTTGAGCAGGCCGCCGTTCTGCATGACGGCCGATACCAGCCCCCTCCGAACGGCGTCGCGCGGCTCCATGCCATAGACGGCGACCCGCCCAGCGGTCGGCTCCGTCAGGCCGAGCACCATGTCGATGGTCGTCGTCTTGCCCGCGCCGTTTGGTCCGAGGAAGGCCACGACCTCTCCCGGCTCGACCCGCAGATCGACGCCGCGCACCGCCTCCACGTGGCCGAACACCTTGCGGAGCCCGCTCAGCTCGATGGCAGCTGGGGCCGAAATGCCGGCATACGAGGTGTCCGGATTGGCTTTGAGCGTCGACATGCCGGCTGCTCCTTGCTTTCTGCCCGTCCGAGGATACCAACGTCACCGCCAGTCGTCGCGGCTCGTTGGTGCGGCGGGAAGACCGGTGATAATTGGATTGACTCCAATATAGGAGTCGGTCTACTATAAGGATCGATGGCTGGACGGCACGACCCCCGCGAAGAGGCAGACGGCGACCTGGCGTCGCTGGTGCGCTCCGCCGGACTCCGGGTCACGGCCACCCGCCTGGCTGTCCTGGAGGCCCTGGCCCGGCGGCCGCACGCCGACGCCGAGAGCCTGGTAGCCGACCTGCGTCGGCGGCTCGGCTCGGTCTCCCCGCAGACCGTCTACAGCGTCCTGTCCGCTTTCGTGGAAGCGGGCATCGTCCGGCGCATCGAGCCGGCCGGCAGCCCGGCCCTTCACGAGCTGCGCACCGGGGACAACCACCACCACGTCGTCTGCAGGCGCTGCGGCGCCACAGCCGACATCGACTGCGCCGTAGGGGCACGGCCGTGCCTCACCCCGTCGGAGACCCACGGCTACGTGCTCGACGAAGCGGAGGTGACGTTCTGGGGCATCTGCCCCGCCTGCCAACAGAAGTCCGCCCGCAAACCGAAGAACAGCAAACCCTGAACCGCCCGAAGGAGGGCATCACCCATGTCAGACACCGATCTTCAACGCTCCAGCTGTCCCGTCCCGCACACCGCTCTTGGCGCCAGGTCCAACCGTGACTGGTGGCCCAACCAGCTCGATCTCGAAGTCCTGCACCGCCACTCGGGGCTCTCCGACCCGATGGGCGAGGACTTCGACTACGCCAAGGAGTTCGCCACCCTGGACCTCGAAGAGGTGAAGCGCGACATCTTCGCTGTCATGACCACGTCGCAGGAGTGGTGGCCCGCCGACTTCGGCCACTACGGCCCGCTTTTCATCCGCATGGCGTGGCACAGCGCCGGCACCTACCGAATCGCCGACGGCCGCGGCGGCGCCAGCCGCGGAGGCCAGCGATTCGCCCCCCTCGACAGCTGGCCGGACAACGCCAACCTGGACAAGGCGCGGCGCCTCCTCTGGCCGGTCAAGCAGAAGTACGGCCGCAAGCTGTCCTGGGCGGACCTCATCGTCTTCGCCGGCAACTGCGCCCTCGAGTCCATGGGGTTCCGTACCGTCGGCTTCGGCGGGGGTCGGGTAGACATCTGGGAGCCCGAGGAGGTCAACTGGGGACCCGAGCGGACTTGGCTGGGCGACGAGCGCTACGAGGGCGAGCGCCTGGCCAACCCCTTCGGGGCGGTCCAGATGGGGCTCATATACGTGAACCCCGAGGGCCCGCACGGCGAACCCGATCCGCTCGCCGCGGCCAGGGACATCCGCGAGACCTTCGCCCGGATGGCCATGGACGACGAGGAGACGGTCGCCCTGGTCGCCGGCGGGCACACCTTCGGCAAGTTCCACGGCGCATCACCGCAGTCCTACGTCGGGCCGGAGCCGGAGGCGGCGAGCCTGGAGGAGCAGGGCCTCGGCTGGAGGAGCACCTACGGGACCGGCAAGGGGCCGGACACGTTCACCAGCGGGCTCGAAGGAGTCTGGACCTCGCAGCCGACCCGGTGGGACAACGGCTTCTTCGACAACCTGTTCGGCTACGAGTGGGAGCTGACAACCAGCCCGGCGGGCGCCAAGCAGTGGACCCCCAAGGACCGCTCGGCCGACGGAACCGTCCCCGACGCCCACGACCCCACCAGGCGCCACGCCCCCACCATGCTCACCACCGACCTGGCCCTCAAGGAAGACCCCGTCTACCGCCCGATCGCCGAGCGTTTCCACCAGCACCCGGAGGAGTTCGCCGAGGCGTTCGCCAAGGCCTGGTTCAAGCTGACCCACCGCGACATGGGGCCGGTCTCGCGCTACCTCGGGCCGCTCGTCCCCGCCGAGCCGCAGATCTGGCAGGACCCGGTACCGCCGGTCGACCATCCCCTCGTGGACGACGGCGACATCCGGGCGCTGAAGGGGAAACTGCTCGGCTGCGGGCTGACGGTTCCCGAGATGGTCGCCACGGCGTGGGCCTCGGCGTCGACCTTCAGGGGGACCGACAGGCGCGGCGGCGCCAACGGGGCGCGCATCAGGCTCGCCCCCCAGCGCGACTGGGAGGCGAACGAGCCCGAGCGGCTCTCCAGGGTGCTGGCGGTCCTTCAGGCAGTCCAGGAGGAGTTCAACTCCTCGCAGGGGCCGAAGCGGGTCTCGCTGGCCGACCTGATCGTGCTCGCCGGCTGCGCGGCGGTCGAGAAGGCCGCTTCGGACGCAGGTTTCGAAGTCGCCGTGCCCTTCACCCCTGGCCGCACCGACGCCTCGCAGGAGCAGACCGACGTCGCCTCGTTCGCCGTCCTCGAGCCGGTCGCTGACGGCTTCCGGAACTACTTGCGGGCTGGGGAGAAGCTCCCGCCCGAGCACCTGCTCGTCGAGAAGGCCAACCTACTGACCCTCACCGCCCCGCAGATGACCGTCCTCGTCGGGGGTCTGAGGGCGCTCGGGGCGACCCACGGAGGGGAGCCCCACGGGGTGCTCAGCGCTAGGCCCGGGGTCCTGAGCAACGACTTCTTCGTCAACCTGCTCGACATGCGCACCGAATGGAGGGCGTCCGAGCAGGCGGAGGGCGTATACGAGGGCAGGGACCGTGCCACCGGCGAGCTCCGGTGGACGGCGACCGCCGTCGACCTGGTCTTCGGCTCCAACTCCCAGCTGCGGGCGATCGCGGAGGTCTACGCCAGCGACGACGGCCAAGAGAAGCTGGTCGGCGACTTCGTCGCCGCGTGGGACAAGGTCATGATGGCCGACCGCTTCGACGTGTCACGCTGAGCTGCCGACCGGCACCGGACGGACCTCGTAGTAGAGGTTCGCCGGCTCGCCGACGTCGTGCACCGTGAAAGCGGAAAACCCGGCTTCCTTGCACATCTGCTCGGCGAGCTCAGGGTGGAAGCCGAGCGTGCCCAGGCCGGCACCTCCCGGTTCGGAGAGGGCGGAGGACATACAGGTGGCGACCGACATGCCGTACATCATGGCCAGCACGGGGTTGCGAAGGTTGTCCGACCACTTCGGCGAGCTGCGCATGTCCTTGATGAGCCAGGTGCCATCGGCTTTGATGCTCCTGCGGACGGCGGCGATCGCCTCTGCTGGCCGGGGCAGGTCGTGGATGCAGTCCAGCGTGACCACCAGATCGTAGGTGGGCTCGCCGGGCAGGTCGGCGAAACCCGCGCGGTGCATCTCCACGTTGGTCAGGCCGGCCTCGGCCACTCTCTGCCTGGCCCGCTCGATGGCGTGGACGGAAGGGTCGAAACCCTCGAAGGAGGACGAGGGGAACGCCGACGCCATCGCCACCAGCGCCGTACCCGCCCCGCACCCTACGTCGGCGACCCTGGCCCCCGCCTCGAGGCGCTCCACGACGCCTGCCAGCCTCGGGAGCACGATCGGCACCAGCGCCAGCTCCGTCCAAGGGGCGGTCAGCCTCTCGACGGCGTGGGCGCCCCTCGGCCCGAGCTCGTCGTAGCTCAGGCCCCTCCCGGTCCTGAACGCCTCCATCAAACGCGGCACGGAATCCTCGGGCAGGGCCGCGCCGTTGAAGGCGCCGGCGGCGAACCACACGCTCCTGCCCTCCCCGGCCAGGACCTCAGCCGCTTCGGGTGTCAGCTCGAACACCTCCCCGTCGGCCGTGTCGACCAGGCCGGCGGCGCCCTGGCCGCGCAGCCACTCCTGCACCCAGCGCCGGTCGAGCCCCGTTCGCCCGGCCAGCTCGGCAGCCGTCATCGGCCCGGCTCCATCGAGGGCTTTGTACAGGCCGAGCCTGTCTCCCAGGTGGATCATCAGCGAGACGATCTCGCCCTGCTTGTAGTTCCACACCTTCAGGGCGAACG
>DATGKR010000124.1:0-41742 GCA_035294565.1 Acidimicrobiales bacterium | reverse complement strand
GGCAGCACGCAACGGCCCGTTGCCACTGTGACGGGCCCGCGGCCCCGGTGACGTAGGCGCCGGGCATCGCCTCGACGAGCCAGCCCGAGCGGACCATCCGCCTCTCGACCCGGGCGGCCACCCCCGCAGCGCGCAACTGTGTCCCGAGGAGCACCGAATGCTGGGGTGCGGCCAGCTGCTGCAACTGAGCCAGAGTCATCGGCATATACTGAGAGTATATGTAGATGGCCCAAGGTTTAGAAGAGGGCGGTGGCCGCCTTGGCGAAGTCGATGGCGAAAGGCGACACCCCTGCGGCGATCGTGAACGCGGCGCAGACGACCAGCGCCATGTTCATCGCAGGTGTGATGCGCAGCGGCGACGCGGGCGGCGACGCCAGCTCGAAGGCCGGAAGGTCTCCGTCGAGGGACGGGACCGGCTGAAGTCCGGCACCGAAGACGTCACCCTCGGGGAGGGCGTCTTGGGGGAGGGCGGCCAGTGTTGTCGGGGTGTACGGCGAGCCGCCCGAAACGGGCGCGGGAGCTGAGGCCGGCGCCGCGGAGGCCGACGCTGAGGAGACCGGCGCTGCGAAGGAGGCGGGAGCCGCGGAGGAGGCGGCAGCCGGCGCCAGCGCGAACGCCGGCGTGGGGGCCTCCTCGTCCGGCGAGCTGTACATGAGCAGGGCGACCCGCAGGTAGAAGAAGGCGGCGACGGCCGCCGCGAGCATGGCTATGACCGCCAGCCAGTACTGGCCCTGCTGCACCGACGCCTCGATGACGTAGAACTTGGCGAGGAAGCCGCTGGTGAACGGCACGCCCGCCTGGGCGAGCAGGAAGACAAGCATCAACGCGGCCAGCACGGGACGTCGACGGGCGAGGCCCCGGATGGCGCCCAGATCGTTGCGCCTCTCCCCCGCCCCTTGGACCACTTCGATCACAGCGAAGGTGCCGATGATCACGAACAGGTACGTGAAGAGGTAGAAGAGGGCTCCGGCCGTACCCGCCGCCGTGCCGGCTTGGACGCCGACGAGGACGTAGCCGGCCTGGCTGATCGACGAGTAGGCCATCATCCTCTTCAGGTCCTTCTGGGCGATGGCCATGAGCGACCCGACCACCAGGGTGAGCACCGCGATCAGCCAGATGGCGGGCCGCCAGTCTGTCTGCTGGCTCTTGAGCGCCTCGGTCAGCACCCTCAGCAGCCCGGCGAAGCCCCCCGCCTTGGCCACGGCGGCCATGTAACCGGTGAACGGAGTGGGGGAACCCTCGTACACGTCGGGGGTCCAGAAGTGGAACGGCACCGCCGCCACCTTGAACCCCAGCCCCACTATCAGCAGCGCCATGCCGGCGAGCAGCACACCGCTGTTCGCCGGGACGCTCTGGGTGAAGTAGTTGGCGATGAGCACGATGTAGACGGATCCGGTGGCGCCATAGACGAGGGCCACCCCGTAGAGGAAGAGGGCCGAGGAAAACGATCCGAGGATGAAGTACTTGAGCCCCGCCTCGCCCGACTGGCGACGCCGGCGGTGGTAGGCGGCCATGACGTAGAGGGCGATGGACATGATCTCGAGGCCCAGGAAGAGCATGATGAGGCTTCCCGAGGCCGCCATGAGCATGGCGCCGGTCGCCGACATGAGCATCAGCACGTAGGACTCGACGCCGTCGAGCCCCTCGCGTCGCAGGTAGCTGTCGCTGGTCGCCGAGGCGAGGATCGTGGCGACGGTGACCAGGATGTAGAAGAGGATCGTGAAGCGGTCGTAGAGGATCTGGCCTCCGATGACCGCCGTGCCGCTTCGGGTGCCCAGGTCGTACCACTCCCAAACCGAGCCGGCCAGGCCGATCGAGCCGATCAGCGCGGTGAGGGATGGGTACAGGCCCGGGCGGGACCGTTTGGGTAGGACTGCGGCGACAGCCAGGAGGATCAGCGCTCCGACTATGAAGACGATGATCGGGATGATCGTCCGGTAGGCGACGGCGATGTGCAGCCCGTTGGTTTCGGAGCAGACGTTGGTGCCGGCGACCCCGACGCCGCCGGGGAGCGTGGGGCAGGCCTGGAGCAAGATGCCGGTCATGGTCATCGCCCGCCTCCCGCTGCGGCCTCGGGCTTATCCCCCCCGCCTGGCCGTGCGAGGGCGCTCGTGGCCGAGGCGCGCAGGTCGACGTTCTGCGAAGCGGGGATCGCGTACTTCACGTCGAGCGAGCCCCGCGGCACGTCGGCGTTGGGCGCCTGGGCTTCGACGTGGTGGAGCAGGTAGGCGACCGAGGGCGTCACCCGGTCGAGGAACGGGGCCGGGTAGACGCCCAGGAAGACTATGCCGGCGAGCAGGGGGGCGAGCAGGCCGAGCTCCCGCCAGGTGATGTCGCGCACTGTGTTGGCGGCGATGCGAACCGGTCCCTGGAACACCCGCTGGTAGGCCCAGAAGAGGTATATCGCCCCCGTCACGACCGCCGTGGCGCCCACGACAGCCCACCAGTGGGCGTGGGTGGAGAACGTGCCGACCAGCACCAGGAACTCCCCCACGAAGCCGTTGAGCCCCGGCAGGCCAACCGCTGCGAGGATCACCGCCAAGAACACGGCGGCGAGCACTGGAGCGGACTTCTGGATCCCGCCGAGCTCGGAGAACCTAAGGGTGCCCCTCCTCTCCCACACCATGCCGACGAGGAAGAAGAGCGCACCGGTGATGAGCCCGTGGTTGACCATCTCCATCACCCCACCGGTGACCCCTTGGGAGCTGAAGGCGAAGAACCCGAGGACGATGAAGGCCACGTCGACGATCGACGCGTAGGCGACCAGGCGCTTGAGGTCCTTCTGCATGATGGTCACCAGAGCTCCGTAGGCGATGCCCACCGCGGCGAGGGTGAGCAGCAGGGGGCCGAGGTCGGCCGCGCCTCGGGGAAGGAGGAAGATGCAGAGGCGGACGAACCCGTACGCGCCGAGCTTGAAGAGGATCCCCGCCAGGACCATGGAACCCGACGTCGGCGCCTCGGTGTAGGTGTCGGGCAGCCAGCTGTGGAACGGTACCAGGGGCGTCTTGACGGCGAACGCCACGGCGAACCCGGCGAACACCAGAACCTGGGC
Source organism: Acidimicrobiales bacterium (assembly GCA_035294565.1). Taxonomy (GTDB): domain Bacteria; phylum Actinomycetota; class Acidimicrobiia; order Acidimicrobiales; family Palsa-688; genus DATGKR01. Next base: position 38,690 of record DATGKR010000124.1, on the reverse strand, counting down.
GGTGTGCGACAGGTGGCCGGCGTCCCGGGCGAGGGTGATGAGGTCGAAGGTGACGTGGCCGCCGTTGAAGGGGGCGGCGAGAAGGACCAGGGCGAGCATGGCGACGAAGAAGAAGGCCGAGCCGGCGAAGGTGTAGATGAAGAACTTCATCGCCGCGTAGCTGCGCCGCGCCCCACCCCACCCGACGATGATGAAATAGCCGGGCACCAGCGTGATCTCGAACATGACGAAGAAGACGAAGAGGTCGAGGGCGAGGAAGGTGCCCATGCACGCCGCCTCGAGGAGGAGCATCCAGGCCATGAACGACCTCTGGTCGCCGCGGATCGGTGGGCCGAACATGGCTATGGGGAACAACAGGGCGGTCATCGCGACGAGGAACAGGGAGATGCCGTCCACGCCGAGGTTCCACGAGATGCCGAAGTTCCCGATCCACGACTGGCGGGTGACGAACTGGAACCCTGCCTGCCCCGGCTCGAACGCAACCATCATGTAGAAGGCGAAGCCCAGCTCGGCCACGGAGGCGACCAGCGCCAGGTAGCGGGCCAGCCTCGGGAGCAAAAGGCAGGCGACCGCGCCGCCCGCCGGGAGGAAGACGATGATGTCGAGAATGGGGATCGGCGACGTCAAGGCTCAGCCCCCCGCCCGCATCGTCATGTAGAAGAGGATCGCCGCGGCGCCCAGGCCGATGCCCAGCGCGTAGTTGCGCAGGTACCCGGTCTGCAGCCGGCGCAGCTGGCGTCCAGTCTGGGCGGCCGCCCTGGCGACACCGTTGATGAGGCCGTCGACCCAGCCGGCGTCCACGGCGAAGCTGGCAGCGTTCGCCGCGGTCGCCAAGGGCCCCGACACGGCCACGGCGATGCTCTCGTCGATGTACCAGCCGTGCTCGAGGAACGCCGGTTCGAGGGCGGGGCGGTCGACGACGCCGCCGCGCCAGGCGCCCAGCCCGAAGAACAGGCCGAGGAACGCCATGCCGGCAGCCACCGCTCCTATCACCCACTTCGTGCCGGTCGCGACGTGAACCGCCGGGGCGATCGTCGCCGGGAAGACCGGGGCGAGCCAGCGCGAGATGAAGTCGAGACCGCCGAAGGGGGCGTTGAGCAGCCAGCCGAAAAGCGAGGCGAAAGCCAGCACGACGATGGGAACGAGCATGGTCAGGGGCGGCTCGTGCGGCTCGAGCGCATCGTGCCCGGCCGCAGACCCCCCGACTGCGGCGTGCCCGGCCGCACCGTGCTCGGCAGCCTGGTCCCGCCAGCGTGCCTGGCCGGTGAAGACGAGCATGAACTGGCGGCTCATGTAGTAGGCGGTGAGCCCGGCAGCCGCCACGCCGAGCGCCCACAGGGCGGGGCTCTTGTGCCAGGCGGCGGCGAGCACCTGGTCCTTTGACCAGAAGCCGTCGAAGGGCGGGATGGCCGCCAAGGCGAGGAAGCCGAAGAGGAAGCAGACCCCGGTGACGCGCAGGTAGCGGAAGAGGCCGCCCATCCGCTTCATGTCCTGCTCGTCGTGGAGGGCGTGGATGACCGAGCCGGCGGCGAGGAACAGGAGCCCCTTGAAGAAGGCGTGCATGACCGTGTGAAAGATGCCGGCCGGGTAGTCGCCGGAGCCCTCGGCGAGCATCATGTAGCCGATCTGGGAGATGGTCGAGTAGGCGAGCACTTTCTTTATGTCGTCCTGCTTGCAGGCGATCGTCGCCGCCAGGAAGGCCGTCCCCGCCCCGACGGAGGCGACGATCCACTGGGAGTCGGGGCTGAAGTGCAGGATGGGCGCGGCCCGGGCGACGAGGTACACGCCGGCGGTGACCATGGTCGCCGCGTGGATCAGAGCCGAGACCGGGGTGGGGCCCTCCATGGCGTCGGGCAGCCACATGTACAGGGGAATCTGGGCGGACTTGCCGACCGCTCCGAGGAACAAAAGCAGGAATATCGCTGTCGCCGTCGTCCCCGCGAGGACCGCGTGATGGGCGGTCAGGGGGAAGAGCACCGCCGAGAAGTTGAACGACCGGAAGTGCTCGAACATGAAGAACAGGGCGATCATGAAACCGAAGTCGCCGATGCGGTTGGTGACGAACGCCTTCTTCGCCGCCACCGCCGCGCTGTCCCGGTCGAACCAGAACCCGATCAGGCCGTACGAGCAGTATCCGACCCCTTCCCACCCCAAGAAGGTGAAGAGGAAGTTGTCGGCGAGGACGAGGACCACCATCGAGAACAGGAACAGGTTCAAGTAGAAGAAGAAGCGGCTGAACCCCGGGTCGCCCTTCATGTAGCCGATCGAGTAGAGGGTGATCAGCGCGCCGACCCCCGTGGAGAACAGGCACCACAGGATCGACAGCTGGTCGGCGTAGAGCCCGAAGTTGACGTGCAGGTCTGCGACGGGCATCCACCTGAACAGCCCGAGGTCGGCGTGGCGGTCCGACGCCGGACGCCCGAGCATGGACGCCCACACGTAGACGCTCGCGCCGAAAGAAGCGAAGGCGGCGAAGGTCGCCAGCCAACCCGAGAAGGGCTGGCGGATGAGCCTGCCGCCGAAAAGCAGAAGGATCGAACCCGCTAGGGGGAACGCGACGATGGCGTAGGTGGCGTTCAAGTCCGCATCAGCCCCTGAGGGTGTGTATGTCGTCGGCGGTCGCCGCGGCGCGGCGCCGGAACATGGCCACGATGATGGCGAGCCCGACCACGACCTCAGCGGCCGCGACGACCAGGACGAAGAACACGTCCGACTGGCCGCCTATGTCGTTGAGCAGGCGGGCGAAGGTGACGAAGGTGAGGTTGACCGCGTTCAGCATCAGCTCGATGCACATGAACATGACCAGCACGTTGCGCCGAACGAGCAGGCCAGTCGCGCCGATGGTGAACAGCACGGCGGCGAGTATCAGGTACCAGGCGCTGGGAACGGTCACTTGGAGCTCTCCTCCAGGGCGGCCTGCTGCTGCTCGGCTGACATCTCCCCGGCGACGGGGTGGTGCCGGCGTGACAGGACGACGGCTGCGACCACTGCTATCAACAGCAGAGCGGCGGTCATTTCGAAGGGAAGCAGGTACCCGGTGAAGATCGACTGGCCGATCTTCTGCACGTTGGTGCCGCTTCCGTTCAGCACACCCGACTGGGAGGGGGTGCCGCTCGCCCAGTGGTCGACTCGCGACAGGACGAGGATCTCGATCAGCGCGCCGATGCCGAGCAGCACCGCCAGCGGTCTCTGCAGACGGGTCGGCTCGGAGTGCACCGCCTCCGGTTTGTCCACCCCGAGGAACATGATCACGAAGAGGAAGAGGATCACGACGGCGCCGGCGTAGACGATGATCTGGACGGCCGCTAGGAAGCTCGCCGACTCGTCGATGAACTCGAGGGCCACCCCGAAGAGGGTGATGACGAGCATGAGGGCGCAGTGAACCGGGTTGCGAAGGAGGACCACGCCGAGGGCCCCCGTGAGGATCATGGCGGCGCCGACCGCGTAGACCGCCCAGGCGGGCCCGCCATGGCCCCCGCTCTCGGCCGCCAGCAGCGCGGCCGGAAGCGATGTGCCGAACACCGCCGTCACTGCTGCTCCTCGGGGCCGCCGAGCGGCCTGCGGCCACTTACGCCCACGCCCCGCAGCGCCGCCGAGATCATCTCCCGCAGGGAGAGCTCGAACTCGGGCGGTCGGTCCGCCGCCTCGGGGTCGGACTGCCCCCTCTGGGGCGGTCGCACGCCGTAGCCGAGCTCGGCCGACCAGAGCGCCTTCCCTTCGAGCGCCGCGGCTCCCGCGGGGCTCGTGGCCCGCACCCAGGCAGAGGTGTTGCGGTCGTCGCCGGGTTTCCAGTCCTCCCACGGCAGCTGCTGGGGAAGGCCTTCGTCGTCCACGAGGAGCTCCGCCTTGGTGTAGATCGCGTCGTCTCGGTTGGTGAAGGAGAACTCGAAGAGCTTCGACTCGGTGATCGCCTCGGTAGGGCACGCCTCGACGCACATGTCGCAGTGGATGCACCGCAAGAAGTTGATCTCGTACACGAAGCCGTAGCGCTCCCCTGGCGAGATCGGCGCATCGGGAGGGTTGTCGGCACCGCGGACGTAGATGCAGTGGGCGGGGCAGACGCCGGCGCAGAGCTCGCAGCCGATGCACTTCTCCATCCCGTCCTCGTAGCGGTTGAGGACATGGCGGCCGTGGAAGCGTTCCGGCTTGGGGCGCTTCTCCTCGGGGTATTGGACGGTGACCTTCGGTTTGAGCGGCAGCTTGCCGGTGACGACGAAGCCCTTGAAGAAGTCGATGAAGCTCACGGCTCGGACACCTCCCTTGCAGCGAGGGTCTCCTGTGCATCTTCGATGGTGGCGGCGTCGCGCCCGACGTCGATGGCGCGCACGAGCAGCCAGAAGAGGACGATGCTCGCCCCGATGGCCGCCAGCCCCCACTCGCGGGTCACGAGGAAGTGGGCCACGCCGCTGCCGGAGACGTTGTTGGTCACCTGGAACCCGGCGACGATCATGAGCCAGGCGAGCGCGGCGGGGATCATCCGCTTCCAGCCGAGGTCCATGAGCTGGTCGTAGCGCAGCCTGGGCAGCGTCGCCCTGATCCAGACGAACACGTAGAGGACGATGAGCACCTTGAGGACGAACCAGAAAGGCCCGATCGAGTGCCCGGCGATGCGCGGACCGTCGGGGCCGCCGAACCACAGCGTCACGATGATGGCAGAGTTCGTGACTAAAGCTGCGTAGCCGGCCAGGTAGAACCAGGCGAAGTCGATCGACCCGTACTCCATGTTGTAGCCGCCGGACAGCTCCTCCTCGGCTTCGAGCAGGTCGAACGGCGGTCTTTCCATCTCCGCGGTGATGGCGATGAAGAAGAGGACAAAGGGCACGATCGCCGTGTGGATGAAGTTCCAGTCGTAGAGGGTCCCTGGCTGCTGGGCGGCGACAATGGCGCTGGTGTGCAGCGAGCGGGTCATCAAAACGACGGTCGCCGTGGTCAGCCCGAGGACCGCCTCGTAGGAGACCATCTGGGCGCTGGCGCGCACCGAGCCGAGCAAGGGGTACTTCGATCCCGACGCCCACCCGGCGAGCATGACCCCGTAGACGGCGACGCCCGACATCATCAACAGCCACAGGATCCCCCAGGGGGGGTCGGCCAGCTGCAGCTCGGTGGTGTGGTGGGCGATAGTGATCGTGCCGCCGAGGGGGACGATGGCGAAGACGACCATCATCGGCACGAGCATGAGGTAGGGGGCGATCTTGTAGACCAGCTTGTCCGCGGTGCGGACCGTGAACGCCTCCTTGAACAGGAGCTTGGTCCCGTCGGCCAGCGACTGCAGCCACCCGTTGGGCCCGGCGCGGTTCGGTCCGTAGCGGACCCCGAGCCGGGCGATGGCCTTGCGCTCGTACATCACCATGAACAGGACCGAGAGCAGGACGATGGCGAAGACGGCGATGACCTTGACGAGGAGGATCACCCAAACGGCGAGGGAAAGGCCGTGGGAGAAGAGGGGGTCGCCGTTCACTCTGCCGCCTCAACGACCACAGACGTCACCTGCGCCCCGGAGTCGATCAGGTCGGCGGCCCTACCGCCGGGAAGGTTCCACGGCAGCACTGCGGTGCCCTCGGGGATCCCCGCGTCGGCGCGCGCCTCGACGACCAGAGACCCGCGCGCCGATCGCAGCACGACCTTCTCGCCGTCTGCCGCTCCCAGCTCGGCGAGCACGGCGGGGTTGAGCCGGACCGCCGGGGACGGCGCCAAAGCCGCGACCATGCCGCTCTCCTGTATGTCGGTCCCCCCATCCCACAGCGTTCTCCGCGCCACGAGACGCAGGCCTTCGGCCGGCGGGGCAGCGGCGGCGGGGACGGGAACGGGCGGGAGGCCGAGGAAGGTCGGCATGGGCGGCGCGTCGCGGTCGTCCCCCGAGGCAGGCGGCTGAGGGTAGGTGACCTTCTCGGTCGGGTCGACGCTGCCCGGCTCGGGGGTCATCGCCACCGACTGGACGACCAGCGCGCTCGGGGCGACCTTGTGAAGCTCGGCGGACGCGATCCCCGGATCGGCCATCGGGTCGAGCGGGCGGATCTCACGCGGCTCGAGCACCGCCGCGGGGTCGGCCGGGACGACGATCCCGTCGCGGGCCCTCACGCCCGTAAACACTTCGTACGGGATGCCGTGGTGCAACGGCGAGACACGTTCGATCTCCGCCCAGACGTCCTCCAGGCGGGTGAAGGCCAGGTTTACCCCGAGGCGGGCGGACAGCTCGCAGGCGATCATCCAGTCGGGCCAGGAGCTTCCGAGCTCGGGAACGAGCTGCCCGAGCCAGGTGACGCGGCCCTCGACGTTGGTGAAGGTACCCCGCCGCTCGGCCCACGCCGCGGCCGGCAGAACCACGTCGGCCTTGCGCGCCGACTCCGTCAAGTGGGTGTCGACCGCGACGACGAATCGCGCGCCGAGCACGCCGCGCAGGGCGGCCCGCGAGTCGGGGAAGTCGACCAGCGGGTCGGCGCCGAGCAGGATCAGCGCCCCGATTCGACCCCTCGAAGCGTCGGCGAGCATCCCTGCGGTGTCGGCGCCACGGCCTTCTGGAAGCGGAGCCCCCCAGTGGTACTCGAACCAGGCGCGGCCCTCCTCCAGAGACACCCGGCCGGGCAGGATGCCGGGCGCCAACCCCAAGTCGAGGGCGCCGTGGACGTTGCTGCGCCGCAGCGCTGGCATGAACGCCACCCCGGGCCGCTCCGCCAGTACCCGGGCCGCAGCCGCGACCTGCTCCCCGCTCTCAGCCAGCGAAGGTCGACCGATCACGACCACGACTGCTGGCGAAGAGACTGACATTTTGTCCGCATGATCGAGCTCGGCGCGGATGCGCTCGATCTGCTCGCGTCCCACGCCGGCGACGTCGCCTGTGACGGGCGACCCAGAGGCGATCGCGGCGACAAGACCGGCGAGCTCACCGGGCCGGTAGACGGCGGTCTCCGCCGCGTAGGGGCTGAGGCCCGTCGGCGCGGGCACCAGCTCGACCAGCTTCAGGCTGTTCTCCCGAATGCCGTGTCGGAGGCGCAGGTAGAGGACCGGAAGCTCCTCTTTCACGTCGGAACCCACGGTGATCACCAGGGGGGCGGCGGCAGCCTCGTCTATGGTCGCCCGCGGCAGCCCGAGGACCGTTTCGGCGGGGAGGCCGTCGCCAAGCTGGGCGTCGAGGTTGTCCGTCCCGAGGACCATGCGGGCGAACTTGGACCACACGTAGGCGTCCTCGTTGGCCAGCCTGGCGCCGCCTATCAGCCCGATCGAGCGGCCGCCGCCCGAACGCCTGGCCGCGGCGATTCCCTCCGCGGCCCGGGCGAGGGCCTCCGCCCAGCTGGTTTCGACCAGCTCGTCGCCGCGGCGCACCAGCGGCACGGACAGGCGGTTGGCGCGCGCCATGGCACCGTTGGCGAAACGGCCCTTGTCGCACAGCCAGCCCCAATTGACCGGATCGGAGTCCACGCCGATCAGCCGGCTCACCTCGCCGGAGCTCGACTGGACCGCCGCCCGGCAACCGAACGAGCAGGCGGTGCACGTGCTCTCGACCTGCTCGAGATCCCACGGCCGCGCCCGGAAACGGTATGGCTTGGCGGTGAGGGCGCCGACTGGGCAGATCTGCACCACGTTTCCGCTGAAGTAAGAGCTGTAAGGCTCGTCGGGGAAGACCGCCACCTCGGTCTTGTCACCCCGATCGGCAAAATCGATCAGCGCGTCGCCCGAAACCTCGTCGGCAAAGCGGACGCATCGGCCGCACTGGATGCAACGCTCCCGGTCGAGCAGGACCAGCTCGGAGATCGGGATCGGCTTGTCCCAGTGACGCTTCTCCTCGACGAAGCGGGTGTCGCCCGGCCCGTAGGCGAGCGTCTGGTCCTGCAGGGGGCACTCCCCGCCCTTGTCGCATACGGGGCAGTCGAGGGGGTGGTTGACCAGCAGGAACTCGAGCACGCCCTCTTGGGCCTTGACCGCCTTCTCGCTCTTGGTGCGGATCTCCATGCCGTCGGACACGGCGTTGTAGCAGGCGGGCATCAACGTCGCACCCCGCGGCCCCTCCACCTCCACGAGGCACATGCGGCACATCCCGACCGGCTTCATCCGCGGGTGGTAGCAGAAACGCGGGATGTAGACCCCGGCCTCCTGGACGGCTTCGATGATCCACTGGCCGGCCCTCACCTGCACCTGGCGGCCGTCGATCGTGATGGACACGGTGCCCTGGCCCGACGGCGTGGGAGGCGCCGTGCCGACGGCGCTCTCGGTCAGGTAGGGGCGGGGGGTGGGCCTAGACACGGGCGAGCCTCCGCGGCAGGCGGTCGGGGGGGAACGGGCAACGCCCGTCGCGGATGTGGGTGAGGTACTCGTCCCTGAACATGCGGATGCCTGCTGCCACCGAGGGGGGCATGGACGGCCCGAGCACGCAGATGGTCGTCTGGGCGGGGGGCCACGACACGCCGGGGGAGATGTTGTCGCAGACGTCCATGAGAAGGTCCAGGTCCGACTCGCGCCCCCGTCCCGCCTCGATCCGCTCGAGGATCTTGTCCAGCCAGCCGCTCCCCTCCCGGCAGGGGGTGCACTGGCCGCAGGACTCGCGATGGAAGAAGCGCACGATCCGCCAGGCCGCTCTCACGGGGCAGGCGGTGTGGTCCATCGGGATGACAGAACCCGAGCCGGCCATGCTCCCGATCTTGGCTATCTCGTCGTTGGCGAGGGTCACGTCCAGGTGCTCGGGGCCGATCCACGGCGAGGACACCCCGCCCGGGATGATGGCTTTCAGGTTATTGTCATCACGCATGCCACCACCGAGGCGGGGGTCGAAGATCAGGTCCCGGAAGGTGACCTTCGCCCATTCGAGCTCGTAGTTACCGGGGCGCTTCACGTGGCCGGCGAGGGCGATCAGCTTGGTTCCCTTCGAGCGGCCCTCGCCGAGCGCGGCGAAGCCGTCGCCTCCGTTTAGGACCACCCAGGGGAGATTGGAAAGCGTCTCGACGTTGTTCACGACCGTCGGCGCGCCGTAGAGACCGAGCGCGGCAGGGAAATACGGCGGCTTGATACGGGGGTAGCCCCGCTTGCCCTCCAGGCTCTCCAAAAGGGCCGTCTCCTCCCCGCATATGTAGGCGCCGGCGCCCGGGTGGACGACGACGTCGACGGAGAAGTCGCTACCGAAGATTCGCCGGCCGACAGCCCCGTAGGCGTAGGCCTCGTTGAGCGCCGCCTGGAGGCGTTCGATGCCTAGGGGGAACTCGCCGCGCACGTAGATGAAGACCTGAGCGGCGCCGATCACGTAGGCGCAGATGACCGCCCCCTCGATCAGTTGGTGGGGGTCGCCTTCGATCAGGGCGTGGTCCTTGAAGGTGGCCGGTTCGGACTCGTCGCCGTTCACCGCCAGGTACACCGGTTGAGCCGGGCGGACCATTCCCCACTTGCGGCCCGCTTCGAAACCGGCCCCTCCGCGCCCGAGGATGTTGGCGGTGTTCACCTGGTCGTGGATGTCCTCGGGCGTCATGGTGAGCGCCTTGCGCAGCCCTTGGTAGCCGCCGTCGGCCAGGTAAGACTCGAGAGTCCAGGAGCGGTCCCGGCCCAGGCGGCGGGTGACGATGCGCGGCGCCTCGGTTATGGTCACGATTCCCCCAGGTGGGCGGCCTCGAGGCTCGCCGTCGCCGGGGTGGAACGCCGGGTCGACAGATCGACAGCCTGGGGGGGCGAGGCGGCCGGCGGCCGCTCGGCCACGGTGCCGTCCTCGAGGGCCGCCCGGTCCTTCGGACGGGCGGGCGCCGAGCCGTCCCAGGCAGCGTCCACCCCCGCGGTCAGGCCGACGCTCCGCCGTACACGGCTGAGCGTCCCATGGGGCGGGACCTCGTCGTCTAGGCGCCCCGCGCGCAGGTCTTCGACCAGGCGGTCGAAGCCTTCGGGGTCGACGTCACCGAAGAAACGCCAGTTGACCGTGACGCACGGGGCGTTCCCGCACAGCGCCAGGCACTCGGCGTCCTCCAGGCTGAACATGCCGTCGGGAGTGGTGCCCCCCGGAGCTATGCCCAGGCGCTCCTCGATGTGCTCGAGCAGGCGGTAGGCGCCCTGGAGCATGCAGGCGATGTTGGTGCACACCGCCACGAGGTAGCGGCCCACCGGCTCGAAGTGGAACAGGTCGTAGAAGCTCGCGGTACCACGGACCTCCGCCGCCGTTAGGCCGAAGATCTCCGCGACGTGCTGCATTCCCTCCTCGGAGAGGTAGCCGTCCTGCTCCTGCAGCACGTGCAGCACCGGTATCAGCGCCGAACGGGCGTCGGGATAGAGCGACATCAACTCCTGCGCCCGCTGGATGTTGTCGGGGCTCAGCCGAGGCACACCCGATCCTTGCCCAAGACCCCCGCCGCGGTCCAACTCACCGGTCCACGTCCCCCAGCACCGGGTCGATCGTCGACACGATGGCGATCATGTCGGCGATGAGCGCGCCGCGAGCCATGTGGGCCATCGACTGCAGGTTGGCGAAGCTCGCCGCCCTCATGTGCATGCGGTACGGCTTGGCGGTCCCGTCCGAGACTATGAAGCAGCCGCTCTCGCCGCGCGGGCTCTCCACGGGAACGTACGCCTCCCCGGGCGGCACGCGGAAACCCTCGGTGTAGAGCTTGAAGTGGTGGATCAGAGCTTCCATCGACTCGTCGATGCGGTTGCGCGGCGGCGGTGTGACCTTGCGGTCCTGGGTGCGGAAGTCGCCCGTCGGCATCATGTCGGCGATCTGGCGGATAATCCTCACCGACTCGCGGATCTCGTTCACCCTGATGGCGTAGCGGTCCCAGCAGTCCCCGTTGGTGCCGACGATCACGTCGAAGTCCACCTCGTCGTAAGCCAGGTATGGGAAGTCCCGACGGAGGTCCCACGGAACGCCGGTGGAGCGGAGGAGAGGGCCGGTGACCCCAAGTGCTATGGCCGTGTCGGCGTCGAGCGGGCCGACGCCCTCCATGCGCGCCTGGACGATCGGCTGGCCTGTGAGCAGGCGGTCGTAGTCGTCCATCCGCTTCGGGATCGCCTCGCACAGGGCGAGCACGTCGTCTCTCCAGCCGTCCGGCAGGTCGGCGGCGACACCGCCGGGGCGGAAGTAGTTGTGGTTCATCCGCAGGCCGGTCACCTTTTCGAAAAAGGCGAGCACCATCTCCCGCTCGCGCCAACCGTAGACCAGCATGTTGAGCGCCCCGATGTCGGCGCCGTTGGTCCCCAGCCACAGGAAGTGGGAGCTGATGCGGTTCAGCTCGCACATGAGCATCCTGATCCACGTGGCTCTCGGCGGCACCTCGATCCCGAGCAGGCGCTCGACGCTCAAGCAGAAGCCGAGCTCGTTGAAGAACGGCGCAAGGTAGTCCATGCGGGTCACGTTCGTGCACCCCTGGTGGTACATCAGCTCCTCGGCGGTTTTCTCCATTCCGGTGTGCAGGTAGCCGATCACCGGCTTCACCCGAAGCACCGTCTCGCCGTCGAGCTCCACCATCACCCGCAGCACCCCATGGGTCGAAGGGTGCGAAGGCCCGAGGTTGAGGATCATGCTCTCGTCCTCGGGGGTCTCCACGTCGATGTCGCCGGTGTCGAGGGCGACGCCCTCCGGCAGGTGGAGGACCTGCCCCGACTCTCGAACGAGCTCCTGGGTGGCGGTCCGCGAGCGGGGAGCCATCTCCTGCGCGCCTTCGGACGTGCGCCGCTCCAACAGGCGCTCCATGTCCTCGCCGCCGGGCGCTGTCCTGCCCAGGATGCGGTCCAGGAGGGACAGCCGACGACCGGCGGCGGCTTGGTCGCCCCCAGCCCTCGGCTCGCTCCCAAGGTCGCCCCCAGCCCTCGGCTCGCTCCCAAGGTCGCTCACTGGTGCGCCTCCTTGAACTTGACGGGGACGTGGCCCGTGTCGTAGTCCTTGCGCAACGGGTGGCCTTCCCAGTCCTCGGGCATCAAGATCCGCGACGGGTCTGGGTGACCGTCGAAGCGGATGCCGAACATGTCGTAGGTCTCCCGCTCGTGGGCCTCGGTGCCCGGCCAGATGTCGTAAAGGCTGGGAACGCTCGGATCCGCCGCCGGCACCTGGCAGCGGACCCTCACCCGCTTGCGCTGTTCCAGGGACACCAACTCGACGACCACCTCGAAGCGCTCGGCCCTTATCCCCTCGGGTAGCACCCTGCCGGAATGGGTCAGGTAGTCGACGCCGGTCACGCCCACAGGCATCGCGTAGCCCTCGTCGCGCAGGCCCCGGCACAGCGTCAGGTAGTCCTCCCGGTTGCAGTGCACGACCACGGCGCCCAGCGACTCCACCACGGGGCAACCGTGCCACAACCTCACACCGCCGGGCCCCTCCTGGGTGCCCACCCCCGAAGCGTCGCTGGGTTGGTCGGCTACGGGCCGGTCGCTCACGACACCGCGATCCGGGCCGGGCGGCGGACGCTGGAAGCGTCCAGGTGGATGCCGGCGCCCGGCTCGGCCGAGCTTCGCCGGGTGATCTCCCCGGTACGGATCTTCTGGTGCAGCGTGAGGATCGAGTGGATCAGCGTCTCGGGGCCGGGGGGGCAGCCTGGGGCGTACACGTCGACGGGGACGATCTGGTCGACACCTTGGACGATGGCGTAGTTGTTGAACATCCCGCCGGTGCTGGCGCACACGCCCATGGAGATGACCCACTTGGGCTCCATCATCTGGTCGTAGACCTGGCGTAGGACCGGGGCCATCTTCTGGCTCACCCGCCCGGCGACGATCATCACGTCCGCCTGGCGGGGCGACGCCCGGAAAACCTCCATGCCGAAGCGGGCCAGGTCGAAGTTGGCCGCCCCGGCGGCCATCATCTCCATGGCGCAGCATGCGAGGCCGAAGTTGGCCGCCCACGAGCTGGAAGCACGGGCCCACTTGACGAAACCTTCGAGCGTGCCGGTGAGAAAATTGTGGTTCAGGTCTTCGAGGCCCATCGAAACCTCCTACGCGCTCCGCGCCGGTAGCTGCGGTCCGGTGTCGACCGGCCGGGGCAGCGCCCCGTCGACGAGCTCGACGGGGCGGGGAACCCGCCTCACGGTTGCGGTTGTGCTCCTCGCCAGCTGAACCGGGGCGCGCCCGCCCCGCCTGCGGCGCGGACCCCAGTCGAGGGCCCCGTTGGAGACGAGGTAGGCGAAGGCGATGAACACCACCACGGCGAACGCCGCCATCTCGGCGAGGCCGAACGTGGACAGCTGGTGGTACATGACCGCCCACGGGTAGAGGAAGATGACCTCGATGTCGAAGATGACGAAGATCATCGCCACCAGGTAGAACCGCACCGGGAAGCGCGCGGCCGGCTGGTATCGGGGGGCTATCCCCGACTCGTACGGACCCTGCTTGGCTGCGGTGGGACGCTTGGGGCCGAGCAGCCGCGAGGCGGTGACCGAGCCGCCGGCGAAGAGTACGACGAGCACCAGCAGCAGGATCAGCGGCAGGTACTGGACCACGTCGCGGATGCTACAGCGGGTCGGCGGGCTCGCAAAAACCAGTAGATTCCTCGCATGGAAGCCCGCTCTTGTGACGTCCTCGTCGTCGGCGGGGGACCGTCCGGCGCCTCATGCGCCTACTGGCTGGCCGCTGCGGGCCACGACGTGGTGCTCACCGAGCGCAAGAGCTATCCCAGGGAGAAGACCTGCGGCGACGGCCTCACCCCCAGGTCGGTGCGCCAGCTGGAGGACATCGGCCTCGGCGAGGAGCTGGCCGCCTCCGGCCACCGATATTCAGGGCTGCGATCCCACGGCTTCGGGCGGACCCTGGAGCTGTCCTGGCCGGAGCACCCGTCCCTCCCGTCCTACGGCTACGTCATAACCCGCAAGGACCTGGACGCTCTCGTCGCCGACCGGGCCTCCAAGGCGGGGGCGAGGGTGGTCGAAGCGACCGAGGCGTTGTCGCCTATCCTCGAGGGGGGGTTGGTGCGAGGCGCTCTCGTCAGGTCGAAAGGCCAAGAGCGGGTCTCGGAGATCCGTTCGCGCTACACGGTCGTCGCCGACGGGGCGAACTCCCGTTTCGGCCGGGAGCTCGGCACGGCGCGCGACCGCACCTACCCGCTCGGCATGGCCATCCGCGGGTATTGGACCTCCCCGCGCCACGACGAGCCGTGGATAGACAGCTGGCTGGACATACGCGACAAGGAGGGCAACGTTCTGCCCGGCTACGGCTGGGTGTTCCCGGTGGGCGACGGGCGGGTCAACGTCGGCGTCGGCCTGTTGTCGACCTTCGACCGCTGGAAGGCGGTCAACACCACCCACCTGCTGCAGAGCTTCACCGAGTGGGTCCCCGCCTCCTGGGGGATCGGCCCCGAGTCGGCCTGCGGATCCCCGACGGGCGGTCGCCTGCCCATGGGCCTTTCGGTGGGGCCCCGCAGCGGACCGACGTGGCTGGTCACCGGGGACGCAGGCGGGGTGATCAACCCGTTCAACGGCGAAGGGATCGCCTACGCCTACGAGACCGGGCGTTTCGCCGCCGAAGCCCTCGACGCGGCGCTCAGCACGGGCGACGGGATGGCGCTGTCCACCTTCGACCGCCGCCTGCACGACGAGTACGGCCTCTACTACAAGGTCGCCCGGGCCTTCGTCCGGCTGATCGGGCACCCGGAGCTGATGCGGCGGCTCGGCGCCACCGGGATGAGGAACCGCTCGCTGATGGAGTGGGCGCTTCGGATCATGGCCAACCTGCTCCGACCGGACGAGACGGGACCGGCCGAAGCCGCCTACCGGGCGCTGGCGGGGATAGCTCGGCGGGTGCCGGCGCTGTAGGGCGCGGGGCTGGCGCCGGCCGTGGCGGGCGCGCTGGGCGAGGGTCTGGCACCGGCGCTGGCAGGCGCGCTGGGCGAGGGTCTGGCGCCGGCGCTGTAGGGCGCGGGGCTGGCGCCGGCGCCATAGGGCGCGGGGCTGGCGCCGGCGCCATAGGGCGCGCTGGGCGTGGGGCGAGAGCGCGAGGGCGGGAGGGGCAGGAGCAGCCGGCGTCGAGCGCTCGCCTCGAGGATGACCCCGAGGGCGAACGGGACGCCTCCGCCTTCGAGAGCCCGTAGTGACGAATCCCGATTTGTGAACGAAACCCGAGTTATGTGCAGCAGGCGTACATAACTTCGAATTCGTACACAAATCTGGATTCGTCGACGCTCGAGGAACCCCGCCAGCGCCGCGGCGATCGACCACGCAAGGCCGGGGAGCAGGGGGGCGGCGCCCTCAAGTTTGCGACGCGGCCGCGAAGGCTTCGACGGTGAGCTCGAAGTCCTCCTCGCTGTGGGCGAGGCTGGGGAAGAGCACCTCGTAGGCCCCTGGGGCGATGGCCACCCCGCGCTGGAGCAGTCCGTGCATGAGTGGTGCATAACGGCCGGTATCCGCAGAGCGGCGGGAACCCTCGTAATCGGCGACCGGTTCAGCGGAGAAGAACACCCCCAGCAGGGGACCGGCGACGGGCACCTGCACGCCGGGTCCGAGCACGTCGGAAAGGCCGGCAGCCAGCTTGCCCACCCGCGCGGACAGCTCCCGGTAGGTGTCGCGCCCGAGCAGCGACAGCACGGCGAGGCCGGCGGCGGTGGCGACCGGGTTCCCCGACAAGGTGCCCGCCTGGTAGACCGGCCCCAACGGCGCCAGCTGCTCCATCACGTCACGCCGACCTCCGAAGGCGGCGAGCGGAAGGCCGCCGCCGATCACCTTCCCGAAGCACCACAGGTCGGGTCGGACCCCCATCGACTCGGCCGCCCCCCCGTAGGACAGGCGGAAACCGGTTATCACCTCGTCGAATACCAGCAGGGCGCCGGCCCGGTCGCATTCTTCGCGCAGCCCCTCCAGGAAACCCGGGCGGGGGGGGACGAGCCCCATGTTGGCGGCAACCGGCTCGACCAGCACGCACGCCACGTCTTCGTCGAGGCTGGGCACCGTGTTGTAGGGGGCGACCAGGGTCGCCGACACGGCCGAACGGGTGACCCCCGCCGACGAGGGCAGCCCGAGGGTGGCCATGCCGCTCCCCCCGCCGGCAAGCAGGGCGTCGGCATGCCCGTGGTAGCACCCGGCGAACACCACCACCCGCTCCCTGCCGGTCGCCCCCCGCGCCAGGCGCACCGCTGACATCGCAGCCTCGGTGCCGCTGGACACGAGGCGCACCTGCTCGCAGCCGGGCACCCGGGTGCAGATCTCCTCGGCGAGCAGCACCTCCCGCTCGGTCGGAGCGCCGAACGAGGTCCCCTCGCTGGCGGCGGCGGCGAGAGCCTCGACCACCTTCGGGTGGGCGTGGCCGAGGATGGAAGCCCCGTAGGACTGGACGTAGTCGACGTACCGGTTACCGTCCACGTCCCAGACGTGGGCGCCTTTGCCCCGGGCGACGAAGTAGGGGGTGCCGCCGACCGAGCGGAACGCCCGCACCGGCGAGTTGACGCCTCCAGGGATGACCCTCTGTGCACGGGCGAAGAGGGCGGCCGACGCCGCGTCGGGGCGCTCCGACCCCGAGGCCGCCCGAGAAGCAGACCCCGCGTCGTGGCGCTCCGGGTCAGCCATGCAGCAGCTCGGCGAGCTCCCCGGCGAGGTAGGTGAGGATCATGTCCGCGCCGGCCCTCTTGATGGCCAGCGTGTGCTCGAGCGCAACCGCAGGGCCGTCGATCCAGCCACGCTCGGCGGCGGCTTTGATCATGGCGTACTCGCCGCTCACGTGGTATGCCGCCACCGGGACGTCGAAACGGGCGCGCACCGCGGCGATCACGTCGAGGTACGCCAAAGCCGGCTTGACCATGACGATGTCAGCGCCCTCTTCGATGTCGAGCGCCACCTCGCGCAGCGCCTCCCGCCCGTTGCGCGGATCCTGCTGGTAAGCCTTGCGATCGCCGCCGCCGGCGATGGTCACGTCGGCCGCCTCGCGGAAAGGCCCGTAGAGGGCGGAAGCGTACTTGGCGGCGTAGGCGAGGACGGCGACATCCTGGTGGCCGGCGTCGTCGAGGGCACGCCGGATGGCCCCCACCTGGCCGTCCATCATCCCCGACGGAGCGACAACGTCGGCCCCGGCGGCGGCCTGTGCCGTGGCCACGGAGCGGTACCGGTCGAGGGTGAGGTCGTTGTCCACCCGGCCGCGCCGGTCGAGGATGCCGCAGTGGCCGTGGTCCGTGTACTCGTCGAGGCACAGGTCGGCGATGAGCACCATGTCCCCCGCCAGCTCGTCGGCTAGTGCCTTCAAAGCGACCTGGACCACGCCGGCCGGGTCGTCGGCCCCGCTGCCCACCGGGTCCTTCCGCTCGGGGACGCCGAAGAGCACCAGAGCGGGGACGCCGAGCCCGCAGAGGCGGCGCGCCTCTTTCAGCGCGCTCTCGACGGTGTGCTGGACGACGCCAGGCAGCGACCCTATTGGTTGGGGCTCGTCGATCCCCTCCCTCACGAAGAGCGGCGCGATCAGATCCGAAGCTGACAGCTGCGTCTCTGCGACCATCTCGCGCAGGCGACGATGGCCGCGTAGCCGGCGCAGCCTGGTGTTGGGGAAGCCCACGGCCCCAAGGCTACCGAAGCGCCCCGCAAGACAGAAACCTGGAAAAAAAGTTGTAGCTTTCCTCTTTCCAATGATATACTGAGCTTGTCCGTCGACAGAAAGGGGTTTTAGATGTTGATGCGCACAGATCCGTTCCGTGAGCTCGACCGCTGGACCCAGCAGGTCCTCGGGACCCCAGCTCGACCGGCTGCGATGCCGATCGACGCCTTCCGCAGCGGCGACACGTTCGTCGTCGAATTCGACCTCCCGGGCGTGGCGCCCGACTCCATCGACCTCACCGTCGAGCGCAACGTGCTGACCGTGCACGCCAAGAGGGAGCGTCAGAGCCCCGAGGCCGCCGAGCTGATCGTGGCCGAGCGGCCCTTCGGGACCTTCAGCCGCCAGCTCTTCCTCGGCGAGACGCTCGACACGGACCACATCAACGCCCGCTACACCGACGGCGTCCTGCGGCTCGAGATTCCCGTGGCGGAGGAGGCCAAGCCGAAGAAGGTGGCCATCCAGTCGTCCGAGTCGCAGCACGCGCTCACCGTTTGACCTTGCCGCATACAGTCGGGGGGTGGGTTGACAGGCCCACCCCCCTTTTCGTCCAGTCCCCACGACCATGAGCCAGCTTCCTATCGACAACATCCACGCCCCGCTGTACACCGTCGGCCAGGTAGCGGACATGCTGCAGGTCCAGCCGGCCTTCCTCCGGCGGCTGGAGAGCGAGGACCTGGTCACCCCCGAGCGCTCCGGAGGCGGGCAGCGCCGCTACAGCCGGGCGGAGATCGACCGCATACAGCGGGTCACCGAGCTCGCCGGAGAAGGGTTGACGCTCGCCGGCATCAGGCGCCTTCTGGTCCTCGAGGCCGAGGTCGAAGCCCTCCGGGCGGAGGTGCGGCGCCTGCGGGAGGCTGCGGCGCCGAGCCCCCCGCCGGGCTGAGGGCTGCGACCAGCGCGGCGCCGAGCGCCTCGAGCGACGGGTTGGCGGCCACGGCGGAGACCCTGATGCCGGCGGCGGCGGCGGTCTCGGCGGTGACAGAGCCGATGCAGACGACCACAGGCGGCGCACAGGCCGCCCCAGCCGAGTCGACGAAACCCCTGACCGTCGACGAGGAGGTGAAGCAGATGGCGTCGGCCGCGGCGACCTCCGCCAGCGCCGGCTCGGGGACCGCCAGGGTCACCGTGCGGTAAGCCTCGACCACCTCTACCTCCCATCCGGCCGCCCCCAGACCCTCGGCGAGGACGTCGCGGCCCTCGGCGGCGCGGGGGAACAACACCGTCTCACCGGGCCGGGAGGGACACGGGAAGACCTCCACGAGGCCTTCGGCGTCTTGACGCCTGGGCACAAGGTCGGCGACCAGGCGGTACCCGGCGAGAGCTCGTGCCGTCGACCGGCCGACGGCCGCCAGCGAGGTGGGCCCGAACGCCCGGGCATCCGGCAGGCGGCCGAGAAGGGCGTCGACGGCGTTGGCCGAGGTGAACACCGCCCAGCGGTAGGCGCCGGCCGCCAGCCGGGCCGCGGCGCGGTCGAGCGCCGCGCCGGCGTCGGAGGGGGGGTCTATGCGGATGGTGGGCACCTCGACAACCCTGGCGCCCAGCTCCTCGAGCAAGGCGACCAGGCCCGACGCCTGCGAGCGGGAGCGGGTGACGACGACGCGGCGCCCGAAGAGGGGCCGCTTCTCGTACCAGGCGAGGTCGAGGCCGGCGACCGCCCCGATGACCAGCGTCACCGGCGGCTCGAGCGGCGTGGAGGCCAGGTGGTCCAGGCGCACCCTGACCGCCTCCTGCTCGGGACGGGTGCCCCAGCGCACCGCCGCCACCGGCGTCGCCGGGTCCAGGCCGGCTGCGATGAGGCGTCGGGCGATCTCGGCCCGGTGGGCGACGCCCATGAGCACGACGATGGTGCCCCCGGCGGCCGCCAGTGCCTCCCAGTTGGTGTCCCGGTCGACGGCGTGGCGGCTGTGGCCGGTGACAACGCTGAACGACGCGGCGAGCCCCCGCTGCGTCACCGGCACCCCCGCGTAGGCGGGGACAGCAACCGCCGAGGTGATCCCCGGGACGACCTCGAAGTCGACGCCCGCCGCGCCCAGCGCCGCCGCCTCCTCACCCCCCCGGCCGAACACGAACGGGTCCCCGCCTTTGAGGCGGACGACCGTTCGGCCGGATCGGCCCTCGGAGACCAGCAGCGAGTTGATCTCCTCCTGGCGGATCGGGCCCCCCGGCTCCTTGCCGACGTCGACCAGCCGGGCGCCGGACGGGGCGAGATCCAAAAGCCTGCGGTCGGCGAGACGATCGTGGACGACAACCTCGGCGCGCCGAAGGACCTCGGCGCCTCGGACGGTGATCAGGCCCGGGTCGCCCGGGCCGGCGCCGACCAGATAGACGGTCACCCCGGCCGCCCCATGAGCATCGGGCCGGCGCCGACCAGATAAACGGTCACGCGGGCCGCCCCATGAGCGCCGGGCCGGCGGCGACCAGATAGACGGTCACGCAGGCCGCCCCATGAGCGCCGGACCGGCGGTGAGCAGCTCTTCGGCGAGAGCGGTACCGAGGGCCGAGGGATCGGTGCCGCTCAGCGCCGAGCGGAGCAGCACCCGGCCATCGAGGGAGGCGAGCAGGCCCTCGACTCGCAACCCCCCTTCGGCCTGCGGCAGCGCCAACGCCCCCGCCGGAAGGTCGCATCCCCCTTCGAGACGGGCGAGGAAGGCGCGCTCAGCGTCCAGGCACATCCGCTGCAACGGGTCGTCGATCTCGGCCAACGCCTCCAGCGTCGCCTCGTCGGAGTCGCGGCACTCGACGGCGATGCACCCCTGGCCGACCTGGGGCAGCATCACCGACGGCTCGAGCCGCTCGGCGGCGGCCGGTTCGAGGTCCAGGCGGTCGAGGGCCGCCGCGGCGACCACCACCGCCCCCCCGCGGGGGATCCGCTCCAGGCGCGTGGCGATGTTGCCCCGCAAGCCGGTGAAGGTGAGGTCGGGTCTCAGCCAGGCGAGCTGCGCCCGCCGGCGCACCGAGCCGGTGGCCACAGTCGCCCCGGGGGGGAGGCCCTCGAGGGTCGAGCCGACGAGCACGTCGCGGGGGTCGGCCCGCTCGGGAACGGCGGCCAGGGCGAGGCCCGGCACGGCGCGCGACGGCAGGTCCTTGGCCGAGTGCACCGCGGCGTCGGCGCGGCCGTCGGCAACCGCCGCCTGCACCTCCTTCACGAACACCCCTTGGCCGCCGATCTCCCACAACGGCCGGTCCGCCCGGCGGTCCCCCGTCGTCTCGACGAACACCAGCGTGACGTCCAGCCCCGGGTTGGCTGCGGCGAGACGGGCGGCGACCGTCTCCGCCTGGCGGCGGGCCAGGGGGCTGCGCCGGGTGGCCAGACGCAGCCCGCCTCCGGTCGTGGGTGCTTCGCCTCCAGGCTCGGCGGGCAGGACTTCCCCTACAAGCCGAACAGCTGGCGGAGAGCCTGGGCGAGCTGCTCACCGGCGGGGGTACCAGACCCGGCCTTCAGCGCGACCGTGGGGTCGTGGAGCAGCTTGGCGACGACCGACCTGGTGAGCGCCTCGACGGCCCGCTGCTGGGCGTCGTCGAGGGCGCCGAGGCGGCGGCGGTAGCGGGCCAGCTCCGCCAGGCGGATCTCGTTGGCCCGCTCGTGAAGGGCGGCGACGAGCGGGGCCACCTGGCGCTCCACGGCGAGCCCCCCGTAGCGACGCACCTCCTCGTCGACGATCCTCTCCGCCTCGGGGATCTCCCGTCGCCGTCCCTCCACCGCCCGGGCGGCGAAGGCGGAGATGTCGTCGATGTCGAAAAGGGTCACCCCGGGCAGCGCCCCCACCGAGGGGTCCACGTCGCGGGGGACCGCCAGGTCGACCACCAGTAGAGGCCGCGACGAACGGCCGGCCATGCGCGGGGCCACGTCGGCGGCGGTCAGCACAACGTCCTGCGAGCCGGTCGAGGTGAGGATCACGTCGGCGGAGGCGGCGGCGTCCACCAGGTCGGCCCAGGCGACTGCCGTACCGCCGCAGCGCCCGGCGATGCTGGCCGCCCGGGCCGCCGTCCGGTTGGCCACGAGCAGGCGCCCGCCTGCCGCCCCGGCGGCGACCGCCATAGCCTCGCCCATACCCCCCGCGCCGACCACGAGGACGGTGCTGCCGGCCAGATCTCCGAGGGACTCGCGGGCAAGAGCCACCGCCGCCTGGGACAACGAGGTCGTTCCCCGCGCTATGCCCGTTTCCGAACGGACCCGCTTGCCGACCTCCTGGGCGTGACGGAAGAGCAGGGAGAGCACCACGCCGGCGGTCCCCTCGCGACGGGCCGCCTCCCAGGCGTCGCCGATCTGGCCGAGCACCTCCCCCTCGCCGAGCACGGCCGAGTCCAGGCCGGCGGCGACCTTGAATAGGTGGCGCACGGCAACCTCGTCGTAGTACTCGTACAGCCCGTCGGAGAAATCCTCGGGGGCGGAGCCGCTCCAGGCGGCGAGGAAGTTGCGGACGTCGCTGACCGCCGGGTGGTAGCGGTGAGCCGTCACGTACACCTCGGTGCGCAGGCAGGTGGACACGACGACCACCTCGTCGAGGCGTTCGCAGGAGGCGAGGTCGGCCAGCGCCTTGGGCAGGCGGTCGGCGGGCACCGACATGCTCTCCAGCACCCTCAGCGGCACCGTCCGCTTGCTCAGACCTACGACTATCAAAGACACGCCTGCAGGCGCTCCCTTGCCCGGGCCAGCTGGCCCTTCCTGATCAGGTCGAGCATGTCCGAATTCAGCGCCCGGCGCCAGTCGACGTCTTCCGTGGAGCGCCCGGCCGCCTTCAGCTCGTCTCTGGCGTCGGAGAGCATCTCCGCCAGCTCGGCGATCTCGGGGCCGAGCTGGGAGGCGATCTGCTCCTTCAGCCAGCCGGCGAGGGCGGGGCTGTGCCCGGCGGTCGACACGGCGACTGTGACCGGTCCCCGTCGCAGCACCGCGGGGAGGGTGAAAGAGCACGCCTCCGGGTCGTCGGCGGCGTTGACCCACACCCGGGCGGCGCGGCCGTCGGCGTCGAGGCGCCGGTTGACCGCCGGGTCGTCAGTGGCGGCGATCGCCAGCCAGGCACCGTCGAGGTCCTCCGCCCGGTAGGCCCGCTCGACGAGGCGCACCGGCAGGCTGCGCACCTCGTCGCAGAGGCGGGGGGCGACGACGGTCACCTCGGCCCCCGCTTCCACCAAGGCGGCCGCTTTGCGGGCGGCGACGGGCCCCCCGCCAACGACGAGGCAGCGCCGGCCGGCGACGATCAGGTTGACCGGGTAGACGGAGCCGGCGACGGGCACGGCTCAGACCGCCACGTCTTGGCGGTAGAAGCTGAGGATCTGCAGCTCGACGCCGAGGTCCACCTGGCGCAGGACGACGTTGGCGGGGACGGCCACCGTCGTCGGGGCGAAGTTGAGGATGCACCTCACGCCGGCGTCGACGACCGTGTCGACCACCCTCTGCGCCGCCGAAGCAGGGGTGGTGATGACCGCGATGTCCACCCCTTTGTCCCGAACCACTTCCGGCAGCGAGGAAACGTGCTCGACGACGGTGCCGTCCAGGCGGACGCCGACCTTGGAGGGGTCCGAGTCGAAGGCGGCGACCACGTGGAACCCGCGGGCGGGGAAACCCCCGTAGCTGGCGAGGGCCTGGCCGAGGCGGCCGGCGCCGACGATCGCCACCCTGAGCGTCTGCTCCAGGCCCAGGCGGCGGCTGATCTGGCGGAGGAGGTAGGAGACGTCGTAGCCGACGCCGCGGGTGCCGTAGGAACCCAGGTGGGAGAGGTCCTTGCGGACCTGGGCGGCGTTCACCCCGGCCCGGGCGGCCAGCTCGTCGGAGGAGATCGTGTCGGTCTCGGGAGCCGCCTCTCCGAGCACCCGCAGGTACAGCGGCAGGCGGCCGACCGTCGCCTCGGGTATGCGCCGGACGCCAGTCACAGGGCGGATGCTACCGGCAGAGCCAGACTTCGGAGCCGGGCCGCAGGCCGAGCTCCTCGGCGGCGGCCCTGCCGTTGGCCGACACCGCGAGTCGGCCGTAGGAGTCGACGACCAGGGCGTAGCCGGTGCCGATCTCGCCGTAGGAGCGGACAACCGGGGCGGGGTGGGTGCGGCCGGCGACCTCGACGAGGCGGACGGGGCCCGCTGTGGAGGGGGTGACGTTGAGCTGGGCGTTGCCGAAGCGGTCCACCCACAGCACCTGGGTCCTGACGCGCCCCCCCTCCACGCTCGGGACCGGCAGGGCGAACTCGACGAGAGACGCCGGGTCGAGCGGGTCGCCGAGCGCGGCGAGGGGTTCGCCGAGCGCCGCCCGGGCGGCGGCGGGCGCGAAGACGTCCCGGCCGGCGAAAGTCGCGCCGGGCGCGCCGGTGTCCGTCTCCAGGCGCACGGCCGCCACGGGCCCCGGGGGGTGGAGGGAGCGGGCTGCGGGGAGGAGCAGACCGTTGTCGGGGCCGACTAGGACGGTGCCCTCCCCGGCGTCGAGGGCGACCGCCCGCCGGTCCGTGCCCACCCCCGGGTCGACCACGCCGAGTATCACACCGCCGGCGAGCCAGGGCGCCGCCCGCTCCAAGGTGGCGGCCCCGCCGGCTACGTCGTGGGGGGCGACCTGGTGGGTGATGTCCACCACCGGGACCCCCGGCGCCACGCGGCCGATGACGGCGTGCACCACCCCGACGAACTCGTCGGCGAGCCCGAAGTCGCTGAGGAAGTAAACGGTCCTGGCTGTCAACCCGCCCGCGTGTACTGGCCGGCCAGGTAGCGGTCCACCTCGGACTCCCTGATCCGGTAGGAGCGTCCGACCCTCACCGCCGGCAGCTGCCCGGACTGGATCAGGCGGTAGACGGTCATGTTGGAAACCCGCAGCTGGCCGGCGACCTCGGCCACGGTGACGAAGCTGGACTCGTTCTCAGGCACGCGCGCACCACCCTTCTCCGTGCCACCAGAGTACCCCCCCGGCGGCCCGCCTGGTCCAGGGCCCGGCCGCCGGCTCAGCCCGCCCCCCCGAGCTGGCGCGCCCGGGAGGTGGCCGCGGCGACGGCGTCGAGCACCGCCGCGCGCAGCCCCCCCTGCTCGAGCGCCCGGAGACCGGCGGCGGTGGTGCCCGCCGGCGAGGTGACCGCCGCCCGCAGATCGACCGGCTCGCCGCCGGTTTCGGCCAGCAGGTGCGCCGACCCGAGGAGCGTCTGCACGGCCAGCTGGCGGGCGACGGGGCGGGCCAGGCCAACCAGCACCCCCGCGTCGATCAGGGCCTCGGCGAGGAGGAACACGTACGCCGGGCCCGAGCCCGACAGGCCGGTGACGGCGTCGAGGGCCGCCTCGGGCAGCTCGACCACCGTGCCCACCGCTTCGAGCACCTCCCTCGCCCAGGCGACGTCGCCCGGCCCCGCCCCCGGGCCGGCGGCGAGGGCGGTGGCGGAGCGGCGGACGAGCGCCGCCGTGTTGGGCATCGCCCTCAGCACCGCCGGCCCGCCGCCCAGCCAGCGGGCGAGGTCCCCGGTAGTGACGCCGGCGGCGATGGAGACCACCCGCTCGACCCCCGAGCCGGCGAGCCCCTCGCAGGCGGCGGGCACGTCGCCGGGCTTGACCGCTATCACCGCCCCCGACACCGGGGCGGCCTCGGCGACCGTCGCCACCGCGCCGTGCAGGGCGCGGCGCCGCTCGGCGTCGGCTTCGACCACCGCCACCCGCTCCGGCGGCCACCCGGCCGCGGCGAGGCCACCGGCGAGCGCCTCACCCATCCTGCCCCCTCCGACGATCACCAGCTTGTCTTGCACCCGCCGGACGCTAATAGCCAGCGGCGGGAGCCGGCGGGCTCGGGCGGGCGTGACTTGCGAAGCCGGTTCGACGCCGCACCGCCGGCGACGGGCGCCGGGCGGTCCGTTCGCACTTCCCCGAGCGAACTCGCCTCCAGGTTCCCGCGCCGGCGGCTCCGGCGAGAGTATCGGCGGGGGTGTGTGCCGGCAAGGGCGGCCCGGGGGGGACGGTCCGCTGCGGTGGGAGCTCAGCAGGCGACCAGCTCGGAGCCGGCGAGGACCTCCACCCGCTCCCACAGCTGCAACGCCGCCCGGCGCCAGGTGTACGCCCGGGCCCGCCGGGCGCCCAGGCGGCCCATTCGGGCGGCCAGCGCCGGGTCGCGCAGGATGGCGGCGAGCGGCTCGGCGTAGTCGGCGGGGCGGCGGCCCTCCACGAGGACCCCGGTGCGGCCGTGCTCCACGAGGGTCGTGAGCCCCCCCACGGCCGATGCGACCACCGGCACGCCGCACGCCGACGCCTCCAGGGCGACCAGGCCGAACGACTCGGAGCGGCTGGGGACCAGGCACACGTCTGCGGCGCGAAACCAGGTGGAGAGCGCCTCGTGGGGCTGGGGGGGCACGAGGCGCACCGCCGCGTCGAGACCGTGGCGGGCCACCGCCTCGTGCAGCGAGCTGAGCTCCTCCTCGCCGTGCGGGCCGCTCGGCCCTCCGACGAGGACAAGCGTCGCCGGCAGGGTCCTCCTCAGCTCGGCGAGCGTCTCCACGGCGAGCGCCGCGCCTTTGAGCGGCTGGATCCTCCCGGCGAAGAGCACGACCGCCTCGCCGGCGGGCAGGCCGACCGCCCTGCGGGCCTGTGCCCGGTCGCCGGGACCGAAGAAGGCGTGCTCCACCCCGGGGGCGACCACCGCGACCCGCCGGGGGTCGGCGCCGTAGAGGTCGGCGAGCTGACGGGCCTCCACCCCGCACGAAGCCAGCACGGCGTCTGCGCAGCCGGCGATCGCCGCCTCGGCCTCCGCCCGGCGGGCGGGCTCCGAGGCGGACAGCTCCTCCGGGCTGGCGTCGGCCTTGACCCGGTCGAGGGTGTGGAAGGTGACCAAAAGCGGGATCTCCAGCCGGTGCTTGAGGGCGTGGCCGGCGACCCCCGACAGCCAGTAGTTGGCGTGGATGGCGTCGACGTCGAGGTCCAACAAGCGCTCGGCGACCTGCTCGGTCCACTCGCCGACCAGAGACGGCAGCGACTCCTTCGCGACGGCGCTGAGCGGTCCGGCGGGAACGTGGTGCACCCGCAAGCCGGGTTCGACGGTGACGGTCTCCGGCTGGCGGGGGTCCTCCGCCCGGGTGAACACCTCGCAGTCGACCCCCGTGCGGGCGAGCGCGGCGGACAACTCGCGGACGTAGACGTTCATCCCTCCCCCGTCGCCCACCCCCGGCTGGGCGAGCGGCGAGGTGTGCATGGAGAGGACCGCCAGGCGCCGCGCCCTCAGTTGTCTTCCCCCGCTTCGCCGTCGCCGGGCGCCTCGTCGAAGCCGTTCTCCCGCCGGAACGACAGGTAGATGCGCAGCAGCGTCTGCTTCTGGTCCTCGGTCAGGGTGGGTTCGGCGAGGATCGTCTCGGCCAGGTCTGAGCCCACGTCGCGCGCGTCGAGGATCCCCGCCCGCACGTACAACGTCTCGGCCGATATCCGCAGGGCTTTGGCGATCTGCTGCAGGATCTCCGCCGAGGGGCGGCGAAGGCCGCGTTCGATCTGGCTCAGGTAGGGGTTGGACACGCCGGCCATGTCCGACAGGCGCCGCAGGGACAGCCGGGCGACGTTTCGCTGCTCCCGGATGAACTCCCCCAGCTCCCTCCAGGGGTCGGTGAGATCCTTCACTTGGGCATCAGCTCCGAGACCAGGTCGAGCAGCTCGATGGAGGAGAACGGTTTGGTGAGGAAGGCGTCGGCCCCGGCCAGACGGGCCTCCGCCTCCAGCTTGGGGTCGTCGCGTGCGGTGAGCACGACGACCCTCACCTTCTCGTGGTCGAGCCGCCGGCAGACCTCTACACCGTCGAGCCCGGGCATCATCACGTCGAGTACCACCACCGAAGGCTCCCGCTCGGAGGCGAGGCGCAGGGCCGTCTCCCCGTCGCGCGCCTCGGCCACCTCGAACTCGTCGGCCTCGAGCACCGCCCTCACCAACCGCCGGATCATCTCGTCGTCGTCGACCACGAGCACCAGGCGCGGCTTGGACTGCCGGCTCACGGGATCAGGCTGTCGACAGTCGCCTCGCCGGTGCGGTACCGCCGGACGATCTCCTCCTGCAGGCGGTCCAGCACGTCCAGGACCGCCCGGCGGGTCGCCGACACCGAGCGCTCCAGCTCGGCGAGACCGCCCGCCGCCTCGGCAAGCTCTCCGTCGGTGATCCCGGTCAGGCCGCCGAGCTTGGCCGCGGGGAGGATCCCCTCGAGGCGCTCCTCCAGGTCGGGGTCGAGCTCCCCCGGGGCGAGCACGGTGGTGAGACGGCCGAGGCCGGGCGCGTGGACGTTGCCCGAGAGGATCGACGGCAGCTCCTCGACCAGGCGCGACACGTCGGCGCGGTCGCCGGTTCGGCGGTGCTCCTGCTCGGCGAGGACGATGTCGAGGCGTCCCTGCACGATCCGCCTCATATAGGACAACCCGGTCTCGGTGGCCGTGGCGTCGGCGCGCCGGGCGCGCAGCTCCTCCAGGGTCCAGCCCTGCAGGCCGTCGAGGAACGAGGGGTCGGTCACTTCCGACAGCTGGGACACCGGCCGTCGAGGCTACAGCATGACCGGGGAGCTAGCGATGGGCGACGACGGCCAGCGCGACCACCCAGGCGGGTGCGGCGAGGACGAGGGAGTCGAGACGCCGCAGCGCCGGCAGAACGGCTCCTCCCACCGCCCGCTCGCAGAGCTTCACCCCGGCGGGGGCGAGCACGGCGACGAGGCCGAAGACGGCCCAGGGCCGGTAACCGGAGAACGGCGGGTTCATGATCGCCGCGACGAACAGGGCGACGACAGCCACGCTCGCCATCCCCGCCGCCACCCCGGCCGGGCCGCCGAGAGCGCTCCGGCCGTTCCCGATGACGAACGCCCCTGCGTCGAAAGCCAAGCACGCCCCGACCAGGGCGAGCGCCAGGCTCGCCCCCTGCAAACGGGCGGCGACCACGGACCCGGCCGCCACCAAGGGGGCGGCGGCGGCGACCACCACCCGGCCGACGGGCAGGCGCCGGCGGCCGGCGGCGCCCGTCGCCGCCGCGGCGGCCACCAGCGCGACGGGCGCGACGACAACGGCCAACGCCGCCGACGACACTGTTATCGCCGCGGCGAGCAGGACCGCCCACCCGGCACCGGCGGTGACGGCGGTCGCCGCCCGCACCGTCCTCGGGCCGCCCCCCGAGCGGCGGCTACCGGCGGCTGACATCAGCCGCCCGAGACGGGAGGCAGCACGGCCACCTCGTCGCCTTCGGCGAGAGGCCGGGAGCCTTCGGCGGGCTCCCCGTTGACCCACACCCGAGAGCCTTCGAGCACTTCCGAGAAAGCCGGGCCGAACCGGGCTCGGGCCTGACAAAGCGCGTCGTCGACGGTGGCCGCCGACAACGCCTGGCGGGACGTCCCGGCCGCTTCGCGGGCCGCGGCGAACAACCGGAGGGTCACGTTCACAGCGGGGGCCACCGGCAGCGAGGGTAGCCTTGCCCGGTGGCCGACGTCCTCCTCATCCGCCACGCCCGTTCGGTGTGGAACGAGGAGGGGCGCTGGCAGGGGCACGCCGACCCGCCGCTGTCCGAGCGCGGGGAGGCGGAAGCCCGGGCGGCGGGACGGGGGTTTGGTCCCTTCGACCTCGCCGTCTCCTCGGACCTGTCGCGCGCCCGGCGGACAGCCGAGCTGTTCGCCCCAGCCGCACCGCTGCTCACCAGCCCGCTGCTTCGCGAACGCGACGTCGGCTCGTGGAGCGGGCTGACGACGGCGGAGATCGAGGCTGGCGGCCTCCCCGAGCCGGAGGGCGGCGAGAGCGGAGCCGCCTTCGAGGAGCGCGTTCGCCAGGCGGAGAGGTGGCTGGCCCACCAGGTCGCGCTGGCCGGCGCGGCGTCCGTCCTGGTGGTCGCCCACGGCGGTGTGCTCCGGGTGCTGGCCGGGCGCGCGTCGCCGCTCCTCGGCCACCTCTGCGGCTACCGGGCGCGCCTCGCCGGCGGGCGCCTGCAGGTCGGCGAAACGGTGCAATTCGCAGGCGCTGACGGCGGATCCGCCCTCTCGGAAGCTGTACGTTCAGGACCATGAAGGTCCAGGTGGTCCGCAGCGCCCGCCGGCGCAAGACCGTGCAGGCCCGCCAGGTCGGCGGCGTGCTGCAGGTGTCCATCCCCGCCACGATGAGCGCCGCCGAGGAGGCGCGCTGGGTGGAGGAGATGGTGCGCAGGATGAGCCGGCGGACCTCCGCCGACCGGATCGACCTGACCCGCCGGGCGGCGAGCCTCGCCGACCAGCTGGGCCTCGCCCGCCCGCGCTCCATCCGCTGGGTGGACAACCAGGAATCGCGCTGGGGTAGCTGCACCCCCCGCGACGGGACGGTCCGGGTCTCCTCCAAGCTCGCCGGCGAGCCGGCGTGGGTGATCGACTACGTGATCGTCCACGAGCTCGCCCACCTGGCGATCCCCGGTCACGGCCCCCGTTTCTGGCAGCTGGTCAACCGCTATCCGCTCGCCGAGCGGGCCCGCGGCTTCCTCCTGGCGCGCGGCCTCGAGGACGCCGAGCCGGAGCCGGCCGGCCCGGGTCAGCGCCGCTGGGACCGGGTCGCCGGGGCCGGTGACGGGCTCGACGCCGTCGCCGCGGGGCGGGCCGGTTACCGCGCGGTGCGACGCTCGAGGAGGTGAGCGGTGGCCCAGCCGCTGCGCACCTCCCGCCCGGCGCCGGGCCTGGAGCCGTCGATGCTCGTCCACTTGAGGGCGCGCGTCCCGGGGGCGGCGCAGGCCGGCCTGGCCAGGCTTCCGGGCACCGGCCGGCGGGTGGTGACCGTCACCGTCGACGAGGGGGTACGCCGGGGGGTCCTCGGAGCTTCTGACAGCGAAACCGTCGCCAGCGCGGCGCGCATGGCATTGTCACAACGACTGCCGCTGGTGATCGTGCTGTCCTCGGCGGGGGCCGACGTGCACGAAGGCGTGCCTTCGCTGGATGGGTGGGGACGCGCGGCGAGGGCTCTTTCGGGATGCTCGGGGATCGTGCCGGTGGTCGTCGTCGCCTACGGCTTGGCCGTCTCCGGACCGGCGCTGCTGATGGGGATAGCCGACGCAGTGGTGATGACCCCCGAGGCGGTGGCCTACGTGTCGGGCCCGGCGGCCGCGGCGCAGATGACCGGCCAGCGGCTGTCCCCCGAGCAGCTCGGGGGCCAGCGGGTCCACGCCCGGCTGTCGGGGGTGGCGTCGCTGCTGGCGCCCGACGGCGCCTCGGCGCTCGACGCGGTGGCCGCCCTGCTCGACTACCTGCCCGACCACACCGACGAGGAGCCGCCGGCGATCCCTTGCGGGGATCCCAGCGACCGCCGGACCGAAGAGCTGCGGGACCTGCTGCCCGCCGCGGCGACCGGCTCCTACGATGTGCGCCGCGTCGTGGAGTCGATCGCCGACGACGCCGAGATGCTCGAGCTGCGGGCCGGATGGGCGCCCCAGCTGGTCACCGCCTTCTGCCGGGTGGAGGGCCGTCCCGTGGGGGTGGTCGCCAACCAACCCCAGTCGATGGCCGGCACGCTGGACATCGCCGCCTCCCAGAAGGGGGCACGCTTCGTCGCCCTGTGCGACTCGTTCAACGTGGCGCTGCTCACCCTAGTGGACACCCCCGGGTTCATGCCCGGCAAGGACCTCGAGTGGCGGGGCATGATCCGCCACGGCGCCCAGCTGGTGTTCGCCTACGCCGAGGCGACCGTGCCGAGGGTGTGCCTGATCCTGCGCAAGGCGTTCGGCGGGGCTTACATCGTGATGGACTCGAAGGGGATGGGCAGCGACGTGTGCCTGGCGTGGCCGTCGGCGCAGGTCGCGGTGATGGGGGCGCAGGGGGCGGTGCAGATCCTCCACCGCCGGGAGGACGCCGCGGCGCAGGCCCGCCTGGCCGACGAGTACGAGCGGCGCTACCTCAACCCCTACGTCGCGGCCGAGCGTGGTTACGTGGACAAAGTCATAGACCCCGCGGACACCAGGCGCGAGGTGGCGTCGGCCCTGCGGCTGCTATCGACCAAGCGGGAGCGGCTGGGGCGGCGCAAGCACGGCAACGGCCCCCTATAGCCGCCGGTGGTCAGCGCAACGGTCGCCGAGCGGGTCGCCGGGGATGGGCGCCCCGCACACCTCGCACGAGGGGAGCTTGCCCTCGTCGAGCCGGCGCAGGGTCTCCTCCACCCGGTCCAGCTCACCGGCGATCTGCGCCAGGCGCTCGGCTTCGTCGCCCGCCGGGTGCTGTCCGCCGGGGGCCGCCTCTCGAGAGTCTCCCTCCTCGCCGGCCACGGCCGGCCAGCGTAGTGCTCTACCGGCGGCCCGCCCGCCGCCCGATCCCCCCGCGGCGGCCCCGCAGAGCCGGGACCGGCCGGCGGCGGCTGGTTCTGGCGGCGGCCGGCGCCGTGGTCGTGGCCGTCGGCGCCGCGCTCGGCGTCGCAGCGGCCACCTCCGGGGGGGCGCCGGGTCCGGGCCCGGGTCTGCCCGCCCGCTACGAGGTGGTCTACCGGGTGGCCAACTCCAGCAGCGGCACGGCGGTGACCACCTGGGAGGTCCTCCAGGCGGACGGCCCCTTCGACGTGGCGGACCTCACCTACCGATCCGACCCGACCGCCGGCGCCCCGCCGAGCGGCGGCAGCGTCTCCACCTTCGACGCCCTCTACGACCTGCACGCCGGCCGGCTCGTCGCGGTGTCCGGACGCCCGCCCGGCATGGGCAGCGGGGCCGAGGGGCTGGTCCCCGAGCTCGCCGACCTGCGCCGCCGAAGCCTGGCCGTACCGGTCGGCGGGCCCCGCCTCGTCGCCGGGCAGCGCTGCACCACCTGGAGGTTCGCCGGCCCACCAGTCGGGCCCGTGGCCCGGCCCTCCGGCGGCGACCACGACGACCTGTGCCTGTCCCCGTCGGGGTTGGAGCTGGCCGAGACGTGGACCTACTCGGGCCGGGTGGTGCTGCGCCGGACGGCGGTCGAGGTGCTGGTGGGCCGCTCCGACCCGCGGGTCAGGGTTCCCGCCGCCCCCGCCGCCAGCCCGCCTCCTTCGGCCGTCGTCCACGTGGGGCTGCCGGGGCCGCAGGGGTCGTTCCTGGCGGCCCCTCCCCCGCCGCCGGGCTTCAGCTCCGCCGGCTCGGTCGGCGTGACCGCCTTCGACCCTACCGACACCTCGCGCGTCGCAGACGTGTCCACCGTCTGGGCGTACCGGCGCGGCGGGGCGGACGTGACCGTCGAAGCCGGGGTGGGCCAGGCGCCTTGGGACGACGCCGGAGTCCCTGCGTTGTCGCTGCACCTGGCCGGGCTGGGCGGGGCCAGGTCGGTGCTCGAGTCGACCGGCCCGCAGATCCAGGTGTCGCTGAGCGGCTCGCGGTGGGTGCAGATCGACGGGTCGGTGCCGCTGCGCTACCTCGCCGCCTACGCCGGCCGCCTTCGCCTGGCGGCGCGCTGAAGGGGACCCGGGCCGCCGATCCGGCCGCCCAGCAGGCCGTAGCCCTCGGTGTAGGCGACGAGCAGGCCGACCAGCCCGACGGCGCCGAGGATCTCCCCGACCTTCGAACCGCCGGGGCGGCTCGCAGCGGCGAGGGACCGGCCGGCGGACACCGGCCGGGACGGGCCCGACGAGGCCGGCGGGGCCGAGGAGGCGGAGCCCTGCGCTGCGGGCGCGACGGCGGGGGCTGCCGTCGCGGGGGCGGCGGGCTGCAGCGAGGAGGTCGGGGCAGCCGTCGCCTGGGACGCGCCGCTCGCGCCGGCACCGGCCGGGGATGCCGGCGAGGAGGACGGGGCCGCCGGGACGGTGGGCACCCCCGCGGGGGCGGACACGCCGGCGGGCGACGCCGAGGAGCCCGGCGGCGTGACCGGGAGGCTCGCCGGCCCCGGCGGGTCGAAAGCGATCTCGTCGGCGGGGCCCCCGGCGAGAATGGCCGCCGCCACGACGCCGTCTTGGAGGAGCGGCCCGGCGTCGAAGGACACCGTCGAGTGGTTGGACGCCACCGTGGCGGTCACCTGCGCCTGCTTGCAGTCGTAGGCGGGCCGCTGCGACCAGGGGCCGTCCTGCGCCGGCTTGTAGCCGCGTCCGGCGACGGTGAGCGGGCAGGCGACCGGCGGCGAGGTGATCACCGCCTGGCCGGCGACCTGCAAGGTGAGCTGGCCGACCGCCGACCCCGGGGGCACCTCGTAGGTGACGGCTGCTATCGCCACCGGGCCGCTGTAGCCGTTCTCCACGTAGAGACCACCGGAGGGCACCTGTGGGGGGGCAGCGGAGAAGCCGAGCCCTACGTTGGTCTCGCTCCACCAGCCGTCCTTGAGGGGGGAGGCGGCCGACGCAGGCACGGCGAAGGCGGCGCCGAGCAGGGCCGCCGCGGCGAGGGCCACGACCGCCCGGCGGATCACCGCCTCCCCCCCAGAGCCCCGGCGGGGGCCTTCCCGTTGGCCGCCGAGCTCGTCGCCGGCCGCGCCGGGCGCCGGCGCGGCTTCGAGCCGTTGGACGCCGCCGCCCCGGCTGTCTCGAGCGGGCCGCCCAGGTAGGACTCGACGACCCGACGGTCTTCGAGCACCTTCTTCGGGGTCCCTTCGGCGATGACGGCGCCGAGCTCCATGGCGACCATGCGGTCCGACACGGCGCGGATGAGCGAGATGTCGTGCTCGATGATCATGATCGAGCAGTCCAGCTCCGAGCGGATACGGCGGATGAGCGGTCCGAGCGCCTCGGTCTCGCGCTGGGCGATACCGGAGGACGGCTCGTCGAGGAGGATCACCCGGGGCCGCCGGGCGACGATCGCCGCCAGCTCCACCATCCGCCGCGACCCGGTGGACAGTTCGGAGACGAACTTGTCCCTGAACGCCCCGAGGCCCATCAGCTCTATGAGCTCCTCCACCCGCCGGTCCAAGATGGCCTCGGAGCCGGCGACCTGCGGCGGGGCGAGCATGGCGGCGAGCGCTCCGGTGATCTCCGCCTCCTCGTGGAGGGCCAGGGCGAGGCTCTCCTTGACGGTCAGGCCGGGCCACAGCCGAGCGTCCTGGAAGGACCGTCCGATCCCGGCCGCGGCCCTTCGGTGGGCGGGCCAACCCGTGACGTCGACGCCGTCGAGGAGCACCCGACCCCGCTCGGCGCGGCCGAACCCCGACACGAGGTCGAACAGGGTGGTCTTGCCGGCGCCGTTCGGACCGAGGAAGCCGAGGATCTCCCCCCGCCGCAGGGCGAGGTCCACCGAGTCGACCGCCCGGATCCCCCCGTAGGAGAAGGTGAGGTCGTGCGTCTCGAGGACCACCTCCCGACCCGCCGCGCGCCGCGTGCCCGCCGGTGCGCCCCCAGCAGCCGCGCCGAGGAAGACGGCGCGCAGGATGTCGGGACGCTCGAGCAGCTCGGCGGTGGGCCCGCTGAAGCGAACCTCACCTTTTTCCATGAAAACGGCCCGCTCGGCGAGCTGCAGCGCCACGTTGACGGACTGCTCCACGATGACCACCGTCGTCCCCGCCGCGTGGATCGCCTTGACGATGCCGACGAGCTGCTTGACCACCGTCGGGGCCAACCCCAAAGAGAGCTCGTCGATCAGCAGCAGCTTCGGGCGGGCGATGAAAGCCTGGGCGAGGGACAGCATCTGCTGCTCACCGCCCGACAGCGAGCCGGCCGGCGTGTCGAGGCGCTCGGCGAGGCGGGGGAAGTACTCGAGCGCCTGGCGTACCGACGCTTCGAGCGCCTGCTTGTCCTTGCGGTCGAGCCAGCCGGCGACCCGCAGGTTCTCGGCGACGGTCAGCGACGGGAACACCCCCCGGCCGCCGGGCACCTGGGCGATCCCCATCCTGGCGGCCGCCAGCGGGTCGGCGTGGGTGATGTCGCGTCCCTCGAAGGAGATCGCCCCTCCCGTCGGGTCGAGCAGGCCGGTGACCGTCTTCAACAGGGTCGACTTGCCCGCCCCGTTCGTGCCGAGCAGGGCGACGATCTCGCCGGGGGCGACGTCGAGGTCGACGCCGAAGAGGACCTGCACGCCGCCGTAGCCGGCGTCGACGCCGCGCACCGAGAGCGTCATCCCCGACGCGACGACGGCCTCGGCCCGCAGCGCGGCGGCCACGTCGGCGACCACGAACCTCTTGACGGTCAGGCCGATCGCCCCCCCGGCGGCGACCACCAGGGCCAGGACCGCCAGCGACGCCCGCTGGCCGTGCGAGTCGGCGATCCCCCCCACGATCGGGGTGATGACGATGGCACCCAGGGCGTAGAAGAACAGCGACCAGGCGTAGGCCTGGGACCGCAGCGCCGGGGCGGTGACCAGCGACACCAGGGTCGTGTAGGCGGGCAGGAAACCGAAAGCGCCGATGGTCACGAACCCGGTGACCGCCACGGCGGCGCCCACGCTCGGCACGACGGCGAGCACCAGGGCGAGGGCGCCGAAGGAGACGATGAGCGCCCCGTTGACAACCGCGAGCAGCTCTGGCCGGCGCCTCGCCATGCACCTCGTCGTCAACCAGCCGCCCACCCCGACGCCGACCAGGCCGCCGACGCCGAGCAGGGTCGACACCCCGCCGCGCGCCGAGGCGCCGAGGTGGTACACGTCCTTGTAGAAGGTGTTGATCACCGTCGCCAGCGGGACGGTCCCGGCGCCGAAGAGGAACGCCGCGTACCACGTGCGCCGCAGGGTGCGCACCGACCTCACCCGCCTGAACCCCTCCCCGAGCGAAACGCCTCCCTGGGCGGGCGGCGCCAGGCCGGCGGAAGCCCCCCGCTGCGGCTCCCGCAGGAGGGTCGTCGCCGCGACCAGAGCGAAGGTGGGCAGGGCCAGCAGGACGAACGCCGGGCGCCACCCCGCCGCCGAGGCGATAGCCCCGGCCAGGGGGGCGCCGAGCAGGCCGACACCCTGCGCGCCGAAGCGGTAGCCGCTGAACGCCCGGCCGACCCCTTCGGGCGGGTAGAAGTCGGAGAGGAGGCTCGGGTAGATCGTCTCGGAGCTCAGGAACCCGACCCCGCCGACGATGCGGGCCAGCACGAGAACCACCAAGAGGGGGGCGAGGCCGGTGGCGATCGCCGTCACCGCCCACACGACCCCCAGCCAGCGCGAAAGGCGCACCCGGTTCCCCCGGTCGCCGATGAAGCCGAGGCCGACGGCGAAGACGATCGGCACGGCGCCGGTCAGCGAGGCGACCGTGTCGATGCCCGCCTGGGAGAGGTGGAACGACTTCTCGATGTCCGGCGAGAGGACCCCGAAGGCGTTGAGGTCGAAGCTCTGGGTGGCGGCCAGGCCCACCAGCACGGCCAGCGGCAGCAAGCCGGCCGGGCCGAGCGACTCCGAGAAGCGCCCGAGGCGTCCCCTCACAGCTTCGCCGCCACCTTTTTTCGCCCGCCGTTGCCCGCCGGGGAGCCGTTCGGCTCGGGGGCCAGGCCGGCGCTGATCAGGGCCGTCACGTCCTCCCCCGCCGCGGAGTCGCCGGCGCCGTCGGCCGCCCGCCGGTCGGCGACCAGGCTGGGCACGAGCAGCCCCCGCCGGTCGGCGGCGAGGCGCAGCAGACGGTCCCGGGCGCGGAATACGAGCTCGCCGAGCCCGCCGGGCAGGAACATGAGCAGCACCAGCAGGCCGGCACCGGTCGCCAGGAACTGGAAACCCGGTTTGAGCAGGTACTGCGCCCCGTAGACGTAGACGGCGCCCAGCACCGCCCCGGGGATGGAACCGAGTCCGCCGATCACCACCATGGTGAAGAACAGCAGCCCCGAGTAGGCGTCGAAGGCGCTGAAGTTGAAGCTCTCCTGCTGGACGACGAACAGTCCCCCGGCCAGGCCCGCTATAACCCCGGACACGGCGAAGGCGACCAGGTTGAGGCGCACGGTGCTGAGGCCGATCGACTGGGTGGCGAGGCGGTTCTCCTTGGCGGCGACGATCGCCCGGCCGGCGTGGGCGGCCCGCAAGGCCCGCGCTGCGACCAGCACGAAGACCAGCGCTACCAGGCACACGAAGTACATCTCCCGGTCGCTGCCGATGGCGACGCGACCGAAGAGGGCGGGGCGGTTCACCGGCACCGTCGGGTCGAGCCACTTGAAGTAGCGGGGGACGAGGAAGTAGTCGCTGCTCGTCACGGCGAAGGCGAGGGTGACCACCGCCAGGTACGGGCCGCTGACCCGCAAGGCGGGTATCCCCATGAGCACGGCGAGGCCGCCGGCCACTACGCAGCCGGCTGCCAGGGCGAAGAACAGGTTCCACCCGTGGACGGCGAACAGGTCGGCGGTGACCGCCGCCCCGAAGCCCATGAGAGCCACCTGGCCGAGGGAGATGTGCCCCGCCCATCCGGTGAGGACGACCAAAGAGACAGCGACGATGGCGTATATGAGCACCAGCGAGGCGAGCTGGGTCCGCGCCGGGGGCAGCCAGTAGGGGAGCGCCAGGCCGAAGGCGAGCACGGCGAGGCGCACACCGGTCCGCCCGGCGCGCACCTCCCACAGGCGGGACAGCTCGGCCGGAACGGCGCGCACCGGCCGGACCGCCTGCCAGGTGGTGATCCCCGTTTCGGCCGCCCGGCTGAGCCGTTCCCTACGCACGAGGAGCGCCACCAAGATGACGACCAGCAGCATGGCGTCGACGAAGGTCGAGTTCTGGAAGGTCCACGCGCCGAGCTGCTCGGCTATTCCCAGGCCCACCGAGGCGACGAGGGCGACGGGGATGCTGGTCATCCCGGCGACCACCGCCGCGGTGAGGGTCTGCAGCAGCAGGTCGGGCCCGCCGCCCGAAACGCTGGAGAAGGACTCGAAGCCGAGGATCGGAACCCGGAGCAGGACGGCGAGGGCGGAGAGGACCCCGGTGATCGACCAGACGATCGTCGACAGGCGGGCCACCGGGATGCCGATGAGCCGCGCCCGGTCGCCGTTGTCCGCGGCGGCGCGGATCGCCACCCCGTAGCTGGTGGCCCGCAGGAACCAGGCGAGCGCGCCGAGGACCACCGGGACGAGGACGATGGCGACGACGTAGTTGCCGTTGAAGAGGACCGGGAAGATCATGAAGTGGAAACGGAACGGGGTGGCGAAGGTCCCCGAGTTGCCGTAGTTGCTCCACTCGGTCGGGATGATCACCGACACGCCGTTGAGCAGCTGGGCCAGGCCGATCGTGGCGACTGCGACGATCAGGCGGGGGGCGTTGGAGAAGCGGCGCAGGACGACCATCTCGGTGACGGCGCCGAGCAGGGCGGAGAGCACCAGGCCGGCGGCGACGGAGAGGAAGTAGTTGACGTGCTCCTGGATGTGCAGCTCGATGGCGACCACCGCTGCGACCGCGCCGAACTCGGCGGCGGCGAAGTTGATCACCCGGTTCGCCCTGTAGACCAGGACTATCGAGATGGCCACCAGGGCGTTGATCCCGCCGAACACGGCGCCGGCCAGGATGATCCCCACGGGCGC
>DATGKR010000123.1:0-34292 GCA_035294565.1 Acidimicrobiales bacterium | reverse complement strand
CCGGCCTCCGAGGCCGCCGAGCTGCTGGATACCACGGTGGCGGCGGTGAACAGCTCTCTGCAGCGGGCCCGCGCCACCCTCGCCTCCCTGCCCGACGGCGGCAAGCCCCGCCAGCTCGACTCCGACACCTCGGACCTGCTGCGGCGGTACGTGGAGGCGTTCGAGCGCTACGACATCGACGCTCTCGTGTCGCTGCTGCACGAGGACGCGGTGCAGTCGATGCCCCCCTTCGAGCTTTGGCTGCGCGGCCGGGAGGACATCGGCCGCTGGATGGCGCAGCCTGGACCGGACGGCTGTCGGGGGTCGCGCCTGGTGGCGACCTCGGCGAACGGCTGCCCGGCGTTCGGCCAGTACCGGCCCGACCCGGAGGGCGGGTGGACCCCCTGGGCGATACAGGTCCTCGAGGTCTCGGGCGGGGCGATCGCCGAGATGGCGTTCTTCCTCGACTTGCTCGCGCCCGGCGAGCTGTTCCCCCGCTTCGGGCTGCCGGCCCACCTCGACGGCTAGCCGCTTCAGGCCCGCGCCAACCTCGCTGGCAGCCGGGCGCCAGGCCGAGCCGGGCCCCTCAACCCCGCTGCGGGGGCGCCCAGGTCGGGCGGGCGGGCGCTTCGAGCGAAGCTCCGGTGGCGAGCAGCAGGCCTTCGGATCCGGGCCGCCCGATCAACGACACCCCCACTGGCAGTCCTTGTGCCAGCCCCATGGGGACCGTCGCGATCGGCCAGCCGGCCACAGCAGGCGCCATGGTGGTCGGGGCGGCAGCGGCGGGGTGGCCTCCGAGGACGAGGTCGGACTTCCACGCCGGCCCGTAGGCGGGGGCGACGAGAACATCGGCGCCCCCAAGGGCGGTTTCGAGACAGCCGCGCGCCCACGCCAGGTTGCGGGCCCGGGCCTGGCGGTAGCGTTCGCTGTCGCAGCCGCCAAGCTCGAGCGCCTTCTCGAAGAGGTCGTGGCCGAACCATTCCTGCTCGACGGCTCGAAGAGCATCCTCGTGGGCGACCACCTCGGCGAGGCTCTGCGGGCCGACTGGGCCCCTGGTGGGCAGGTAGGCGTCGAGGCCGTCCTTCAGCTCGCACAAAAGGACGGTGAGCTCGTCGTCGTGGTCGCGCTCCGAGGGGATCGGCGCCTCCACGTCCCTCACCTCCGCCCCCGCCTCGCGCAACTTCTCCACGGTCCGGACAAAGAGCTCGTCGGTGGCGGGATGGCCCGTCCTCCAGGTCACGGCGGCCGCGACGACGAGACCGCCGGGTGCCCCGGCCGGCGGAAGGGCGCGCCCGGCGATGACACGAAAGAGAAGCGCTGCGTCGGCGGCGGTGCGCGCCAACGGCCCTGGGCTGTCCTGGCTGCGGCTGATCGGCACCACTCCCCCGGTGGACACGGCACCCACGGCCGGTTTGAGGCCGGCGACGCCGTTGAGCGACGCCGGGCAGGTGATCGACCCGTCGGTCTCGGTGCCGACGGCGAGAGCGACGATGCCGGCGGCGACGGCGGCCGCCGAGCCCGACGACGAGCCGCCGGCGTTGCGGTCGAGCGCCCAGGGGTTGCCGGTCAGGCCGCCCACCGCCGACCAGCCGCCGGTGGAGCGCGACGAGCGGATGTTCGCCCACTCCGAAAGGTTCGCCGAGGCGGCCACCACGGCGCCCGCAGCGCGCAGCCGGCTGACCAGCGGGGCGTCGCGGGTAGGGGGACGACCGAGCAGGCTCGTCGAGCCGGCACAGGAGGGCAGCCCGAGGGCCTCGATGTTGTCCTTGACGATGACAGGTATGCCTTCGAGGGGGCCGCGCTTCTGACCGTCGGCCCTCCGGCGGTCCGACTCGCGAGCCTCGTCGAGGGCCCGGTCGGCGACCGCCAGCACCGAGCGCAGACCGATCGGCGAGGCGGGGGCGTCGATCTCCTCGATCCGGCGCAGAGCGGCTTCGACCAGCTCCGCCGAGGTGATCTCACCCTTGTCGAGCAGCGCCGCGGCGTCCGACGCGTTCAGATAGGCGAGCTGCTCGGTGGAGGGGGACGGGTCGGCCGTTGCGATCGCCGCACCTTAGCCATCCGCGACAGGCGGCTTCGGCGCGAGAACGGGGATCACCGCTCCGAGAAGGCCGCGCACCGTGGCCACGGCCGCGTCGAGCCAGTCGAAGTAGTCCTTCCAGAAGACGATCCTGCCGCCGGCGACGTCGAACCGGCCGCACACCCACACTTGCACCCGCACCGGACCGACGACGATGACGTCGGTCCGTTCGGTGAGGACGGTGCCCTGGGACTCGGAGATGCTGTGCATGTACACCTCCAACCCGACCCGGGGTCGCCCGAAAACCGCTGCCAGCACCTTCTTGGTCCGCTCCTTGCCGCGGATGGCGGGCAGCGGAACGTTCACGTAACGCACCGCGGGGTCGAGCAGCTCGGCCGCCGCTTCGATGTCGCCCTCCTGGAGGAGCTCGAAGAAGCGCCTGACGGTGAAAACGGGTGCAGGGCCGCCCGGGGCGGAGGGTTCCTCGGTCACGGGGTCAACCTACCCACCTGCCGCCCCCGGACCGCTTGACTCGAACTTCGACTAGCGGCGCGTATTTCCACGGAAGGGGTTCAAGGCTGCGCCGGCTGGCCCGATACATGGGCCGATGACCCCCTTCGAGCAGGCGCTGCACATGACCAACAAGTTGGCGGTCGCCTTCGCCTTCGGCCTGGCTCTGGTCCTCGTCGCCGCCGGGATCTGACCACTTCCCTACAGGGGCTGCGAAGGGGGCGACCCGCCGGCGGCGAAGACCTCGCCCTCCAACGGGCGGCCGCTCAACGCGTCGACGTAGAACACCGTCGACTCGAAGTAGCAGGGAGGCCCAGAATCGCTGGCGGTCCGGGCGGGCGGCTCGGGCTGGTGCGCCCCGTAGATCGCCCATACGAGCCGGTCGCGGTAGATGGGCAGGTCGGTGGCGCCGGGGCCGATCAGCGCCGGCGTCGCCGCGTACAGGTCGCCGAGGAGCACCTCGACCGGCCCTTCCGAGGTAATCTGGCGCCACCCCTGCTGCCACATCTCCTGCCAGGCGCGTGCGGCGCTGATGCGCGGCAGGGCGTCGGGTGGGGCGAGCTGCTCGAAGTCGGGGTCGGGGTGGATGACGACCGGGGCCGACACGACCCGCGGCAGGGGCATGTCCTTCAGCGACGGCGCCGAAAGGTCCGAAAGCCGGCAGCCGCCGGGGGGGGCGGACGGCACCGCCGACGCCGGCACCATCGCGTCGCGTGCGGCCGAGACCGGCTGACGGCCGGGTGAGAGCATCACCGCCACCGCCGCTACGACGCTCACCACCGTCACCGCCACTGCGGTCACCCGCGAACGGCAGCACAAAAGCTGGAGCTCCTGATCGTCCACGCCTCACACCTTGAGCGCGTCGACCAGCCTGGCGATGAGCGCCGCCCACTCGTCGTGGTCTACCGGCTCTGCCCCTAGCGCCCCGGCCAGGAGCGACCCGAAGGCGATGACCATGGACAGGCGCGCAACCGCGGCCGGGGATGCGCCCGGGTCGAGGGCGCCGACCTCCTGGGCGGCTTCCACCAAGGCGGTCAGCTCCCGCTCCCTCTCGGCCATGAGCCCGACGAGCAGCCCCGCCACCTCGGGGTGCCGGCGGGCGGCGATCACCGCCGATATGAGCAGCGACTCCTCGGTCGGCTCCCGCCGGTCGAAGGTGGATCCGACCGAGGTCAGCCCGTCGAGCAGTCCCGGCGGGTCGCGGCTGAGGAGCTGGTCGAGGTCGCGCTCGCCGTACGCCTCGAGGGTGGCGACGAACAGCTCCGCCTTGGAGCCGTAGTGGGCGTAGATGGCGCCGCTGGTCAGGCCCGCCTCCGAGGTGATCTCGGCGATGCTCGCCCCGTCGTAGCCGCGCCGGGCGAACACCTTCGCCGCCGCGCCGAGCAGCGAAGCTCGCGTCTCGTCGGGGGCCACGCCGGCCTTGCGTCCCATAACCGGTCATCCTACGGGCCGGCACCCGGCGAGGTTCCCGGGTTTAACATCGCCGCCCATGGACTGGCCGCTGCGATTCGGGATCTTCCTCGCCCCCTTCCACCCCGCCGGGCAGAACCCGACCCTCGCCCTCGAGAGGGACCTGGAGCTGATAGTCCGCCTCGACCAGCTCGGCTACGACGAAGCGTGGATCGGCGAGCACCACTCGGCGGGCTTCGAGATCATCGCATCGCCCGAGGTGTTCATAGCCACCGCCGCCGAGCGCACCAAGCGGATCCGGCTGGGCACGGGAGTCAGCTCGCTGCCGTACCACCATCCTTTGATCCTTGCCGATCGGCTGGTCCTGCTCGACCACCTCACCCGGGGGCGGGTCATGTTCGGCGTAGGGCCGGGGGCGCTCCCCTCCGACGCCCGCATGATGGGCATCGACCCGGCGCGCCAGAGGGAGATGATGGAGGAGGCGCTGGAGGCGATCGTCGCCCTTTTGACCACCGACGAGCCGGTGAACATGCAGACCGACTGGTTCGCCCTGAACGACGCCCGCCTGCAGCTGAGGCCCTACACCCGCCCGTGCTTCGAGATCGCGGTGGCCGCCCAGATCTCGCCCGCCGGCCCGCGCGCGGCTGGCCGTTTCGGCGCGTCGCTGCTGTCGCTCGGCGCCACGACAGCCGGCGGCTTCGACGTCCTCGGCGCCCACTGGCAGACGCTCGAGGAGCGCGCGGCGCGCTTCGGCAGGACGGCGGACAGGCGGCGGTGGCGGCTGGTCGGCCCGATGCACATCCGCGAGACCGAGGAGCAGGCCAGGGAGGACGTCGAGCACGGGCTGGCCGACTGGGTGCGCTACTTCCAAGAGGTCGCCGCGCTGCCGATCGCCCCGCAAACGGCGGACCATGCGACGCTGGTCGACGCGATGAACGCGTCGGGCATCGCGGTCATCGGCACGCCCGAGATGGCCAAGGCCCAGATCAGGCGGCTCGCCGAACAGTCCGGCGGCTTCGGGACGTACCTGTTCATGGCGCACGAGTGGGCGGACAGGACGGCGACCCTCGCCTCCTACGAGCTCTTCGCCCGGGAGGTGATGCCCGAGTTCCAGTTCTCCGCAGAGCGGGCGGTCCGCTCGCGCGACTGGGCCGCCGCCAACCGCGACGAGTTCATCGGAGCGGCGATAGGAGCGGTCGGCAAGGCGATCGCCGACCACCAGGAGGAGAAGGAGCGCCAGGCGGCGCAGCCGACTTGAACGGGGGCCGCCGGCCGCTAACCCCGGGGGAGGTCCGCCGGGCAAGGCTGCTCACCATCACCCGCCGGCGGGCGACCGGCCTGCTGGTGGTCGTGGCCGCCGCCTTCGCTGTTTCGACAGCTCTGCAGCCACAAGCCAGGTGGCTGGGATGGGTGCAGGCGGCGGCGCTCGCCTCGCTGGTCGGGGGGCTCGCCGACTGGTTCGCGGTGACGGCGCTGTTC
Organism: Acidimicrobiales bacterium; assembly: GCA_035294565.1. Taxonomy (GTDB): domain Bacteria; phylum Actinomycetota; class Acidimicrobiia; order Acidimicrobiales; family Palsa-688; genus DATGKR01. The sequence continues at coordinate 28,894 of DATGKR010000123.1, read as the reverse complement.
CGCCGGCCGCTGGGTCTCCCCGTGCCCCACACGGCGATCGTGGTCGAGCGCAAGGACCGCTTCGCCGAGACGCTCGGCACCTTTGTCCAAGAGAGCTTCCTCAGCCCCGACGCTGTCGTCGCAAGGCTGCGCTCGTCGGGCGCGGTGCGTCGCGGCGCGGCCTGGCTCGCCGGGGAGGGCAACGCCCGGCGGCTCGCCGCGTTCGCCGCCGACGCGGTCGCCGGCTCCGCCGAGCTGGCAAACGACGCCGACGTCAACGAGGTGCTCGACGGCCTCGTCCGCGGCCGGCTCGAGCGGATCGCGTTCGCGCCGCTGGCCGGGAGGATCCTCGACCGGCTGACCCGGGACGGCCGGCACGAGCCGGTGCTCGACACAGCCCTCGAAGGGCTCGCCGAGTACCTGCGCCTGCACGGGGCTGACATGCACCGGAGGCTCGGGATCCGCTCGCCGTGGTGGCTGCCCGGGCCGGTCAGCACCCGGATGGTCGACCGGCTCCTCGCCCGCACCGAGGCTGTCGTCGCCGAGATGGCGGCCGATCGGGAGCACCCGCTGCGGGTCCAGTTGGGCGAGGGGATCGCCAAGTTCGCTCACCGGCTCCAGGTCGACCCGGGGCTCCGCGAACGGGGCGAAGAGCTGAAGGCCGAGCTCCTGTCGCAGCCGACCGTGCGGCGGCTGGCCGCGAGCGTCTGGGCCGACACCAAGACGGAGCTGAGGGTCCAGGCCGAGAATCCCTCCTCGGCGCTACGGTCACGGCTGGCAAAGGTGATCGCCGACACCGGCCGACGGCTTCTTGACGACCCGGCGCTGGCGGCGTCCGCCGAACGGTCGCTGGAGGCGGCGGCCCGGGTTGCGCTGGCCGGGTCGGCCTCTGACGTGGTCGGCCTGGTGACAGGCACGATCGCCCGCTGGGACGCCCACGACACCGCCCGGCGCCTGGAGCTCCTGCTAGGCCCGGACCTGCAGTACATCCGCATCAACGGCACCGTGGTCGGCGGCCTCGCCGGCCTCGCCCTTCACGCCGTCGCGGTCGCCGCCGGCTGAGCAGGTACGGTGCGGGCCATGCGGATAGCCAACGTCGGAGGGCGGGCCAAGCTGGAGGTCGCCGGCGGCGAGGTCGCCGACGTCGCCACCCTGAGCGGCGGCGAGTTCGGCCCGGGGCTGGGCGCACTATACGACGACTGGGAGAGGTTCCGATCGTGGGCCGCGGCACTCGACAAGGACAAAGTGTCGGCGATTCAGCCGTTCTCGCCCTCCCTGGCGGGACCCCCTCGCCCGAGCCCCGGCAGGTGTTCGCCGTGGCCCTCAACTACGCCGAGCACGCCGCCGAGTCCGGCAACCGGCCCCCGGAGGAACCGCTGATCTTCACCAAGTACGTGACCGCCTTCAGCGGTCCGGTCACCGAGGTGGCCCTACCCGAGGGCAAGGTGGACTGGGAGTGCGAGCTGGTGGCGGTGATTGGCCGCACCGCCCACCGGGTGGCACCGGCCGACGGGTGGTCGTACGTGGCGGGCCTGACCGTCGGCCAGGACCTCTCCGAGCGCGTCCTGCAGCGGCGGGGGCCGGTGCCGCAGTTCGCCCTGGGCAAGTCCTACCCGGGTTTCGCCCCGACAGGCCCGCTGCTGGTGACCCCCGACGAACTCGACGACCCCGACGACCTCGAGCTGGGCTGCGAGGTCAACGGCTCGACGATGCAGCAGGACCGCACCTCACAGATGATCTTCAAGGTGCCGGAATTGGTGGCGTACCTGTCGAGGGTGGTGACGCTATGTCCGGGTGACGTGATCTTCACCGGCACGCCGCCCGGGGTCGGCATCGGACGCCAGCCTCCCGTGTTCCTCCAGCCGGGCGACCGGCTCCGCAGCTGGGTGGAGGGGATCGGCGAGCTTCACCAGACGTTCGTGTCCAGCGCCGCGGGCTAGCGTCTCTGCGTGCTGCGCCTGCAAACTCCGGCCCTGCTGGTCGACGCTCGAGCCCTGGAGGACAACCTGCGGGTCATGACCGAAGCGCTCCCCGGGCCCAGGCTCCGCCCGCACGTGAAAGCGCACAAGTGCTCCGAGCTGGCCCTGCGCCAGGCGGCGGGCGGTCACACCGGTTTCTGCTGCGCCACGATCCGGGAGATGGAGGTGATGGCAGAACGTGGCCTCGGTGCAGACCTGCTCCTCGCCAACGAGGTGCTCGACTGCTCGCGCCTCACCCCTCTCGTAGAGGCGGGTGCCCGGGTGACCGTGGCGGTGGACTCGCCGGAGACCGTCGAGGCGGCCGCGTCGGCGGGCGTGCCGGAGGTGCTGGTCGACGTCAACGTCGGCCTCCCCCGCTGCGGGTGCGACCCCGCCCAGGCGGGCCGCCTCGCCGAGCTGGCCCGCTCCAGGGGCCTCACGGTGCGCGGGGTCATGGGCTACGAGGGCCACGCGGTGGGGCTGGAGGACCGCGCCGAGAGGAGCCGCCAGGTCGATGAGGCCATGTCCCTCCTCGCCGCCGCCCACGCCGATGTCGGCGGGGAAGTGCTGTCGGCCGGCGGCACCGGCAGCTACGACCTCAACCAGGTGGCCACCGAGATCCAGGCCGGCTCCTACGCCCTCATGGACACGGCGTACGCCAAGTTGGGCCTGCCGTTCCGCAACGCTCTGACCGTGCTCGCCACCGTCATCTCCGTGAACCCGGGCGGCTGGGCGGTGGCCGACTGCGGGCTGAAGGCTCTCGGAATGGACCACGGCAACCCTTCGATCCCTGGCTTCGTCGTGTGGTTCTGCTCCGACGAGCACGTCACCTTCTCGCCAGAGGAGGGCCGGCCGATGCCCCGGGTCGGCGAGCAGGTCGAGGTCGTCCCGGCACACGTCGACCCGACCGTCGCCTACCACGAGCGGATGCACGTCGTGGACGGCGAACGCACGGAGGTCTTCGCCACCTGGCCGGTGGACATGCGCGGCTGGTGAGCGCCGCCGGAAACCGACGTCACAGGCCGGCGGCGGCGGCGAGGTGTCGCACGACCTCGCGGGCGTCGTACTTGCGCTCGAAGGGTCCCCAGTACATGGAGGTCGTGGCTCCCTGCCGGTAGCCGACCGCGTCGGTGAGGATCCGCCGGAAGTGGGACTTGACCAGCCTGGAGGCGATCTGGCCCGCCTCGCACTTGGACAGCACCCGCCCGCTCAACGCGCCCTCCGCCAGGCGTGCCGCCTCGAGCACGACCGGCACTACCCCGCGACGGAACACCATGAGGCCCTGCGCCTGGTCGGCGACCTGGGCGAGGCGGGCCTGGCACCACCGGCGGAACGTCTCGTCGTCGAAGGCGACGACCGGCCAGTCCGGACCGGTCAGCGTGACCGCGTCGTCGCGCAGAATGGCGCGGGTCATGGGCGTGTCGAGACGGCCGCCGCCGCCGGAGGGGTCGCCGCTGGCAAGGTCCTCCCAGGCGGTGTACCACACCGAGGCCGAGCGGCCGGCCCGGTGCAGGCGGCCCTCGGCGCGGCGCATCCGGGACACGGCCGGCGGGTCGGCGGGGGGGTCGGTGACCACGACGACGTCGACGTTGCTGAAACGGGGGCTGAAGTCACCGAGCGCGGAGGACCCGACGAGGTAGGCGCCGGCCAGCAGCCCCCCCGCCTCCTCCTCCAGGTCCCGCAGGAATTCGTCGACCGGTACGCCGACCGCGCTCGGCAGCACCCTTCCAGTATGTAACCCACTGAATCGAACACGTGTTCCCAGTTGGGTTATGCTGGCGGGGTGCCCGCGACCCGGCCGGCACCCGCCTCGACCCCGCTGCAGGGGGATCTGTTCGCCTCGGGCCCCGCTGGGGTCCGCCCCGAGGCGGTTTTCGAGCGGATCGAGCTTGGCGACGGGGCGTGGGTGGACGTTGCCCGCAACTGGTACTGCGGGGCCGACGACCTCCTGGAGAGGCTCGTCGCCGTTGTCGACTGGCGCCAGCACCGCCGGTGGATGTACGACCGGGTGGTCGACGAGCCGCGCCTGTCGCGCTGGTACGCCGCCGGCGACGCGCTCCCCGACCGGTCCCTCGCTCGTTTCCGGGTGGCCGCCTCGCGCCGCTACGGGGTCAGGTTCGCCGCCATGGGGCTCAACTTCTACCGCGACGGGCGTGACAGCGTCGCCTTCCACTCCGACCGGGAGCTGCGGCACCTCGACGACACGCTGGTCGCCATCCTCACCCTCGGCGCGGCCCGGTCCTTCCTGCTGCGCCCCGCCGGCGGCGGTCGCTCGATCGACCTCCGGCCCGCGTCGGGCGACCTGGTGGTGATGGGCGGCTCATGCCAGGCGGGTTGGGAGCATTGCGTTCCGAAAAGCTCGGCGGTGGCGGGACCGAGGGTGAGCGCATCGGTCCGCTGGGCGCGACGGGGAGGGGCGGAGCGGCGATGGGCGCCCCCCGATCGCGGCGACGCACGGAGCGCCGGCTAGCCCCCTGGCGGCCGCGCCGCCAGTTGCTGCGCCTTCTGGACCGCCTGCTGGGCCTGTTGCACGTCAGCCTGATAGGTGCCGAGGTTCCCGGCCTGCAAGGCCTTCTGGGCGTTGGCGAAGTCGGAGCTGGCCTGGGCGAGGAGGGACTGCACCGAAACCCCCGGCTGGGGGACGGTGGTCGTCGTCGACGTTCCGCTCCCGGATCCGCTCGGGGTGGAGGCGGTGACCGGGGCGGCGTTCTGAGCGGCCGCGGTGTTGCAGTAATTGGAGAACGGCTTGCTGCCGTCGGGATTGGTTATCTGGCAGAGGGCGTTGTCGATGGACGCGTTGCCGCTGTGGTAGGCCTTGCCGTTGTAGACGACGACGACATCGTCGAGCGTCGGAACGTGGGTGGCGGTGGACTCCACGTAAACCGGTTCCACGTACAGCAGGGTGTCGTCGACCGGCACGACCGCCACCTCACCCAGCTCTACCTGGGACCCCTGCTGGTTGTAGAGGGTCAACTCGGTGGAGATCTGCTGGTTGGCCCTGATCAGGTTGGATATGAGGCCGGGCCCGTCGACGGTGGTCCCGGCGGGGAGTGGGTACACGTTGAGCTCGCCGTAGGTGCCCGGATCGGACGAAGCTGTCATGATCGCCGTCAGGTTCTGGCTGGATCCGGTGGCGGAGATCGGCACGAACGGGGTTACCAGGAGGAAGTTCTCCTCGGGCCGGGAGGAGCCGGGGAGGCTCGCCAGCTCGTACTGGGGCGGCAGGCGGGGCACCGACGGGGCGGACACGAGGCCGTTGGCGCCCACACCGGCGCTGGCGAAGCTGGTTTCGGACAGCGGGCCGCTGCCGGGGTCGGGGGAGACCGCCCAGGCCTGGGCCTGGCTGTAGAAGTCGGAGGCGTCGGTCAGGTGGTAGCGGCCATACATGTTGGTCTGCACCTGGAAGAGGTCCTCGGGGTAGCGGAAGTGGGCCACGAGGTCGGCGGGTGCCTCGGAGGCGGGGGTGAAAAGATCGGGGAAGGCCCGCATGTAAACGCGCAGTATCGGGTCGTTCGGATCCCAGGCGTAGAACTTCATCGAGCCGTTGTAGGCGCTGACGACGACCTTCACCGAGTTGCGCACGTAGTTGAAGGTGGTCTGCAGGCCGCTGTTCGCCGGCAGCCCGTCGAGGTTGGCGTTCTGGGAGTAGGGGTAGTTGTCCGAGACTGTGTAGGCATCTATGACCCAGTAGACCTGGTTGTTCAAGATGACGGCATAGGGGTCCGAGTCGAGCTTGAGGAACGGCGCCGCCTTTTGCACCCGGGCGATCACGTTGCGGATGAACATGACCCTCGACGAGGCGGTGATCTGGCCGGAAAGCAAGAAGTTGGCGTCGCCGAAGTAGGAGGCGAACGCAGCCCGGCGCAGGAGGTTGCCGGCCGGGACCCCCCCGTGGCCGGCGTAGTGACCGGTGATCTGCTGGCCGGCGGCGTTCTCGTAGTCGACCTCCGGGGTCTTCGAGTCGGCGATGACGTAGCCGCCTGTGTCCGGGCCGAGCCCGTAGTAGATCTCGGCGCCCTTGGCGGTGTCCAAGGACGGCTGCCCCTGGGGCGGCAGCCCCTGGAGGGTGAAGTTCGGCTCGCCGCCGGGGCTCACGCCCGCCTCGCCGATGGGAGCGACGACCGCGCCGTAGCCGTGGGTGTAGACCAGCTTCTGGTTGACAAAGCCGGACGGCACCGAGTTGTTGAGCTCGCGGACCGCGGTGACCGTTCCGGTCTCCTGGGGCGGGCTCCCGTTCAGCGACATCACGTAGCGGTCCACCGACAACTGGTCGAACGAGTAGTAGGAACGGAGCGCCTGGTACTTGTTGAACGCGTTGAGCAGGTCCACCTGGGGGTCCAGGAGCCTGATGTTGGCGATGGTCTGCTGGTTGACCTGGGCCTGCGGGCCCGACGCGCCCTGGATCTCCGAGGTGGTGACCGTCGGCGAGTAGTCGTACGAGTCGTGGACCTTGACCTTGTTCAGTCCGTATGCCGCCCGGGTGGCGTCGATGTTGCGCTGTATGTAGGTCGCCTCCCTGGTGAGCTCGGAGGGGTTGACCCGGAGCGCCTGGTAGATGGCCGGGTAGGCGACACCGATAAGCAAGGCGACCAGGCCCCAGAGAGCCACCCCCACCGCCGGCAGGATCCATCCCCGCTGGCGGATGTTGGCGAGGAACAGGGCAGCCGCGATGACGGCGATGGCCATCAGGATGAAGTCGGCGGGAGCGTTGGCGTGGACGCTGGTGTTGGTGGCCCCGTCGACGACGTGCGAACGTGAGAGCACCAGCGCGAGCCGGTCGTAGTAGTAGCCGACGGCCCGGACTATGGCGAGCAGGCCGAGCAGCACCGACAGGTGCGCCTTCGCGCCGGGCGACACCCGCTGGTGGTGCGCCTGGGGGAGGATGCTGCCGCCGAGGTAGTAGAAGACGGCGGTGACGATGAGGACGACGATCACCGCCTCGAACGCCCAGCCGATGAGGAACTCGATGAACGGCAGGCGGAACACATAGAAACCCACGTCACGGTGGAACTGCGGGTCGGTCACGCCGAAGCTGACCGCGTAGTGGAACAGGTCCCAGTTGTTCCATTCACGGTCCGTGCCCACGCCGGCGAGGAGGGCGAAGACGATGCTCACCGCCACGCGTATCTGGCGGCCGCGGGACCAGGCGAGCTCGCGGTAGCGCACCACCAGCTCGTTTGCCGTAGCCGGGTCTACCTCGGCCGGGGCGAGACGGTCGGCGACGGTGAGGCTAGCCAGCATCACGACGAAGAAGATCGTCACGAAGATCGCGGCCAGGACGACCTTGGTCAGGAGGACGCCCCGGAAGACCGAGGTGAACCCGACCGAGGAGAACCACAGATAGTTGATCCAAAACCCGGCCAGGGCCCGCAGGACGACGATCGCCACGACGACCGCGACGAGAACGCCGACGACGATCACCCGGGTACGCCGGGAGGCGCGCGGCGCCCTCCGGGGAAAATCCTGGGGGGTTCGCATCCGGCCCGGAAGCCTACAGTTGACCCCCCGCCGCCTGTGGGCGGCGGGGGGGCTTCGAGCGGATCAGGCCGATGCTGCCACCGGGACGAGCAGGCAGCGACACCCGCTGTGGGCCGGCGGGTGGTGCTGTCCGGTGGGGAAGGGCTCGCCCTTGGACAGCTCCCCGGCGAGGGCGTCGTCGTCGCAGTCGGGGCAGGGGCCGTCGATGTCCTCGACCACCCAGCGCATCCTCGTCCCTTCCGGCACGGCCTCCCACGTGCCGCGGGCGAAGGCGGCCGCGGCGGCGTCGCCCGCGATGCGTTCGATCCGCTGCGTCTTCCACTCCCGGTAGGCCGCGCCGAGCGCCTCGACGAGGACCGCCTGGTCGCCGTCGCCAGCCGCGACCGCCTGCTCGAGCCGCCTTCGGAGCGGAACGGCTATCCCGTCGGCGGCGTCGCGGGCTATGTCGGACACGTCCACCTCGACCGACGCTCCCGAGCGGGCGAAGGCGGCCCCGGCCATCGCGGCGCGTTCCAGATGCGCCCGGGCGGCGGCGGCGAAACGCGCCGACTGCTCCGCCGGGTCGGGGAGCAAGCCCGCCGCGCTCGGCTCGCCGCGCAGACTGCGAAGCCGGTCGAGCACGTCGTTCTGCTCGTCCTGCAGCGCCCTCTTCAGGTGCCTGGTCAGCGCCGTTTCGAGGTCGGCGAGCGCCGACTCCCGCCGCTGCAGCAGGCTCTCCTCCTCGTCACCCCGCCGGTCGACGCCCGACTCGGCCGTCTCCTCGCTGGTTTCAGCCGCCTCGTCCTCCCCAGCTCCGGATGACTCGTCCTCGCTCCGGACCTCCCCGGCTCGGGCTGACTCCTCCTCGGTGCCGTCGCCATCCGTGCCTGGGGCGGCTGGCTGCGCCGCCTCTTCGGTCCTCGGGGCGCCACCGTCCGCCTTGATCCGGGCGAACAGCTCGTCCACCGCGCTCTGCGCCTGCTGGGCGCCGCCCCGGAGGACGGTCAGCGCCGGGGCGCGGGACCCCTCCTCTGCGGCTGGCGCGGGCGGCGCGGCCACGGCATCCGTGCCCTCGGCGTCACCCGTGACGCCGGCCTCCTCGCCAGCCGGGTCGCCGAGCGGATTGCCGTCCTCCTCCTGTGCGCCCGGGTCTTCGCTCCCCTCGGGGGACGGCGCGTCCCCCCCGGGGAGATGTCCCATCCTGCGGCCGACCTCGTCGGCGGCGGCTCGCGCCTCGGCGTCCGCCCTGCTCAGCTCGGTCTGCGCTTCCTCGAGTGTCCGCCTGACGACGGCGTAGCTCTCTATCAGCCTCTCCCGTCCGGCCCGCAGCTGCTCGATCTGGACGGTGGCGACCCGGCGCCGGCGTGCCAGGTCCTCGAGGATCCGGTCCCGGGTCGCGTTGGCGCCGTCGATGGTCAGCTTGCGGTCCTGCTCGGCGGCGGCGCGCAGCTTGTCCGCTTCGCTCCTCGCCTTCTCGAGGGTGTCGGCCGCCTCGGCGCGGGCGGTGGCGACGATCCGCGCCGCGGCCTCCTCGGCGGCGGACGTGGCTCGCTCCATGGCGGCGCGCGCCTCGGCTCGTATGCGCTCGGCCTCGGCCTTGGCGTCGCCGAGCAACTTCTCGGCTTCGTCGGCGGCCTTGGCGCGAAGATCGCCGGCGGCGCTGCGCGCCGACCGCAGTATCGACGCCGTTTCCTCGCCCACGGCGGCCATAAGGGTGTCCTCGTCGAGGACGGGGGGGCGGGCCGCCCGCTCCTCCGCCGACCTCCACGAGGACTCGAGGTGCCCGGCCCGCTCCTGCCAGGCCCGGAGCTGCTCTGCGACGCGCCCGAGAAAGCTGCGCACTTCGGCCTGGTCGAAACCGCGGAACGCGGTGGAGAACGACTGGGCCTGGATCAGTTCCGGAGTCAACGACGGGTCAGGTCCCATGGGGAGAGATTAAGACCGGGCGCGGCTGCCGGTGGGTGACCGCCCGGCCCGGCCGGCCGACCCGTTGTCGCCGGGGCCCCCGTTCGCCGGCTGCTCCGGCTCGGCACCGAATCGTGACACGGCGGGCCAGGCCGGCAGGACGATCGTGAAGGTCGCACCCCGGCCCGGCGCCGAACGGCAGCGGATGGTTCCGCCCAGGCCGTCGGCCACCCGCCTGACCACCGCCAAGCCCAGCCCGAGACCCCCGAACCGGCGCGTGTCCGACGAGTCCACCTGGACGAAGTCGCCGAAGATCACCGCCTGCTGCTCAGCGCTCATTCCCATCCCCTGGTCGCTGACGGATATCTCCACCACGCCGTCGCCGGAACCCACCCTGACGAGGATGCGGCCCCCGCCGGGGGAGAACTTGACGGCGTTGTCGATCAGCTCGTCCACCGCGAGGCTGAGCCATCGACGGTCGGCGGAGACGAAGGCCTCCTCCTTGGCGATCCGCCTGCCGAGGGTGACGTTCGTCGGCAGCCGGTCGTTCCACGAGGAGGCGATGCCGTTGACCAGGGCCCTGACGTCGACCGGCTCCGGTCTGAGCATCATCCGGCCGGCGCCCTCCGAGGCGAAGAACTCGAGCATCTCGACTATGCGCAGCAGCCGCCGGGCGCTGTGGAGGATCTCCTCGTGCCAGGAGCGGGCCCGCTCGGCGGGCACGTCTCGCCTGAGGAGAATGTCGGCGTAGCCGAGGATCCCGGTCAGCGGGGTGCGCAGCTCGTGGCCCACCCGGGAAAGGAACTCGGTCTTCATCCGCTCCACCTCCCGCTCCCGGCGCATGTCGCGGAAGACGAGAACCGTCCCCGCCGTCTCGCCGGCGGGGCCCCTCAGGCGGCCGCTGGACACCGCCACGGGGATCTCCTCCTCCCCCCTCTTCACGTAGCCGAGCATCGCGGTGTCGCGGGCGCCGGCGCGGAACAGGCGCCTTCCGACGGCCACCCCCTCCTCGGTGCACAGCCTGACCACCTGCTCGGCCGGAGCCCCCCGGGCTCGGGAGGCGCTGATCCCCGTGAGCGCCTCGGCCGCCCTGTTGAAGTCGGTGATCCTGCCGTAGGGGTCCACCGCCACCAGCGCGTCGGTCATGCCGGCCACCACGGCCTCCAGACGGTTGCGGAGCCTGGCCTCGTCCTCGGCGGCGGCTTGCAAAGCGGCGGCCTGGGCGGCGACCGAGTCGAGCATCGCGTCGAAAGCCGTGCCGAGCGCGGCCACCTCGTCCTCGCCGGTCACTCCGGAGCGAACGTGGGGCTCCCCGCTCTGGATGGCCGCCGCCGCCCGGGTGAGACGCCGGAGCCCCGCGGTGATCCGGTCCCCGGTGAAGATCGCCAGCCCCAAAGCGAGGATCGTGCCGCCGAAGGAGATGAGGAAAAGGGTGCGGAACAGCTGGTTGCGCGTCGAGAGGACAGTCGTCGCGGGCGACGTCAACAGCACCGTCAGATGCGGCTGCGCCCCGGCGACCGGCACGATGGCCAGGCTGACGAACTGGTCTCCCCTGGCCTCGGCTACAAGGTTTCCGCTCGCCCCCGACACGCCGGCGACGGCCCGCTCGGCCTCCGCCGGCGTCATGCCGGCGGTCGCGACCACCCGGTCGCCGAGGAGGAGGGCGAGTGCCGCCGAAGGGTCGACACTGCGACGGGCGCCCACATAGCTGTCGTTGAGCTCGACCGAGCTGATGGCTACCCCCAGCTTCCGCCCGCCGCTGGTGCACTCGGGGGAGGAGGCGGCCGCGTAGACCGATGCGCCGGAGGCGAACAGGCCCTGGCGCCCCTGAGCGCACGAGTAGGGGGCCAGATCGATCCCTGCACCGAAGCCCGGGGCGTGGACCGGCAGGGGGTTGCCCGGGTAGATGGTGAGCGTCCCAGCCCAGTTCGAGTAGGCCAGGTTCGAGTAGGCCAGGTCACCGTTCAACGCCGGGGCGTTGAGGCTCTCCAGACGGGCGGAGATCACCGCCGCCGCCGCGGACACCTGCGGGGGATCGCCGCTCGCGAACTCGAAGAGCGGGTTGGGGTTCGCCTGGGCGAAGTAGCCGGCCAGGTCCGCTTCGACGAGCGCAGCCGACGCCGAAACGGGGCGGGTGTCGGTGATCGTCGCCTCCTGCACCCGTGCCCGTGACGCCAGCTGGTCGAGCTCCTGGTGCTGGACGGACGAGGAGATGACCGTCGACAGCGCGAGGGCGAGCACGACGACCACGAGCAGGAGGGTGGCCGCGGCGCCCGCGGCCACCCGGGCGGCGACCGACCGCTGTGCCGAGCCGACGAACGCCGCGGCGAGGGACAGGGAACCGGCCACCAGGATGCCGTCGACGAGGTAGGCGGGTCCCGACGCCAGCTCTACGGTGCCCGCGGCCATCCACAGCACGCATCCGGCGGCCGTCAGCGCCGGGGCCGCCCGCTTGCGGCCCTGGTAGGGGAACACGGCGAACAGCAACCCCGCCGCGACGAGCCGGGCGAGGCCGAGCCATTCGACCGGGCGCCCGGTGACGAGCAGGGACCCCCGGGCGAAGGACGCTCCGCCGAGCACGACCAACGCGAACGAGGCGGGGATCCACCCCCACCGCTCGATGTCGCCGGGCCGCCCGTAGTTGCGCATCCCGGGGCGGGCGATCACCAGCGCCAGGGCCGCAACGGTCACGACGAGTGTCACGAACTCGGCGGCGAACTGCACCTGCGCTTCGGTGAGGGACATCAGGTCTTCATCCCGCCACCATTCTGGCCGCTCGCCACGGCCGGGACCTTGCCTCCGAGGGACCGCAGGTCGGCGAGAGCCTGCGACAGCGACGACACCGGGAACACCTTCAGGGATCGCGCCTCGCTCCTCGCTGCTGCCAGCTCGCTGTCGGGCACGAAGAACACCTGCGCACCGGCGTGGCGGACGGCGACGGTCTTCTGAGCCACCCCCCCGACGTCGCCCACCCTCCCCTGCAAGTCGATGGTGCCCGTGGCCGCCACCCGCAGGCCCCCGGTGAGCTGCCCGTGGGTGAGGGCGTCGAGCAGACCGAGCGTCATCGCCAGCCCCGCCGACGGCCCGCCGATCTGGCCCACCTTGAACGCCACGTCGAAGGGGAACCCGAACGTGGCGCGCGTCTCCACGGCGACGCCGAGGAACGCCTGCTTCGGGTCCGCCGGCTGGCCCTGCAGCGCAGGCGTCCCTTCCAGGCGGGCCGCCAGCTGCAGCGTCTGGGCGCCGCGCCGGACGGTCAGGTGGATCGTGTCGCCGGGCGACAGGGAGTGGACGGCCGCGACCAGCTGCGCCGCCGTGCGCACCGGCTTGCCGTCGGCGGCGACGACCAGGTCGTTGCACTCGAGGCCGGCGGCGGCGGCGGGTGTGCCCGGACTGACCAGGTCCACCTGGGCGCCCAGGTCGGTCTCGGTCACGCGGTAGCCGAGGGTGCGCAGGGCGACCACGCGCGCCGCCTGGGTGGCGTCGGCCATCTCCTGGTCGTCCTGGCAGGAGAGCTGCGAGAGCGGAGTGGGCCCGAGGATCTCCTGGTTGGGCAAAAGCACCGTGCCGTCGTCGACCGAGTGGAGGAGATGCACCTGGTGCAGGAAGTACTGCCAGGGAGTCGCCTGGCCCTCCAGGACGTCCACCATCATCACCGACCCGGCGACCGCCGCCGCCTTCGAAGCTGGAACCACCAGGCGGATGCACGGCTGCCCGTCGGGCAGGGCGTAGTTCCCGCCGCCGGCCGGCCGGCACGATGGCTGGTCGGAGACGATCGGGGCGGTCCCGGGGGAGATGGCGAAGTACGAGCGGGAGGCGACGACCACGTAGACCACCTCGGCGACGAGGACGGCGGCCATGAGGATCAGGGCGGCGACGAGAAGACGGCGCTTCGGCCGGCCCTTGGGTAGCATCTCTCCAGCTGTGCTCAAAAAATCCTGCTCCGTTCTAGGCGCCGAAGGCGAGGACAGCCTGCCATGACCGGCGGGGAGCGGGGGCTCGCGAGCCCCCGCGTGGCGGTGCAGGGCGGGGCGCCCCGGGCGGTGGCGCACCTGGTGTTGCTCGCCGTGTGCGTCGCGCTGCTGGTCTCGGCGACCCTCGCCGGGGTCATGTGGGCCCTGGCGGCGTTGCTGCACCACGCCGCGACCGCATGACCGCCCGCCGTCGCGAGGCGGCTCTGTCCGGCCACTCCGGTGACGCCGCGGCGGCCCGGGGCTTCCTCGCCGACGCCGACCCCAAGGTGCGCGCGACCGCCCTGGGCGCTCTCGCCCGGGCGGGGGCCCTGCGCGGCGCCGACCTGGACGCCGCGGCGGCGGACGCGTCGGGGGTGGTGAGGGCACGCGTCGCGGAGCTCTCGGCTGCAGGCGGGGCTGGGGCGCTCGAAAGGTTGACGGCGCTCAGCGCCGACCTGCAGCCGCAGGTCGTCGAAGCGGCCTGCTTCGCTCTCGGCGAGCTAGGAGAGGCGGCCCGCAGCCCCGCTGCGGTTGCCGCCCTCGCGGGGATCGCCGGCCGCCACGGGGATCCTCTGTGCAGAGAAGCGGCAGTGGCGGCGCTCGGCGCGCTCGGCGCGCCCGACGGGTTGGAAGCGGTCCTGTCCGCCCTGGAGGACAAGCCGGCGGTGCGGCGCAGGGCGGTCATCGCCCTCGCCGCCTTCGACGGGCCGGAGGTGGACGCGGCCCTGCGGCGGGCGCTGCAGGACCGGGACTGGCAGGTGCGTCAGGCCGCCGAGGATCTGCTCACTTCATGAAGAGGTCCTGGACCTCGTCGAAGGCTTCCAGACATTTGCCGGCACCCAGGACGACGCACTCGAGCGGGGCGTCCACCAGGTTCACCGGCAGCGACGTCTCCGCCTCCAGGCGCTTGTCGAGGCCGGCGAGCATCCCCCCTCCGCCGACCAGGTGTATGCCCTGGCTGATCAGATCCTGGGCCAGCTCCGGCGGAGAGTTCCCCAGGCACTTGACGACCGAGTCGACGATGGCGCCCACCTGCTCCTCGATCGCCTCGCGGACCTCCTCGGGCGAGAGGATCACCGTCTTGGGCAGCCCGGACATCAGGTCCCGGCCGCGAACCTCGGCCTTCACCTCGTCACCGCCGGACGGCCACGCCGACCCGATCGCCAGCTTGATCTCCTCCGCTGTGCGTTCGCCGACGGCGATGCCGTACTCGCGCCGCACGTAGGTCTGGATCGAAGCGTCGATGTCGAAAGAGCCGACGCGGATGGCCTCCAAGGCAACGATGCCCCCGAGCGAGATGACCGCCACCTCGGTGGTGCCGCCGCCGACGTCGACGATCATGTTGCCGAGCGGCTCGTGGATCGGCAGCCCGGCTCCTATCGCCGCGGCCATGGGCTGCTCGATCAGGAAGGCGCCGTTGGCCCCCGCCCCCTTGGCCGCCTCCTCGACCGCCCGCCGCTCCACCTCGGTGATGGCCGACGGGACGCAGATGAGCACCCGGGGACGGTTGAACCGGGAGACACCGGCGCGCTGGAGGAGGAGGCGGATCATCCGCTGCGTGATGTCGAAGTCGGTGATCGCCCCCTGGCGCAGCGGGCGGACCGCCACGATGTAGCCCGGCGTACGCCCGATCATCTGCCACGCCTCTTGACCCATCGCCAGCACCTCCTGGGTGCGGGAGTTCAAGGCGATGACGGTCGGCTCGTTGAGCACTATGCCCCGGCCCTTGGTGTAGACGAGGGTGTTGGCCGTGCCGAGGTCGATGGCGAGATCCCTAGCCAGGGTTATCACCTGCACGGAGGGCGTCTCCGGCGTCCTCTTCGAAGCTGCCCTCGGGCTCGGCCTCGGGGGAGAGACGCCGCACCCTGGGCTCGATGCGCACATGGGTGAGAGCTGGCGGCTCGAGCCGCCGCCTCGGTGGGGGGCTGGAGGACGGGTCGGGGGCTAGGGCGGACAGGCCCCGGCGGAACGAGGCCATGTTGGCGTCGACCGATCTGGGCTGACGGTGCCGCAACCACACGATCACGCCGCCGGCCGCGGCGACGACGACGGCACCGATCAGGTAGGCGAGGTTGGCGAGGACGGTGGCAGACGAGGCGATCACCGCGAAACCTCGGCTATGTCCTGGGCGTCGAGACCCCAGCCGTCGCCGCCCGACCACTTCTCCCGCTTCCAGATCGGCACCGACGTCTTCACCGCGTCGATGCAGAAGCGGGCGGCGTCGAAGGCGTCGCCCCGATGCGCCGCCGACACCGCCACCAGGACCGAGTACTCCCCGACCGCCAGGACCCCCGTCCGGTGCCACAGGACGACCCGCCCGGCCCCGGCCCAGCGCTCGAGAGCCTGCCCGGCTATGCGCCGCAACCGCGGTTCGACCTGCTCGGTGTAGGCCTCGTACTCGAGCTCGACCACGCCCGGGCGCCCCTCGGCGTGGTCGCGCACGGTGCCGCCGAAGAGCACCACCGCGCCGCACGAGTCGGTTCGCACCCACCGGGCCGCGGCGTCGAGAGACAACGCCTCACCGGTCAGCCGCACCCAGGCGCGCTCGTCGAGTCCGGGCATACGCCCCAATGCTAAGTGACAGACGGGTCCGATGCCGACACCCGATCGGCCGGCCACCGCTTTAGGCTCAAAGGACGTGGATGCAGAACCCGCCGTCCCCGAGCCGGAGCCGGGGGTCGGCGAGCCCGGCGGCGATGACGGGCCTCTCCTGCCGTGGCTGCCGCCCGAGGACCGGTTGTGGCGCCACCCTTCGGAGGCGGCCTCCCGCCGGCCGCCGGGCAACGCAGGCCGCCGGTCGGTCGGCGCCGCCGCCGCCGGCGGCGGCGGACGGTTGTGGGCCGTCGCCTTGGCCGCGGGGCTGATCGGCGCCTTCGCCGCGACCGGCATCGGCGCGGCGACGGGGTGGTGGACGAAGCAGACCACCGTCGTACGCTCGGTGCTGCCAGAGGCGTCGTCCGTGTCGCTCGCCGACGCCGGGGGCGCCGGGCAGGTGAACTGGACGGCGATCGACGATGCCGTAGCGCCCTCCGTCGTCGGCGTCACCGTGCAAGGGGGTTCGGGGCCCCTCTCCGGGTCGGGGCTCCTCCTCATGTCGACAGCGGACGGCAACGCCTACGTGGTGACGGACCGCTCGCTGCTCTCCCCCGCTCTGGAGACCGGGTACCTGGGCGGCATCGACGTCACGTTCCTGTCGGGCGACCAGGCGAAAGGCAGGCTCGTCGGCCAGGATCCCTTGAGCGGCCTCGCGGTCATCGAGGTCCGCAACCTCGACCGTGCCGCACCACCGGCGACCGGGACGATCGCCGACCTCCAAGACGCCAACCCGGTTCTGGCCATCGGCTCGCGCAGCTTGTCGACCGGCTCGGTGTTCCCCGGATCGGTCAGCGGCGAGGACCGCAAGGTGGACCTCTCCGACGGCACTGACCTCGACGGCCTGCTCGCTTTGACGATCCCATCCATGACCTCCGGCGCAGCAGGCGGGCCCCTGGTGGACGAGTACGGGCGGGTGGTCGGCATAACCGTCGACGTCAACCCCGTCGACCCCGCCGATCAACAGCTGGCGTTCGCGGTGCCGATCGACGAGGTGAACCGCGTGGTCGACGAGATCGCCACCGGGCGCCCGGTGACCCACCCGTGGCTGGGGGTCTTCGACGCCGAGGACTTTCCGTCGGCGGCAGCCCACCGCTACGGGCTGACCGGCGGCGCCCAGGCAGTCGGGGTCACCAGCGGCAGCCCGGCGGCGCGCGCCGGCCTCCACCCCGACGACATCATCACCTCCCTCGACGGTCAGGCGGTGACCTCGACGGGGTCGCTGATAGCCGTGCTGGAGCACCTCGACCCCGGCCAGACGGTGCCGATCTCCTTCGTGCACAACGGGACGGCGGTCCACGCCAAGGTGACCGTCGGCGAAGAGCCGGCAGACGCGGGCGCCTAGCGCAGCGCCGGGTGGCGGCGTCTCCTCAACCGTCGCACCACCTCCAAGACGCCGGCTGACACCAACGCGAGCGCGGCAGCGGCCACTATCAGGTTGTAGTTCTGGCGCGTGCCGGGGGGCAGGTCGTCCCAGTGGAGGCGACGGTCGGTGGCCACCAGAGCCTCCTCGCTCGAGAACCGCGGCGACCAGCCCTCCGCTATCAGGCGGTCAGGGGCGACAACCCATGGGTGGGTGGCGTACTGGCGCGCCTCGGCGGGGACGCCGCGCCGCAAGAGGCGCCACCCGGCGGCGGAGACCGTCGCCGACAGGCGCTCGGGGAGGTGCACTCGGGCCACCCCGCCGGCCAGCGCTCGAGCCTGCTCCTCGGGGATGCCCGCGTCGGGAGCCACGTTGTACACCCCTGAGAGCCGTTTCTCCCACGCGAGGACGACAGCGTCGGCGAGGTCGTCGACGTGGAGGTACTGCACCGGCCTGGCGGGATCGCCGGAGCCGGGGACCCGTACGACCCCCAGGGCGTCGTAGAGCGGCTTGTCGCCGGCGCCGACCACGACGCAGGGTCTGAGCACCGCGACGGCCACCTCCGGGCGAGCCGCCGCCCACTCGGCCACCATGCGCTCCCCCTCCGCCTTGGCCACGGCGAAGGAGAACCCCGGGTTCGGGCGCAGGCGGGCGTCCTCGGTGAGAGGGATCTTGTTGTCCGGCCAGGCGCCGTAGACGGTCGCGCTGGACAGGTAGACGAAGCTGCGGGCGCCGGTCTTGGCGGCGGCGCCGAGCGCCGCTTGCAGCGCCCGGTGGTTGGCGCGCGCCACGGTGTCCTCGACACCCCGGCTGGCGGCGACGGTCCACGCCAGGTGCAGCACCGCGCCCACCTCGCCGAGCGCTTCTGCGAGGGAGCCGCCCGCCTCTTTGGCGCGCGGGTCGGCCAGGTCCAGCAGGCGGGCGTCGAGCCGAGGGTCGACGACCGGCGGGGGTACCACGTCGATTCCGACCACCCGCGCGCACAGGGGATGCCGCAGGAGCCTCTCGGCGACCCGGGCGCCGACCGCCCCGGAGACGCCGGTGACCAAAACGGCCGACGCGGCCCTACCATTCTCCAATGGTCGCTCCTGCGGGGTCGCGTTGAGCAGCCCTGAGGGCTTCGGCTTCGGCGGCGGGCCGCTGGGCGACCTGATGCGCCACCTGGCCCGCTTCTTCACCGGGCAGGGACCGCTCAACTGGGAGATCGCACGGCAGATGGCCGGGTGGGCGGCGACGGGAGGCCAGCCCGAGCCGAACCCCGATCCGCTCGCCCGCGTGAGGCTGGAGGAGTTGCTTCGCGTCGCCGAGATGCACGTGTCGGAGGCTACCGGCCTGGCCCCCTCCGACACCGGTTCCCTCACCGCGGAGGCGGTTGCGCCCAGCGCCTGGGCGCTGCGCACGCTCGACGCGTGGAAACCGCTCTTCGAGAGGCTCGCCGCCGCGATGGCGGCACCCGGGGCGGCCAGCCCGGCCGCCGAAGCGGAAACCGGGCCGGGCGAGGACCCCATGTCCCGCCTCTTCGCCAACCTCCCCCAGGTGCTGGGGCCGTTCCTGCTCGGCCTGCAGGCGGGCTCGATGGTCGGCCAGCTCGCCACCCGGGCGATGGGCCAGTTCGACCTGCCCATGCCCCGCCCCCCCTCCACGGCCGTCCTGATTGTCCCCTCGAACATCGACGGCTTCGCTCGTGGCTGGGGGCTCGCCACCGACGACGTCCGCATGTGGGTCTGCCTGCGGGAGGCGACGAACCTGGCGGTGCTGGGGCGGCCGCACGTGCGCTCCCGCCTGGAGGAGCTGATCGGCGAGTACGTAGGAGCGTTCTCCCCGACCACCACCGCCATAGAGGAACGCCTCGCCGGCATGGACCTTTCCGACATGGGCTCGCTCCAAGCCGCGTTCGGGGACCCGGCGTCCTTGGTGGAAGAGCTGCAGAACGACGAGCAGCGCCGCCTGCAGGTGCCGCTGCGCACGCTGCTCTCCACCGTCGTCGGCTACGTCGACTGGGTGATGGACTCGATCGGACGGCGACTTGTCGGCTCCTACCAGCCGATCACCGAGGCGCTCCGCCGCCACCGCCTGGAGGACAGCGCCGGCGCGCGAATGCTGGAGCAGCTGTTCGGCGTGTCCTTGTCGGCATCCGACTACGAGAAGGGCCAGGCCTTCGTCCGGGGCGTGCTCGAACGGGCGGGACCCGAGGGGCTGGCACCGCTCTGGAAGTCCGAGAGGGAGCTTCCCACCCCAGCCGAGCTCGCCGCCCCGGGCTTGTGGCTCGCCCGCATAGAGATCGACAGCGGCCAGGCGGGAGCGTGAAGCCCCGGGGCCGGGGCAGCGGAATGTCTCAGCGCACAGTGGTGGGCCGGCGGGCCATGCCCACGACGAAGACCCCCGAGGTGGCGATGATCACGACGGCGGTGAGCACGAAGCCGACGAGCAGCGGCGTGTAGATCAGCGTCGGGATCAGCGCCCCGAGGACCCACACGAGCTGGAAGATCGAGCCGAACCGGGCGAAAAGCCGGCTTCGCTCGGCGTCGAGGGTGGACCTCTGAACGATGGCGTCGAACGCCGTCTTCGCCGTGCTCGCGCCGAGCGCCACGACGGCGGCGAGGATCAAGGCAGCCGGGCGGCGGTCCATCGCCGCCATGCGCATGACGACGATCGCCGTGCCGCCTATGACCAGCGCCGCCCCGCCGACGAGCCGCCGCTCGGCAACGTGGTGGCGCAGCCTCGGGGCGAGGAGCGCCCCCCCGAAGTTGCCGCCGACGCTCGCAATGGCCACCAGGCCGTACCAGATGATCGGGGCCCCCTGGCGACGGAAGTCGAAAACTACCAGCGCCGTGAGGATCCCGGCGCTCGCCCTCATCCCAGCCATGGCGACCTGCGCCAAGGCCAACTCCCTCGTCATGTACGGCTTCGGGCGCCTCCACAGCCACCCGTGGATCCGGCCGAGAAAGCCTCCCCGCCGGGCGGCGGCCGCCCCGGGGGGCACCGAGACGGGCGGCGGAGGAAGGGGAGGGAAGGTCGGTTCGGGCCCGGCCGATGCCGGCACGGGAGGTGCCACCGGTCGCGCCCTTCGGCCGAGCAGATGCAGCGACAGGGCGGCCACGGCGGCGAACACGAGGACGTCGACGTCGAGCACGGCCCGAGATCCTGCGACCTTGTACACGCCTGAGCCGATCAACGCGGCCAGCGAAGTCGACAAGGACGAGCCGACCGCCAGACGCGAGTTCGCCCGGACCAGGTCGGAGTCCTCGTCGACGACGCCGGGCACGAGCGACGAGGTCGCCACGGCGTGGGTCTTCGAGCACACCAGGCTGACGAAAGCCGCGGGGAAGAGCAGCAGGCTGTGTATCCACGAGGCCATCATCAGCGCGGCCGCCAGCCGGCCGAGGGCGGCGATCAGAACGATGATCCTCCGCCCGCCCCTCACCCGGTCGATGGCGGGGCCGACGAACGGCCCGACCACCGCGAACGGCAGGACCGTTATGAGCAGACCCAGAGCGGTCCTGCCCCTGGCCGCGTGCAACGACACGCTGACGAAGACCGACCCGGCCAGCGCCACGGTGACCAGCGCGTCGCCGGCCCCGGAAAGGTTGTTTACGATCGCCAGCCCCGCGAACGGCGTGGACCCCCAGTTCGAATCGGGGTCCCCCAGGCGGAACGGGTAGCTGAGCAGCGCCCGGAGCCTGGGAGAGCGGGCGATGGCGGCCACGCCTCCCTTCACGGCTCCGCCGGCGCCCGGCCTAGGCATGGCGCGAAGCGTAGAGGTCCCGCGCCGCCCTCGGAACCTGTTCAAGAACCGAGGGTGCCGATGCCGATAAGACGGCATGGCTGAACCACCGACGCCGCTCGACGGCGGCCAAGACGACCGCCCGTACGGGTCGTTCTCCCGCCAGGCCCTCGAGGCGACGCTCGCCGAGGCTCTCCGCGACGTTGAGTCGGTCGGCGGATCCGAACCGCTCGCCCCCGACGAGGCGGAGGCCACCCCCCGACGTCTGGGGTCGCCGGGACGCACCCCGCCGGGCGCCCGCCGCCTCACCGTCCCCCCCGAGCCGCTCGGCGCCACGCCCGGCGACGCGCTCCGCCCGGCGCCGGCCGAGTCCCCCCACGCACGGCTCACCGAGCCGCACCTGACGGCCGAAGCCGACCAGCCGGCTGCCAGGAAAGCCGTTCCCGGCTTCCCCAAGTCCGGCTCGGGCGGTAACGGCCCCGCCCGGCTCGCCCCCCCGGGCCTGCTCGACGTCGGCGGTCCGGTCAACGCCCTCCGACAGCCGAGCCTGACCGGCCTCGGAGGCAGCCGGGCGATCTCCGGCCTCGCCTCTCCTCCCGAAGCACCCCCAGACGAGCCGGCGGCGACGATCGCCCTCAGACGACCGCCTCGCTCCGAGCGTGAACAGGCCGGCGAGGCGCATCAACCGGCGTCCGCCCCGAACCCGCCCAGGGCAGCGATCGCCGTCCCCGCCTGGCTGCCGTCCGACGACGACATCCTCCCGCGCGCTTCGGCGCGCCGAAGGTCGCACCGCCGCCGCTGAGCACCGAACCGACGGACGGCCATCCGGTTCAATGCCGCGACAGGGGTGGCAGGTACTCGGCGCAAGCGCCCCGGCCGTCGGGGCGGTGCAGCACCCACACCGAGCCCTTCTCGAATTTCGGGTTGGCGCCGAGGTCGAGCGCCCACCGCGCCTCGAGCTCGGCGATCAAAGCGGGTATCACGTCGCCGTGGCTGCACAGCACGGCACCGTCGCCGAGCGACTCGACAAGCGTGTACGCCGCCTCCCCGGCGGCCCCCTCGGCGAGGCGCCAGTCGGTTGCCACCTCGACACCGACGGCCGCGGCGAGAGGTGCGACGGTCTCCACGCAGCGCGCGTAGGGGCTGGACACGACGCTCGCCGGCCCGAACACGGCCAGCCGCCGGGAGAGGGCCAACGCCTGACGACGGCCTCCGGGCGAGAGCGGCCGCTCCCGGTCGTCGCCTTCCCAGTGGCTGCGGGGGTAGGCGTCGGCGTGGCGCACGACGAGCAGCGGCACGACGCCAAGTGTGCCAGAGGCTCCCGACGCCGGCGGCACGGCCGCCGGGCCTAAGCTCCGATACCGGTGTCGCAGCTACAGACCGTACAGGCCGGCGTGGGGGGCCTCCCGGCGAGCGGCGGCTCCGGACGGGGGCGTCTGGCGGTCAGGGAGATCGGCCTGTCGTTGATCACCGTGGGGGTGGTCATCTTCTTGTTCGTCGCCTACCAGCTGTGGGGCACCGGGATCGCCGAGTCCCACAGCCAGTCGAGCCTGGCCAAGCAGTTCGCCGCCCAGGTCGCCAAGGACAAGACGACCGCCGCCGCGGCCCCCACCGCCCCGCCTCCGGCGCCGACCCTGCCGGGGGGGGCCATCGCCCATCTGGTGATCCCCAAGATCAGCGTGAACAAGTACGTGGTCGAAGGCACCAACGAGAACGACCTTCGCGAGGGGCCCGGCCACTACAAGGGGACGCCGATGCCCGGCCAGGTGGGCAACGTGGGTATCGCCGGCCACCGCACAACCTACGGGGCACCGTTCTTCGAGCTGAACCGGCTGGGCCCAGGCGATCCGATCTACATCACCGACCTGGACGGCCGGACGTGGGTGTACAAGGTTTCTGGCCCCCCGGTGGTGGTCAGCCCCGACGACGTGGCGGTGCTCGACCCCACCCCCTTCGCCCAGCTCACTCTCACCACGTGCAATCCCCGCTTCTCGGCGACGTCGCGGCTCGTGGTGTTCGCCCGGCTTGTCGGCCAGGCGCTGCCGCCCAGCCCGGCGACGTCCAAGACGGCCCCTGCGGCAAAAACCCTGGCCGGGGTTACCAACCTCGGCCAGGGCGAACCCAACGCCTGGATTCCGACGCTTCTCTACGGCCTGCTGGCGGTCGCAGTTTGGGTGCTCGCCCGGATCTGGATGGCCCGCGCCCGCGGCTGGCACAAGGCCGCCGCGGTGTCGCTCGGCATAGCCGTGGCGCTGGTGCCGTTGTGGTTCACCTTCGAGAACGCCGTGCTAATGCTCCCCCAGAGCATCTGAGCCCTTTCTCCGGGCCGCGGGTTTCCCGACTGCTTCTGACAGGGCGCCGAGAACGGTTGCGTCGCGGGGGTAGCTGAGACGGCCGAAGGCCTCCTCCAGGGGAACCCACTCCGCCCGGTCCACTTCGGTCGCGCCCCTCGGCGATCCCGAGGCGGCAGTCATCGCCCAGTAGCGGACCCGCTTGTGCTTGCCGCTGCGATCGAGGTAGGTGGTGGAGGGAAGCTCCGGTCCGAGCTCGGCGACGAGCGTCGTCTCCTCGAGCACCTCCCGCAGCGCCGCCTGCTCGTCGGACTCGTCGGGGTCCACCTTGCCCTTGGGAAGGCTCCAGTCGTCGTAGCGGGGCCGGTGCACGAGGACGACCTCCAGGCCGCCGTCTAGACCCCGGCGCCAGACGACACCCCCCGCGGCGAGGACCAACGCCTGGGGGCCGTCGGGCTGCGAGATCAACGTCCGCTCACCTGGGCGAGCCTGGCGCCGGCCTCCACCCTCCACTTCGTGCGGGCGAGGGCGAGCTCCTGGAAACGCTGCTGGGCGTTGACCCCCTCGACGGTGGGCACCCGGTGCCAGGAGCCGTCGGCAGCGAGCTCCCAGGAGCGCATGTCGTCGGCCAGGTCGGTGAGGAGGATCTCCTTGAGCCGATCCTGCAGCTCGGGTGACTCAACCGGGACCACAGCCTCGACACGCCGGTCCAGGTTGCGGTCCATCATGTCCGCAGAGCCGATGAAAT
Source organism: Acidimicrobiales bacterium (assembly GCA_035294565.1). Lineage (GTDB taxonomy): Bacteria > Actinomycetota > Acidimicrobiia > Acidimicrobiales > Palsa-688 > DATGKR01. Next base: position 4,924 of record DATGKR010000123.1, on the reverse strand, counting down.
AGGAGCCGCCGTCGGGCAGGGTGCCGTTGAGCGGCGAGGCCCCGTCGGAGAACCAGTAGATCCTCGAGTGCTCCAGCCAGCGCCCGACGATGCTGCGCACCCTGATGTTGTCCGAAAGGCCGGGTACCCCCGGACGCAGGCAGCAGATGGCCCGCACGACGAGGTCGATCCGGACCCCCGCCCGCGACGCCTCGTAGAGGGCGTCGATGATCGCCGGGTCGACCAGGTTGTTGAGCTTCCACACGATCCTGCCCGCCGGCCCCCGAGCCGTCTCGGCGGCGATCAGCTCGGCCATCCTCGGCCGCAGGGTGGTCGGCGCGACCAGCAACCGGCGGTACTCCACCCGCCGGCTGTAGCCGGTCAGGTAATTGAAGAGGTCGGTCAGGTCGGCGCCGATCTCCGGCGAGGCGGTGAGGATGCCGATGTCCTCGTACACGCGCGCCGTGCTGGCGTTGTAGTTCCCGGTGCCGATGTGGCAGTAGCGGCGGATGCCGTCCCCCTCCTGGCGCACGACGAGCGCCGTCTTCGAGTGGGTCTTCAAGCCGACGAGGCCGTAGACGACGTGCACCCCCGCTTGCTCGAGCGCCCGGGCGAAGCCGATGTTGGCGGCCTCGTCCCCTCGGGCCTTCAGCTCCACCAGCGCGGCTACCTGCTTGCCCCTCTCGGCCGCCCGGATCAAAGACCTGACGATGGCGCTGTCACCCGAAGTCCGGTAGAGGGTCTGCTTGATGGCCAGCACGTTGGGGTCGCGCGACGCCTGGGCGATGAACTCCTCGACCGACTCCGAGAAGCTGTCATAGGGGTGCTGCACCAAGATGTCGCCCTCGCGGATGGCGGCGAAGATGTCGACCGGCTCCCCATCGGTGCCGGCGAGCCGTCCCGGCGTCAAAGGGGTGAACGGCTCCTCCTTCAGCTCGGGCCGGTCGAGGTTGTGGATCTGCCACAGGGCGGTGAGATCCAGAGGGCCGTGCACGTCGTAGAGGTCCTCGGGCTGCAGGTCCAGCTCCCGGGCGAGGAGGGCTCGCACCTCGTCGGTCATCGAGGCGTCCACCTCGAGGCGCACGGCCCGCCCGAACCGCCGGCGGCGCAGCTCCATCTCCACGGCGACGAGCAGGTCGTCGGCCTCCTCCTCCTCCAGGGTGAGGTCGGCGTTGCGGGTGACCCGGAAGGCGTGGTGGCTCTCTATCTGCATACCGGGGAAGAGGCTCGCCAGGTGGGCGGCGATGACCTGTTCGAGGGCGACGAAACGCTCCCCGTCGGGCATGGCGAGCAGGCCGGGCAAGAGCGGCGGGATCTTCACCCTTGCGAAGCGGCGCTGCCCTGCTGCCGGGTCGCGGACTATCACGGCCAGGTTCAGCGACAGGTTGGATATGTAGGGAAAAGGGTGGCCGGGGTCGACCGCCAGCGGGGTGAGGACGGGGAAGATCCTCTCGGCGAACACCCGCCCCGCCCAGGCGCGGTCGGCCTCGTCAAGGGACTCCCAGTCCGACAGCCGCACCCCGTGGGCGGCCAGACCGGGGACCACCTGCTCCAAAAAGGCGACCCGCCGGCGCTCGAGGAGGGCCTCGGTGGCGGAGCGGATCGCCTTGAGCTGGTCCGACACGGAGAGCCCGTCGGGGGCGGTGCCGATGCCGGCGGCGAGCTGGTCCTTGAGGCCGGCCACGCGGACCTGGAAGAACTCGTCCATGTTCTGGCTGAAGATGGCTAGGAACTTGACTCGCTCCAGCAGGGGCAGGGAATCGTTCTCGGCTAGAGCCAGTACCCGCCCGTTGAAGTCGAGCGTCGACAGCTCCCTGTTCAAGAAGCGGCCCCCGAGCGCCGCCGAGGCGGCGAACCGCTCCGACCGATCGGGGGCGGCCGTCACCACCGGCTCAGAATTCCTCCGGTGCCCACTCGAGGATCAGGTTCTCCCTCTCGGCGTCGCGCACGATCCGCTCCCGATTGCGCTTGAACTGCGGGTCGTGGGGGGGCAGGAGCATCAGCCGGGCGAGCGCACGCTGGCGGAACTCCTCGATCAGGTTGCGGTCGCCGAAGTCGGACTCCACCCTCCAGTGGGGCATGACCGGCCCCTGGTAGACGATTCGGACGTGCCCTCGGGGGGGTGCTTGTTCGTCGGTCGACATGGGAAGGCCAGTCTACGGCCCGCGGGGGCCGCCCGGGCTTCTCAGGCGTCCCCGGCGCGGATCCTGTTGGCGGCGCTTATGACCGCGGCGAGCGAAGCGTCGAGGATGCTCGAGTGTATGCCCACGCCCCAGCGCTGCCTTCCGTCGGGACCGGTCGCCGCCACGTAAGCGGCCGCGCTGGCCTCCGCCCCGGAAGTGAGGGCGTGCTCGTGGTAGTCGTCGACCGACATCTCCACTCCTAGCTCCGCTTTTATGCCGTTGACCAGCGCCTCGACCGGACCGTTGCCCCTCCCGTCGATCGTCCGGTGCGCCCCGTCGACGAGGACCTGGGCGACAACATGGGTACCTTTGTCCGAAGACGAGACCTCGCTGGAGATGAGCCGAATGCCGGCGTCGTCGGGCAGGTACTTCTCACTGAAGGCGTTCCACAGCTCGCCCGGCTTGATCACCGTGCCGCTCGCTTCGGTGATCGCCTGCACCGTCTTGGAGAACTCGACCTGCAACCCCCGGGGAAGATCCAGGTTGTGCTCGAAGTCCATCACCCAGCCGACGCCTCCCTTGCCGGACTGGCTGTTCACCTGGATGATCGCCTCGTAGGTGCGACCCACGTGCTTGGGGTCCACCGGCAGGTAGGGAACCTCCCACCGTTCGTAGTCCCCGGGCAGGGCGTCCATCCCCTTCTTGATGGCGTCCTGGTGGGAACCGGAGAAGGCCGTGTAGACCAGGTCGCCGGCATAGGGGTGGCGGGGGTGCACCGGCAGGCGGTTGCAGTGCTCGGCGACCCGCCGGAGCCGGTCGATGTCGTGCAGGTCGAGCCCGGGGTCGATCCCCTCGGTCATCAAGTTCAACGCCAGGGTGACGACGTCCACGTTTCCGGTGCGCTCCCCGTTGCCGAAGAGGGTGCCCTCCACCCTCTCGGCGCCCGCCAGCTGGGCCAGCTCGGCTGCGGCGACCGCCGTGCCCCGGTCGTTGTGGGGGTGGACCGACAGGACGACCGAGTCGCGCCGGGGCAGGTTGCGATGGACGTACTCGATGACGTCGGCGTAGGTGTTGGGCCCGAACATCTCGACGGTGTTGGGCAGGTTGACGACCATCTTGTTGTCGCGGTCGGGGTCGATGACGTCGATGACCGCCGCGCAGATCTCGACCGCGTAGTCCGGCTCGGTCCCGGTGAAGCTCTCCGGCGAGTACTCGTAGCTCACCTTGGTCGCCGGGACCGTCGCCTCGAACTTCTTGACCAGCCGGGCGGCGTCGGTGGCGATGGCCGTGATGCCCGCCCTGTCCAGCCCGAACACCACGCGCCGCTGCAGGACGCTGGTCGAGTTGTAGAAGTGGACTATGGCGTGGCGGGCGCCGGCGATCGCCTCGAAGGTGCGTTCGATCAGCTCCGGCCGGCACTGCACGAGCACCTGGATGACCACGTCGTCGGGGATGCGGTCCTCCTCGATGATCTGGCGGATGAAGTCGAAGTCCGGTTGGCTGGCTGCTGGGAACCCGACCTCGATCTCCTTGAAGCCCATGCCGACCAGCGTTTCGAAGAATTCGAGCTTGCGGGGAGGGTCCATCGGGTCGATCAGGGCCTGGTTACCGTCCCGCAGGTCCACGCTGCACCAGGCCGGCGCCCGCTCGAGGTGTCGCGACGGCCACGCACGGTCCCTGCCTACCGCCGGAGTGAGCTCCTCCGGCCTGAACGGCCGGTACCTGCGGTAGGGCATCTCGCAGGGGGTCGGGTACTGGTAGGGCATCTCGGGTCCTTTCTCGGAACTAAAAAACCCCCTGGCCCGAAGGCTCAGGAGGTTTCCGGCGAGCACCGACTGGCGGTGCTCGCCTAGGTCAGAAGGAGGAGGCCGGACAGAGCGGCGCGCCGCGCGGCCCGGTACGCCAGAGCCGGGGCTGCGGCTACAGGCGTGCCGGCTGCGGGCGGGGCGAACTGCCTGGTCAACTCGCTGGTCAACTCGCTGGTCGCGAACATTCGCCGGTGAGCGTAGCAGACGCGCTAACATCGTTGTTCCCGATCCCGCGGGGTCTCCGCTTCTGCGGCCGGGGAGGTTGTCGAGGATTTGTGGCAACCGGGCGGCGGTTCCGGGCGTAGAACTGTGCGGGGCACCCGAGCTTCTCAGCTGCCTCTCATATTGAGAGGCCAGTGTGAAAGCGGAAGGATTCACGGAGGACTGAGGACTGTGGACACGAACTGGATGGCGGAAGGCAAGTGCCGGGAGCTGCCCCCCGAGACCTTCTTCCCGAGCGACGGCGTCGGCGTCGAGATAGCCCGCCGTATCTGCGCCGACTGCCCGGTCAAGGATCCCTGCCTCGAGTACGCCCTCTACAACCGCATCGAGCACGGCGTGTGGGGCGGTGCTTCCGAGCGGGAACGCCGGCGCATAGCCCGCGCGCGGCGGGGCCTCCAGCACGCCGACACGACGCTCTCCTAGTCAGGCGCGGGGGCGCCGCCCTTTCGGGGCTTCGCCGTCGGCTGTCGCTACCGATTCTTCCCCGCCTGGCGATCCTCGTGTGCCCCGCCCCTCGTGTGCCAGGCCTTTGTGTGCCCGGCCCTGCGCCCAGCGCCCCTCCCCGAAGCCGCCGTCTTCGCCCTAACTGTCCACGGGTCGCTCCCGCAGGAGGGGGTTCTGGACACTTAGGGCGAATATTTCGCCCTCAGTGTCCACAGCTCGGCTTTTCGGCGATGGGCTCTGGACGGTTCGGCAAATCCGACCGAGGCGCCGCATCCGACAGAGCTCAGATCCGCGCACGACGCCGCACCCGAGAGGGCACCGTCAGACAAGCGCCGGGCCGAAAGCGGC
>DATGKR010000122.1:0-36030 GCA_035294565.1 Acidimicrobiales bacterium | reverse complement strand
AGTAGCAGTGACCGCATGGCTGGGCCTGTCGGTCACCCCGCCCGACGTGGTGCAGGGCCAGCTGGTGCGGCTCATATACGTGCACCCGGCTGTGGCGCTCGCCTGCTACGTGGCCTTCGGCCTCAGCGCCCTCGCCAGCCTGGCGTACCTCTGGCCGCGCACCCGCAGCCGGCGTTGGGACCGCCTGGCAGCCGCATCGGCGGAGGTGGGCGTCCTGTTCTGCGGGCTGACCCTCGTCACCGGCTCGATCTGGGGTCGCGCCTCGTGGGGTGTGTGGTGGACCTGGGACGCCCGGCTCACCCTCACCGCCCTGCTCTTCGCCGTCTTCGCCGGCTACCTGGCCCTGCGGCGGACCGGGGGAAGCCCCGACGCGCGCGCCAAGCGCTGCGCCGTCGTCGCCGTCGTCGCCGCGCTGCTGGTGCCCGTCGACCACGAGGCGACAACATGGTGGCAGACCCTCCACCAGGGCGACACCCTGCTGCGAGCGAACCCGCTCATCCACGGCCTGCAGCTGTGGACGATGCTCCTGTCGTTCGTCGCCGTCGGGCTGCTGCTCGCCTGGCTGCTGCTGCACCGCTACCGGGTGGAGGTGCTCGAAGACCGCTTCGAGGAGGAGGGCATGGCCATCGCCATCGCCGAGCGGCGCGCCGAGGGGGCCCTCAGATGAGCCACCGGACGCGAGGAGCACAGCGATGAACCCCTACGTGGCCGGCGGCTGGGGAGCGACCTTCCTCATCGTGGTGGTCTACGCCTGGCGGACCGTACGGCGGGGCAAAATCCTCGCCAAGACCCTCCCACCGGCTGAGAAGACGTGGAAGTAGCGCAGGCCGAGCCCGCCGCCGCCGTCCCCCCGGCCCCCCGCCTGGTCCGTCGGCGCGCGCTGCTCGGCAACAGGAGAAGGCAGGCTGTAGCCGGGCTGATCGTCGCCGCGGCCGTCGGGTTCCTCCTGTGGCAGGGGCTGCAGAACGCCACCCAGTACTTCCTCACCGCCGCCCAGGCGGTCGCGAAAAAATCCGAGTTGGGCACCAGCCAGTTCCGCATCGAGGGGACAGTCCTGCCCGACGTCCGCCGGGTCGGCACCAAGACCGACTTCAGCATCTACGCCGACAAGGTGACCGTCGCCGTCGTCGACTCCGAGGATCCCCCCCAGCTGTTCAAGCCTGGCATTCCGGTGGTCCTGGAGGGCCACTGGGCGGGCTCCTACTTCTCCAGCGACCTGATCATGGTCAAGCACACCGCCAGCTATGTGGCCGCCCACCCGCAGCGCCTGAAGCCGCAACTGCCGCCGTCTTCGGCGGTGCCCCGGCAGTGAACGCCGCCGCCGGGGAGGCCGCCGACTTCCTCGCCTTCGGCGCGGCGCTCGCCGGCTTCGTCACCCTAGTCGTCGGCCTGCTGCGCGGCCGGCCGAACCTGGTGAGAACCGGGCGTGCCTACACGTGGGTGCTCCTAGCGGGGGCGGTGATAGCCACCGCGGCGATGCAGCACGCCCTGATCACCCGGGACTTCTCGCTCAGCTACGTGGCGAACAACGACAGCCTGGGGACGCCGCTCCTTTTCCGCATCACCGCCATGTGGTCGAACCTGGCCGGCTCGATACTGCTGTGGGGCCTGGTGCTCGCCGGGTACCTGGCGGCGATGGCGGTCCGCTTCCGCCGGCGCGCCACCGACCCGCTCGTCGGGTGGGCGACGGTCATTGGCTACGCGGTGGCGGCGTTCTTCTTCGGGCTGATGCTCACCGCCTCCAACCCCTTCACCACCGTCCGCGGGCCGGTGCCCCTCGACGGCCCCGGCCCCGACCCGCTGCTCCAGAACAACGTGCTCGTCGCCTTCCACCCCCCCTTCCTCTACCTCGGGCTGGTCGGCTTCACGGTCCCCTTCGCATTCGCCTGCGCCAGCCTGATCACCGGCCGGGTGGGGGAGGGGTGGCTGGTCGAGATCCGCCGCTGGACGCTGCTGCCATGGGGGTTCTTGACCTTCGGTGTCGTCCTGGGGGCGTGGTGGAGCTACAAGGTGCTCGGCTGGGGCGGCTACTGGGCTTGGGACCCGGTCGAGAACGCCGCCTTCCTGCCGTGGCTCACCGGCACCGCCTTCCTGCACTCGGTGATGGTGCAGGAGCGGCGCGGCATGCTGCGCGTCTGGAACCTGTCGCTGCTCGTCTCGACGTTCAGCCTCACCATCCTCACAACCTTCCTCACCCGCTCGGGAGTGCTCGACTCGGTGCACTCTTTCAACAACACCGGCATCGGCCCCCCGCTCCTCGCCTTCTTCGGTGTGGTGGTGGCCACGTCGGTGGGCCTCCTCGCCTGGCGTGGCGACCTGCTGCGCTCACCCGGGTCGATCGCCTCGCCGCTGTCCAGGGAGGCGGCGTTCCTGGCCAACAACTTCCTCTTCGGAGCGTTCGCCCTGATCGTGCTGCTCGGCACCGTCTTTCCCCTGCTGGTCCAGGCAGTCAACGGCCAGCAGATCACCGTGGGCGCCCCCTACTTCGACACGATGACGATGCCGATAGTCGTCTGCATTCTCTTCCTGATGGCCGTCGCGCCGGTCCTCCCGTGGCGCAGAGCCACCCAGGGTCTCGTCCGTTCCCGGCTCTTCTGGCCGGCGGCGGTCGCCGTCGCGACCCTCGTCGCCGCCCTGATCGCCGGCGTCCGGGGCCTGAACCCCCTGCTCGCCTTCGGCCTGGGCGCCTTCGCCGCCGCCTCCGCGGTGAGGCAGCTATTGGTGGAGCTCCGCAGGCGGGGACCGGCCGGCTTCACCGGCCCGGCGGGCGGCGGCATGATCGTCCACCTGGGGGTGGTGGCTATAGCCGTGGCCTTCGCCGCCAGCCACTCGTTCGCCCAGCAGACACAGTTGACCCTCGCCGAAGGCCAGACCGGGAGCTTCGCCGGGCACACCTTCACCTACCTCGGCACCCGCGACGTCGCCACCTCGACCCACACCGCCCTGGAGGCGGTCGTCCGGGTCGACGGCTCCGGCACCCTCACCCCCGCGATCAGCGACTACCCCCAGGAGAGCGCGGGTATCGGCACCCCGTCGGTCAGGAGCAGCTTCGCCGAGGACGTCTACCTGACTCTCGCCTCGACACCGCCACGCCCCGGGGGGCCGGTCGTGATAGGCGTCATCGTCGAGCCGCTCGTGGAGTGGATCTGGGCGGGAGGAGGGATGATGCTCGCCGGGACGCTGCTGTGCGTATGGCCTCGCCGGCGCCGGCGGCGCCACGAGGTGGAACCGTCGCCCGCCGTTTCCGAGCCCGCCACGGTGCCGGCGTGACCGAGGCGGCGGCCGGCCGGGTCCCCCGCTCGAGGGTCGTCCTCTACACGGCGATCGGGGTGGGCGTCGTGGTGGCGGCCCTCATAGCCGTCCTGGCGTCGTCGCGCCCCGCCGCCCAGGGAAGCGCGTCCGACCCCCTCGTCGGCCAACCCGCCCCGCCCATCAGCGGGCCGTCCCTGCTCGGCTCGGGCCGGGTCTCCCTCTCCCAGCTGCGCGGCAGGTGGGTGGTCGTCAACTTCTCGGCCAGCTGGTGCGCACCATGCCGGCAGGAGACACCCCAGCTGAAGAGGTTCGTCGCCGAGCACGCCGCCAGCGGCGACGCCACCGTCCTCGCGGTCTCCTACGACCCCGCCGACGAAGCCAGCCTGGCTTCCTTCTTGAAGTCGAGCGGTGCCGACTGGCCGGCGGTGATCGACCCGTCGGCCGACGTGTCCTACGGCGTGTCGGGTATACCGGAGTCCTACCTGGTCGACCCGGCGGGCACGGTGGTCGCCCGCTTCTTGGGCGGTGTCACAGCTTCGGAGGTGGACAAGGTCATCGGGAAAAAGACGTGACCGCCGCGGCCACCCCTCTGCGCTTGGCGGCACGGTGGCTGCCGTGGGCCCTGCTCGCCGCCGTCGCCGCCGTCGCCCTCATCCTCGGCGCCCACCGTGCGAGCACGCCGTCCCTGGAGGGGGAGGTCGAGCACATCGCCGGGCTGGTGCGTTGTCCGGTGTGCGCCGGCGAGACGGCCGCCCAGTCGCAGGCCGCGCCATCGGTGGAGATCCGCGCCCAGATCCGCAAGGACCTGAAGGCCGGCATGAACCAGGGGCAGGTGCTCGACCAGCTGGTGCGCGCCTACGGACCGGGGATCCTGGAGAAGCCGCGGGCCAGCGGGGTGTCGCTGGTCGTCTGGGTGGCTCCTGTCGTCGCGCTCGCCGGCGGTCTCGTCGTGCTGATCGTCGTGCTGCGCCGCTGGGCGAGGCCAGCCGAAAGACGTTCGCCGCCGCCGGGGCTCCGGGTGCGGCGGCGCGCCCCGCCGGCTTGGGGGAAGCGGGCCTTCTCGGCGCTGCGGGCCAGGCGGAGGTGGTTGGTCGTCGGCGCGGGCGCCGCCGCCCTCGCAGGAGGGCTGTCATGGGCGTTGAGCGCTTCGGTGGGCGCCAGGGCCGCCGGCCAGCCGATCACCGGCGTGGAGCTCGGCGTGGCGGCCGTCCAGGCGGACATGCAGGCCGCCTCCAAGGACGCTTCGCGCGGGGACGTGCTGGGGGCGGTCAAGGAGTACCAGAAGGTGCTCGCCTCCGATCCGACCGACCCGGAGGCGCTCACCCAGGAGGGATGGCTGCTCGCCGAGACGGAGCAGCCGTCGCTCTTGCGCGACGGCCTGGCACTGCTGCAGAGGGCGGAGAAGGCCGACCCGGGCTACGCCCCGGCCCACCTCTACCGGGGCGTGGCCCTCCTCAGCGGGGGTGACTATTCGGCGGCGGTGCCGGAGCTGCAGTGGTACCTGGCTCACAGCCCCGACCCCCGCCTGGTGCCGCAGGTGAAGTCGGCGCTGGCCCAGGCCCGGGCGAAGCAGGCTTCGCGCTAGGACTCCTGGGGCTGGCGGGGACGGAGAGCGCCGGCGGCGACCACCGCCACACCCGCGAGGGCGATCGCCACGTCGACGCCGCTGACCAGCTGGGCCGAAGCCCGGTGGGCGCAGGGCGTTCCCTGCAGCGGGTAGGCGGTCGAAGGCGGCCCGTGAACGTACCCTGACCCCCACAGCGGGCCGCACGTGTAGCTCACCTGGCGGGCCGTGACCCCCGCCGGAGCAGCCTGCGGCGCCGACCACGACCAGGGGGTAACCGAGTGGAACACGACGAAACCCAAGAAGACGAGCAGGCCCGCGAGGATCACCCGCCTGGTGGCACTCACGACCGGCGAGGCTAGCTGCCCCGCAGGGCGCGCAGACCCGACACCACCTCAGGCAGAGCCCGCGCGGCGAGCTCGACCTCCTCGTCGGTGGTCGACCATCCCACCGACAGGCGCAGGCTTCGCTCGGCGTCGGCACCCATGGCCGCCAGGACGGGGGACGGCTCCAGGGACTCCGACGAGCAGGAGCTCCCCGAGTGGGCGGCGACACCCGCCCGGTCGAGGCCGATGAGGATCGGCTCGGCCTCCACGTCGGGCAACGCCAGGCAGACGATGTGGGGGAGTCGGAGCGTGGCGTCGGCGGGCCCGTGCACGACGGCTCCGGCTATCCCGCCGGCGGCCGCCCTCAGCCGCTCGGCTCGACGGCGCGCCGCCGCCTCCTCGGCTGCCAGGGACGTCGCCAGCTCGGCGGCGGCCGCCCCGAAGCCGGCGGCGGCGGCGACGTTCTCCAGCCCCGCCCGTCGCGCCCTCTCCTGTTCGCCGCCGACGAGCAGGGCGGGGAGGCGGAGGCCCCTCCTCACCAGCAGCGCGCCGATCCCGGCGGGACCCCCCAGCTTGTGCGCCGACACCGACATCAGGTCGATCCCCGAGCCGTCGAAGCTGAGCGGCACATGGCCGGCGGCGGCGGCCGCGTCGACGTGGAGCAGGGCGGACCCTCCCTGCAGCAGTCCGGCCAGCTGCTCGACCGGTTGCAGGGTGCCGACCTCGTGGTTGCCCGCCTGGCAGTTGACCAGCCCGACCCCCCCCGCGGCCACCGCCTCTTGGATTGCGGAGAGGTCGGCGCGGCCGTCGGGGCCGACCTTTGTCCAGATCACCTCCGAGGACCAGCGAAGGCAAGCTTCCCGGACGGCGCTGTGCTCCACGCCGGGCACCACCGCCCTGGTGTCGGCGCGTCCCCACAGGGCGGCGAAGACCGCTGAGTTGACGGCCTCCGTTCCGCCCGAGGTGAAGACGACCTGGCGGGGGCGCGTGCCGAAAAAAGCCGCCACCGACTCGCGGGCCTGCTCCAGGGCGGCCCGTGCCATCCGGCCCTCGGTGTGGACCCGTCCCGGGTCGGCGCAGGAGAGCCACTCGAGCATGGCGTCGCGTGCGGCGGGGCGCAGCGGCGAGGTGGACGCGTGGTCGAGGTACGCCCGCAAGCCCTAGACGATGCTCACGCAGGCCTCGTCGCCCAACGCCCGCGACGACTCCGAAGCGACCACCGCCTCCCCGTACAACCCGGCGAGCAGGCCGCGGACCATCCCCCGGTCGACGGCGCAGACAACGGGGTGCTGGCGGGCGGTGTCGAAGAACGGGCACGAGTCCTTGATGAGGGCCAGCGACCCGCCGCGCGCCTCGGCGTGCGCCTCGAAGCCGTGGGCGGTGAGCGCCTCGGCGATGGCGTGCAGCGCCGAGCGGAACGAGCGATGGCCGTCGCCGGGCGACATCTGGGCGGCCAGGCGGCGCCCGTAGTCCTCGCCGACGGCCTCGGCCATCTCCTCCGCCTCGCCTGCGGGGATGCGGGCCAGCGCCGCGCCGAGGAGGATGATCAAAAGGTCGTCACCCAACCTCGGCGCCGCGACCCCCGCCTCCCGGGCGGTGCTCCGGTAGCGCTTGGACGGCCTGCCCGCCCCGCCGCTGCTGGGCCGCAGCGCGGACACCTCCAGGTAGCCGCCGGCGGTCAGCTTGTCGAGATGGTGGCGGGCCACGTTGGAGTGGAGGGCGAACTTCTCGGCGACCTCCGAGGCGGTGACCCCCTCGGGGCGGTCCCGGACGAACAGGTAGATCTGACGGCGAGTCGGGTCGCCGAACGCGGAGGTGACCGCGGCGACCGCGGCGGAGAACTCGGCGTCGCTCAGACCCGGCTTGCTCCCGTTGGCGGAGGCGGCGCCGGCCGGGTGCGCGTCGCTGGCCGTGTGCGGACGGCTCGGAGAAGCGGGCTCTACGTCGGGAAGCCCCACACGGGTATTCTAACTATCCAGTTAGGAGAAAACCCCCCATGCCCCTCAAGCGACACGAACTGATGGACGCCCTCCGGTCGGTCGAGGACCCGGAGCTGCACATGAGCATCGTCGACCTCGGGATGGTCCGCGACGTCACGTCGAGGCGCGGCCGCGTTACGGCGACGATCGCCCTCACCGTCGCCGGATGCCCGATGCGGACCGAGGTGACCCGCCGGGTGGAGGATGCGCTGCGTCCGCTGAGCGGCGTGAAGGAAGTGCAGGTGGAGCTCACGGTCATGAGCCCGGGGGAGCTCGAGGCGGTGCGGGCACGGGTGGCGGCCGGCGCAGCGCCGGGGGCGTGGAACGGTGGCGGGGCGGCTGGCAGCGGCGGCGAACAGCAAGGGGCGGGGGGTCCCGGCGAGGGTCATGCGCACCGGGCGACGGGGCCGCTCGGGCACGAGTCGGGCAGGCCCAACCGTTTCGGCGCCCAGAGCCGCACCCGGGTGGTGGGCATAAGCTCCGGAAAGGGCGGCGTCGGCAAGTCTTCGGTGACGGTCAACCTTGCCGTTGCGCTGGCGCGCGCCGGCCACGACGTCGGCCTGCTCGACGCCGACGTGTACGGGTTCTCGGTGCCGGGCATGCTCGGCGTGCAGGAGGAGCCGACCGTCTCGGACATGAAGATGGTCCCCCCCGAGGCCCACGGGGTTCGCTGCATGTCCATGGGTTTCTTCCTCGGCGACGACCAGCCGGTCGTCTGGAGGGGCCCGATGCTCCACAAGGCGCTCGAGCAGTTCCTCGTCGACGTGGACTGGGGCGACCCGGAGTTCCTGCTCATCGACATGCCCCCCGGCACCGGCGACGTCGCCCTGTCGATGGCCCAGTACCTGCCGACCTCGGAGGTCTACGTGGTGACGACCCCCCAGCCGGCCGCCCGGCGGGTGGCGCAGCGCACCGCGTACATGGCCAAGAAGCTCAACCTCCCGACACGCGGCGTGATCGAGAACATGAGCTGGTGGACAGGTCCTGACGGGTCCCGGGTGACGCTGTTCGGGGAGGGCGGAGGGGCGCAGCTGGCCTCGGAGCTGGGTGTCCCGTTGTTGGGCCAGGTGCCGTTCGACCCGGCGCTGCGGGAGGGGGGTGACACCGGCAGGCCCGTGGTTGTCGGCGAACCGGGGTCGGAGGCGGCCGAGGCGTTCGAGGCGCTGGCGGCGGCCCTCGTCGAGCGGGGCCGGGCGAGGGTGTTCCACCCGGAGCTGACCGTCCGCTGAGCCGGGCCGTGCGTTGACCTCCCCGGTCGGCGGAGGTCGCCCTCCCGTTGGTCGACGACAGCTTCTCAGGCTGCCCGTCGGGGCAGCCTCTCGGGGGGCCAGCCGAGGAGGACCGTCGCCTGGTCGCACGCGTAACGGTCGGTCATGCCGTCGACATAGGCGACCGCGGCGCGGAGAGGGTCGCCCTCGAAGGGGGGCAGCAGCCACGGTCGGGCCGCGTAGTGCTCGACGAGGGCCCGGAGCATCTCGATGACCGCCCGGCTCTGCTCGACTGACTCCGGGCGCAGGTAGACCCGTTCGTGGTTGAAGGCGCGGAGCAGGGCGAGGGCCTCGCCCATGTCCTCCGACAGCCCGACCAGCCCGGTGGAGCCGATCGTCGCCACGGCGTCGGCGATGAACGCCCGCAGCTGCGACGAGCGGGTCGTGCCGCAGCGGTCCCGTACCGCATCGGGTAGCAGGCGAGGTTCCACCAGCCCGGCCCGCGCTGCGTCTTCGAGGTCGTGGGCGCAGTAGGCGATTCGGTCGGCGAGGCCGACCACCTGTCCCTCCGGGGTCGAGGGGGCCGGGCGGGACCAGGAGTGGTTGCGTATCCCGTCGAGGGTCTCGGCGCATAGGTTGAGCGGCGCCGCGGTGACGTCGGCGCCCCACACGGCGTGGTCGAAGCCGGGAACGAACGCCGAGAAGGCGTCCTCCGAGGCGTGCCCCCCCGGGCCGTGGCCGCAGTCGTGGCCGAGGGCGATGGCTTCGGCGAGGGGCACGTTGAGCCGGCAGGCGGCGGCGATGGCGGTCGCGACCTGGGCCACCTCGATGGCGTGGGTGAGCCGGGTGCGCTGGTGGTCGGCCGGAAAGATGAACACCTGGGTCTTGCCGGCGAGGCGGCGGAAAGCGGTGGAGTGCAGGATGCGGTCCCGGTCCCGCTCGAAGCAGGTACGCCAGGGATCGGGTTCCTCTGGGCGGCCACGCCGGCCAGCCCCCCGGGGCAGGGTCGCCCCCACCGCCTGCTGGGCGGCGGCCAGCGCTTCGCGGGCCTCGCGCTCGAGCGGCGGCGCCGGCCCTACCACGACCCGCGCCGCCCCGGCGTGGGCCTGGCGCACGCCGCCGGGGGAGCGATGCCCGGACATGGTCTGGGCCCAGCGCTCCGCTCGTTCGGAAATCGCTGGTCGCTCGGAGATCGCTGGTCGCTCGGAGATCGCTGGTCGTTCGGAGATCGCTGGTCGTTCGGAGATCGCTGGTCGCTCGGAGATCACTGGGGGCAAAGGTATCCCGGAGGTGGGACGCCGCCCGGCTGATCGTGCGGGCGTGAGCCTCGGGGGGTCGGCGGAGGCCCGGGCGGGTAGCGCTGGGGTGGCGGGGCCCCGACGGCGATCCACCTGCGGAGGGGCGGCCCCCGGCGGCCCTGCCTTACGATTGGCTCATGGACGTTCGAATCGGGGTTGTGCAGTCTCCCAAGGAGCTGGAGGTCGAGATGCCAGACGGCACCGACGCGGAGAAGTTGGCCGAGCAGATCGAGGCCGCCCTCGGTTCCGACAACGGGGTCTTGTGGCTCACGGACCGGCGGGGCAGGCGCGTGGGAATCCCGGCGAGCCGGGTCGCCTACGTGGAGCTCAACACGGCTAGCGAGGAGCGCCGGGTCGGCTTCGGCGCCGCGCTGCGTTGAACGGCCGAGCCGCGTTGAAAGCCGGCGTCGCCGCGACCGGAAAACACCCGCCGCACCGTGGTTGACCTGCTCGACCGCCGGCTGCTCTTCGTCACGGGCAAGGGTGGGGTCGGCAAGACGACGATCTCCGCCGCCCTGGCGTGGCTGGCGGCCGAGCGGGGCAAGAAAACCCTGGTCTGCGAGGTGGACGCCAAGGGGGACCTCGCCGACTTCTACGAGACTGCGCCCACCCGCTTCGAGGAGCGGGAGGTCGCCCCGCGCCTTTGGGCCATGTCCATGGACACCGAGGCGAGCCTGAAGCAGTACCTCTCCCTCCAGCTCAAGATCCCCCTGGTCGCCAGGATCGGCCCGCTGGCGCAGATGTTCAACTTTGTCGCCTCGGCCGCCCCGGGCGTGCGCGAGATCGTCACCATCGGCAAGCTCTGCTGGGAGGTGCGCGAGCGTCACTACGACCTGGTCGTCGTGGACGCCTCGGCGGCGGGTCACATCGTCGGCCAGCTCGCCGCCCCTCAGGCGATCAACCAGCTGGTCCAGGTAGGGCTGGTCCGCCAGCAGACGGGGTGGATGCTCGACATCCTCGGCGACGCGGCCACGACGGGGCTGGTGATCGTCGCCACCCCCGCCGAGATGCCCGTCAACGAAACGCTCGAGCTGATAGACCGGGTCCGCGACGAGACCAACGTCGTCCTGGCAGGGGTCGTGGTCAACCGCGTCCTCCCCGAGCTGTTCGGACGCGCCGAGGAAGAGGTCTTCGAGCGGCTGGAGCGTCCCGAGTCGAGGGAGCCTCTCGAGAAGCGGCTCGGCGGCAGCCTGGCGCCGCTGGTCGAGGCTGCCCGCCTGACGGTGACCACGCGGCGCTCGCGCGCCGAACACCTCGAGCACCTGCGCGCCGAGGTCGACCCGGCCGTGCCGATGCTCTACATGCCCTACCTGTTCTTCCGGGCCACCGGTCTGCGGGCCACCCACCAGATAGCCGACGCCCTCTCGGCGGAGCTGGGCTACTGATGGGCGGTCCCGAGACCCTGGAGGGCCTGCTCACCTCCAAGGAGATCGCCATCGCGTGCGGCTCCGGCGGGGTCGGCAAGACCACAACGGCGGCCGCCATGGCAGCCATGGCCGCCGTCCGGCACCGGGGGAAGGTGCTCGTCCTCACGGTCGACCCGGCGCGCCGGTTGGCGAGCGCCCTCGGCCTCGGGGGGTTCGGCAACGAGGAGAAGAAGGTCGACGAGGAGGCGTTCAAGGCGGCGGGCGTGAAACCGCGCGGCGAGCTGTGGGCGGCGATGCTCGACACCAAGCAGAGCTGGGACGACCTGGTGCGCCGGCACGCGCCCGACGCCACCACCAGGGACCGCATCCTGTCCAACCCGCTGTACCAGAACATCTCCGGCAAGTTCGTGCAGAGCCACGACTACATAGCCATGGAGCGCCTCTACGAGATCCACACCTCCGGCGACTACGACCTGATCGTGGTGGACACACCGCCGACGAGGAACGCCCTGGACTTCATCGAGGCCCCCCGCAGGATGGCCGACTTCTTCTCGTCGCGGCTGCTCCGCCTGCTCATCGCCCCCTACCGCAGCCGCATGGTGAACCTGGCCTCGCGGCCTTTCTACCAGGTGGCCGACCGGGTGCTCGGCTCGCAGTTCCTGGAGGACATCGCCGAGTTCTTCATCCTCTTCCAGACGATGTACGCCGGGTTCGTGGAGCGGGCCACAGCGGTGGAGAGGCTGCTTCGGGACAAAAGGACGACCTTCGTGGTGGTGAGCACCCTCGAGCCGGCGCCCGTCTCGGAGGCCGAGTTCTTCATCCAGGTGCTCACCGCCAAGCGCTTCAACCTGGGGGCGTTGGTGCTGAACAAGGTGCTGCCCGGCTACCTCCTCGACGAGGAGGCGGACGAGCTGGCCGCCCGCCTCGGCGACGAGGCCGCCGAGCTGGCGCGCATCGAGGGTCTCGCCTCGGCTCTGGACACCGACGAGGAGCAGCTGACGCGTGTGCTTCGCGAGGTCGCCGCAAACTTCCGCAACTTCGCCACGGTCGCCCGGCGCGAGGCGGGTATGAGGCGGGACCTCCAGGTGCGGCCCCAGGTGGTGGCCACGGCGCCGGAGCTGGAGGACGACATCCACGACGTCTCCGGGCTCCTCGGCCTGGGCGAGCTGATCTGGGGTTAGCCGATGGCGACGCTCGCCGACCTGGTGAACGAGCACACCGACCTCCCCGAGCCGGTGGTCACCCACCTCCAGAGGCTGGTGGCCGGTTGGGGTGTGCTGTCGGACCTGTGCTTCGCCGACCTGCTCCTGTTCGTCCCGGTCCTCGGTTCTCCCGAGTCCTTCGTCGTCGTCGGCCAGGTGCGGCCGACAACCAACCAGACGCTGCACCTCGACGACCTGGTCGGCCACGTCGTGGACACCGACGAGCGGCGCATCTTGGCGCGCGCCTGGTCGCTCGGAAGCGTGGTCGAAGACGAGGTGCTGATCGCCAGCCGCAACGAGCGGGCCCGCCTGGTGTGCATACCCGTACGGTGGCAGGGGGAGCTGGTGGCCATCATGACCCGCGAGTCGGCGCTCGCCGTGGGGCGGCGCCCCGGGGTGCTCGAAAGGGTCTACGTGGAGGTCTTCGACCGTCTGGCCCGGATGATCTCCCGCGGCGAGTACCCCTTCCCCGTGGACGAGACCCACATGACCGAGACGCCGCGCGTCGGCGACGGCGTGCTGGTGCTCGACGCCAGCGCCCGGGTGGACTACGCCTCGCCGAACGCCGTCAACGCCCTTCACCGACTGGGGTTGTACTCGGGGATCGACGGCATCCGCCTCGACGAGGCGGGCCTGGAGGAGACGGCCATATCCCTCGCCTACCAGACCCGCCTGCCCGCCGTGGAGGAGGTCGGAGAGGGCGAGACGTCGGTGCTGATCCGCTGCGTGCCCCTGCTGGACCAGGGTGCCGTCACCGGGGCGCTGGTCCTGCTGCGCGACGTGAGCGACCTGCGTCGGCGCGACCGGCTGCTCTTGTCGAAGGACGCGGCGATCCGCGAGGTTCACCACCGGGTGAAGAACAACCTGCAGACGATCTCATCGTTGCTGCGGATCCAGTACCGGCGGATGCCGCCCGGCGAGTCCCGCCACGCCCTGGAGGAGTCCGAGCGGCGGGTGCGCTCGATAGCCGTGGTACACGAGATCCTCTCGCGCGAGACGACCGACGAGGTCGACTTCGCCGACATCCTGCCCGCGCTGGCGCGCATGGCCGAGGACATGGGATCGAGCGACCGCCCGGTGAAGATCGACTACCGCGGCGAGGCGGGTCGCTTGCAGGCGGCGGTGGCGACGCCGCTGGCGGTGGTGCTCAACGAGCTGCTGCAGAACGCCGCGGAGCACGGCCCGCCCCCCGGCTGCGAGCTTCGGGTCGAGGTGGACCTGCAGCGCGACGAGGGGGAGCTGCGGGTGACCGTCCGGGACAACGGTGTGGGCCTTCCCCAGGGTTTCTCGATCTCCGACACCTCGACGCTCGGGTTGTCGATCGTCCGGGGGCTGGTCGAGACGCAGCTGGGAGGGTCCATCTCGATGAGGACCGATGGAGGGACGGTCGTCGAGTTGTGGCTTCCCCTCGACCGGGAGGCCGACGAGCTGGCGGGGGTGTGAACGGCCAGGGGCGGGCGACTCGGGCGGGACCGGTCTTTGGGGTGCTCGAAGAGGGGGGACGGTCAGGAGGCCCGGCGCTGCTGAGCCAGCCAGGCCTTGCGGAGCTTGCGGCGCTCCTCCTCGGAGGTGCCTCCCCAGATGCCCGACTCCTGGTTGGTCACCAAGGCGAACTCGAGGCAAGCCCGCTGCGCCTCGCACTGGCTGCACACCGCTTTCGCCGACTCGATCTGCTCTACCGCCGGCCCGGTGCTGCCGACGGGGAAGAAGAGGTCCGGGTCGGTGTCCCGGCACGCCGCCTGCTCACGCCAGTCGTCGACATCCCATTCGATGTTGCGGCTCCAGATCAGGGCCACGTTGGTACCTTTCGGGGGAGATTGTGAAAACGATCACGTGCCGGCTGCCATAGCGAGGTCTGCCTGCAGCGGGTGTCAATGCTAAATGCCGCGGCCGGGCGAATTCAAGGCTTTGTGGGACCAAATTCGGTCGGCTCGGCCTGGCCGGCGGGGTTGCGGGGAGCGGGGGCCACCAGCCGTAGCGAGCCCGGCTCCCATGCGAAGGCGAGGCCGTCCACGTCTCCGAGAGGCTCGCCGTCCATCTGGTAGGGCACACGACGCCGGCCGACGAGGGTGGCCGAGACCACGTCGGTGACGATGCGCGCCCGCCGCGGCGCCGCCGGGGGTCGTCCCGCCTCGGCGGAGGTGCGCAGGGCGGCCGCGGCCAGGGCGAGCACCGTCGGCGCCCCGAGCGTCTGGAGGACCACGACGGCCAGGGGTGTGTCGAGGGTGGTGCCGGGGGCCAGGTTGAACGGACGTTCGCCGAGGAAGGTGTAGGGGTTGGTGTTCATGACGATGGCGAAGAAGCCCCCGTCGATCCGGGTCTCGGAGCCGTCGCGGCGGGTGACGAGCAGGTCGAACTGCGGGTGGCGCCGGTCGTAGCGTGCCCAGGCGGCCAGGGCCGTGTAGGCGAAGAAGGCGTGGCCGAGGTAGCGCTTGACCGTCGAGCGCCGCTCGACCTGCGAGACGACGGCGGCGTCGAAGCCCACGCCGACGTGGAACAAGAAGCGGCGGTCACCGGCCCGTCCGAGCCCCACGGGCCGAAAGGCGCCCGGGCCGGCGGCCAGAGCGGACAACAGCTCCCCGGTGGCCTCGATCGGGTCGTTGGTCATGCCTATGGTGCGGGCGAACACGTTCGTCGAGCCCCCCGGGAGCACGCCGAGGGCGCAGTCGGTCCCCGCCAGGCCGTTGGCAGCCTCGTTGAGGGTCCCGTCCCCGCCGAGGACGACGACCGCGTCGGTGCCCCTCGCCGCGGCGCTCTGGGCGAGGCGGGTGGCGTGGCCCTGCCGGCTGGTCTCGGCGACCGACAGCTCGTGGTCGGCGGACAGGGACTTCTGGATGACGACGCGGGCGCGAGCGGTGACAGAGGAGGCGGAAGCGTTGACGATGAGCAGCAGTCGCAACGGCCTACTGCTCGCCGGAGGGTTCCTTCGCCAGGGAACGCATCTGCGCCACGCTGCGGCTGAGGAGCCGGGAGACCTGCATCTGGGAAATTCCCAGCCGCCGGGCGATCTCCGACTGGGTGAGGCCCTCGAAGAAGCGCAGGTGGACGATCTGACGCTGGCGCGCCGGCAGGTGGGCGAGCATCGGGGCGAGGAGGGCCCGCTGCTCGGCGCGGGCCAGCTCGTCGTCCTCGCCGCCCATCGCCTCTCCCACCGTGTCACCCTCCCCCTCGGAGCGGGGCGCGTCCAGAGAGGCGAAACGGTAGGCCTGGCCGGCCTCGAGGGCTTCGAGTACCTCCTCCTCCGAGGCGCCGACCTCGGCGGCTAGCTCGCCGATGGTCGGCGAGCGGCCCAGCTCCTGGCCGAGGGGGTCGACCACCCTGCTCAAGGTCAGGTACAGCTCCTGCATGCGCCGGGGGGCCCGCACCGCCCAGCCCCGGTCGCGCAGGTAACGCTTGAGCTCGCCGACGATCGTCGTCGTCGCGTACGTGGAGAACTCGACCTTCAAGGACGGGTCGAACCTCTCCACCGCCTTGAGCAGGCCGAGGGCGGCGACCTGGGTCAGGTCCTCGAGCGGCTGGCCCCGGTTGGCGAAACGGCGGGCGAGGTAGGCGGCGAGGCCCATGTGCGCCTCCACCAGCTGGTCGCGAAGGGTCAGGTCGCGTGTGTCTGCGTAGCGACGGAATGTCTCGCGGAGCTGCTCGCGGTCAGCCGGCATCGGGGTCGGCGCCGCTCCGGCGCCTCTTCACCAGCCGGAAATGGGGGCCCTCCAAGTCGGAGGACAGCTCGTGCTCGTCGACGAGGGCGGAGAGGATGACAGTTGACAGCTCGGTGAGCCCGACCGGCGCGATGTCCTCCTCGAAGCGGCCCCTGCCCTTCACCGTCAGGCTGGACGGCTGGACCTCGTAGACCAGCTCGACCGTCCCGTGCTTGCCGGTCGGCCCGGTCAGGCCGAAGCACAGCTCGTCGATGGCGAGGCGCAGATCCTCGATCTCGTCGTAGCTGAACCCCAGCCGTCCGGCCAGGCCGGCGGCTGTCACCCTCGCCAGGCGCAGGTATTCGGGGCGGGCCGGGACGACCACCCGGACTTCGTCTGAGGTCACGACCCGCCGACCGTACCAGCTGGGCGCCCCACGGTCCGCCTGCCTTCCGGTTGGCGGTCCGATGAGCGCTTCTAGAACAATGAGGGCCATGAACGTTGTCGTCTGCGTCAAGCAGATCCCCGACCCGTCAGGGACGATGAAGCTCGACCCCACCAGCCACAACCTGGTCAGGGAGGGCAAGCTGATCATGGACGACTCCGACTCGTACGGGGTCGAGATGGGGCTCCAGCTGGCGGAGCAGGCCGGCGGGGGCGAGGTGACGCTGGTGTCGATGGCGCCGGGCTCGGAGACCAGCGGCCTGCGCACCGCCCTGGCGATGGGCGCCGCCAAGGCGATCCTCGTCAGCGACCCTGCGCTGGCGGGGTCCGACGCCCTCGGCACGGCGAAGGTCCTGGCGGCTGCGATCAAGAGGGCGAACCCCGACTTGATCCTGGCGGCAACGGAGTCGACCGACGGCTACACGGGCACCCTGCCGGTGCAGATAGCGGAGCTCCTCGGCCTGCCGGCGGTCACTTTTTCCAAAAAGGTGACCGTCTCGGCGGACAAGGTGGTCGTCGAACGCCAGACCGAGGAGGGCTACGACGAGGTGGAGGTGCCGCTGCCGGCGCTGGTGACAGTCACCGCCGGGGTCGTCGAGCCCCGCTACCCGTCTTTCAAGGGGATCATGGCGGCCAAGAACAAGCCCGTCGAGGAGCTGAAGGTCTCCGACCTGGGGATCGACGCTTCTCAGGTGGGCGCCGCCGGTGCCCGCCAGGAGGTCGTGTCCGTGTCGCCGGCCGAGGAGCGCAAGGCGGGCGAGATCGTCGTCGACGACGGCGAGGCCTACCAGCAGGTGATCGCTTTCCTCGAACGGCTCAAGGTCATCTAGAAGGGATCGGGAATGGCACTCGAGAAGATCTGGGTCCTCGTGGACCGCACCGGCGACAAGGTTGCCACCGCGTCGCTGGAGCTGCTCACCAAGGCCAGGGAGCTGGCCACCACGGTGGAGGGGTTCACCTGGGGTGACGCCTCGACGCTCGCCGAGGAGGCGGGCCGCTACGGCGCCGGTGTGCTGCACACCGTCGGCGACCTCGCCGGGGGCCTCCCCGGCCCGGCGGTGGCAGCCGCCGCAGCGGCGCGGATCGGCGCCGGGGAGGTCCCCGACGCGGTGTTCATCCCCCAGAGCTACAACGGGCGTGACGTGGCCGGGCGCCTCTCGGCGCGCATCGACCGGCCCGTGCTGACCAACATCGTCAACCTCGCCGCGTCCGACGGCTCGCTCGTCACCGAGCACGCCATCTTCGGCGGCACGGAGATCCTCAACGCCCGCTTCACCGCCGAACCGCCCGGCATATACGTCATCCGGGCGAAGTCCTTCGCCGCCGAGCCCGGCTCGGGCGGTGCCGCGGCGCTGGACACGTGGCAGATCCCGGACCTGGGCGCCACCGGGGCCGCCAGGGTGCTGTCCTCCCACGTGGAGGAGACCGAGGGCCCCAAGCTCGACGAGGCGGCGGTGGTCGTGTCCGGCGGGCGGGGCCTGGGGGACGCCGACAGCTACAGGCTGATCGAGGAACTGGCCAAGCTGCTCAAGGGCGCTCCGGGGGCCTCCCGGGCGATCGTCGACGCCGGCTGGGTCCCCTACTCCCACCAGGTGGGCCAGACCGGCAAGACCGTGAAGCCGACCGTCTACATCGCCGCCGGCATCTCCGGTGCGACCCAGCACATGGTCGGCATGAAAAGCTCCAAGAACATCATCGCCATCAACAAGGACCAGGAGGCGCCGATCTTCTCCATAGCCGACCTCGGCGTCGTCGGCGACGTGAAGAAGGTGCTCCCCCAGCTGATCGAGGCGTTGAAAGCCCGCAGCTGAGAGGCTGCGGACAGCTCCTCAGGTGCAGCCCTGCGTGGACACCGGTGAGGTGGCACCCACCCCGGCGTCGACGTCGGGCTCCACCTGGGCGGCGGTGAGGGCGAAGCCGGTGTCGCTCTCGGTGATCGCCTTCGCGAAGACCACCCCGTACACCGAGCCTCCCGGGGCGATCAGCGGGCCCCCGGAGTTGCCGGGTTCGACTGTCGCCCTGATGGCGTAGATCTGCCTGGTGACCTGGCCGCTCTGGTAGATGTCTGGTCCCGTCACTGTCTGCTCGGAGCGGACCCGTGCCGGATCCACCGTGAAAGGGCCGTTCTCCGGGTAGCCGAGCACGCCGGCGCCGTCGCCCGGCTGGGCGGCGGACGGCGAGAACGACAGCGCCGGCAGCCCCAGCCCGGGGACGTAGAGGATGGCTATGTCCACGTGAGGGTCGTAGAGCACGACGGCGGCCTTCGCCTCGATGAGCCGGCCCGAGCCGTTTTGCACGACGCTCACCGAACGGGCTCCGGCCACCACGTGGGCGTTGGTGAGGATGTGGTCGGGTGCTACGACGAACCCGCTGCCCTCGCTCTCGGTCGAGCACTCCGGCTCGAAGGCGTGGATCTTGACGACGCTCGGCGCGTCGGCGGCGACGACCGCCGAGGGCACGGCGTTCGGGGCGGGGGGCGCGGCGGGAGGCACCGCCTCGAAGCCGAAGTGGTTGAAGACCGGCGGGAAGGCCTTGCTCTCGGCGACGCGCAGCAGGCCGGAGAACTGCGAGGCGAAGCGGGGCGGGATCACCGAGTCGACCCCATGGAGGATGAGCGAGCCCTGGATCTCCCCCCCCAACGGCGCCGACGGGAGCTCCGAGAGCGTCAAGGCCAGCACCCACGCCACGAAGAGCACGGCGGCGGTCGATCCCGCGGCTCCGGCGAGCGAGTCCACCTTCCTCACCGTCCTGGCTGCCCTGCCCTGCCCGATCAGCGCGAGGAGGCGCCCCGCGACGGCCACCGCCAGCTCGGACACGACCACGGCGGCCAGCACCGTGACCGCCATCCCGATGGCGGCTGAGGTGAACGGGGACGAGAAGTGGCGGGCGGCGAGGGGGGCCAGCTTGGAGCCGGCGATGGCACCGACCACCAGCCCGGCCACGCCGGCGACGCTGGCGAGGAGCCCTCTCCGGTAGCCCCGCACCGCCGCCAGGAGGCCCAAAGCGGCGATGACGAGATCCACCCAGTCGCCTCTCATCGCGGCGCTGCCGCTGGTCTTCGCTCGCACACGGCTGCCGATGATGCCAGTCGGAGCCGCGTTTGCGGGATCGGAGCTCGGGTGCCGGGGGCCGGCGGTGGTGCGAGGTTCGCGCCGGCCTCCTCGGCTGCGCCCCGGGGAGGGTTCAGACCAGCGGCCAAGGGTAGGGGCGGTCGGTGCGGGGGTGGGGGAGTCGGCCGGCCTCGAGAAGCCTGCGCGCCCGGGCGAGGAGCGCCCGCCTCTCGTCGGGGTGGAGCAGCTCGTCCAAGGCGCCGGGAAGCCCGCCGGTGAGGAGGCGCCGGACCGCCTCGGCGTCGTCGTCGTCGACGGGTTCGCCGGCGAAGTCCCAGATGACCGTGCGCAGCTTCGGCTGGACGTGGAAGCACAGGCCGTGGTCGATCCCCCAGACCCGCCCGTCGGCGTCGAGGAGGCAGTGGCCTCCCTTGCGGTCGGCGTTGTTGACCAGCACGTCGAACGTGGCGATCCGCTTCAACACCCGGTGGTGGCGCTCTTCTTCGAGCAGCGTGAAATAGTGCTGCTCGAAGTCGGCGTCGACGAACAGCTGCAGGGAGCCTTCTCCGAGGGGGGCGTCCTCGGTCCTGACGGTCGGCGGGACGATCGGCCAGCCGAGCGCCTCGGCGAGCTCGAACGCGGCGACCTCCCTGCGCCACAGCCCGTCGGGGAAGTCCCAGAGCGGCCGCTCCCGGCAGGCAGGCTTGTACACGGCGGCCACGCAGGCGTCCGGTCCTTCCACTGTCACCAAGAAGGTGCCGTTGGAGCTCCACGGCATGCGGCCCTGCAGCTCGACGGCGCCGCGGCGCAGCAGGGCGGCTAGCGCGGCCGGTGCCCGTTCGTTCGGGGGCACGTGTGACCCTCCGGGTCGATGGGACGGCCGCAGAGCGCGCACGTGGGACGCCCTGCGCTCACCAGCTCGGCCCCGACCCGGGCGATCATCGCCGCCGAGGAGCGGGTGATGCCGACCCTCGCCGCGGCGCGCTCTCCTGTTTCGACGCCCTGCTGCTCTCCTTCGGGCTCCGCCTCCCCGATCTCCTCGGCGACGATCAGCACCCGGTCGGCGTCCCCGTCGTAGGCCAGCTGCAAGGTGCCGACCGGCCATTCCGGTTCGAGCGGCTCGATGAGCGCCTCGGCCCCGCTCGGGGCGGCCTGCTCGGGGGCGGGAAGGTCGGAGAGCATCTCGGCGAGGAACTGCGCCAGCGCCGCGACGTGCTGCTTCTCGAGCTTCAAGGTGACCACCTCCCCGGCCTGGCGGGCCTGCAGGTAGAACGTCCGTTGACCGGGCCGGCCGACGGCGCCCACCGTCGCCCAGTCGGCCTCGGGGAGATCGAACGAGCGGCTCACGGGGCGCTCAGCTCCGCCAGACGGGTGACGTTGACGGCGAGGACCGTGGGGCCGAGCGGGCCGTAGGCGATGGCCGTCACCGACGCCGGCGAGACGAGAATCCTCTGGAAGAGGTCCAGGTGGGAGCCGATGGCGTCGGCGACCGCCGCTTTGATCGGGTCGGCGTGGGACACGGCGACGACCGTCTCGCCGGGGTGCCGGGAGCGCAGGTCGGCCATGGCGGCGACGATCCGGGCCTGCATGGCCTTGAAGGACTCCCCGCCGGGAAAGCGGAACCCGCTCGGCCAGCGCTGCACGGTGAGCCACTCGGGGAGCTTCATCAGCTTCTTCAGCTCGGCGCCGGTCCACTCGCCGAAGTCGCATTCGAGCAGCCCGCGGTGGATCTCGACCCGCCGGCTGAGCGCCGCGGCGATCGGCTCTGCTGTCTCGCGGGCCCGTTCCAGCGGCGAGGCGTACACCGCGGCGACCTTGCGGCGCGACTCGCTCAGGGCCCGGGCTACGGCCGCCGCCTGGGCGCGTCCCTCCTCCGAGAGGTGCAGGCCTCTCGCCCTGCCGGGGAGGACCCGGCCAGTTGTGGGCGTGGCTCCGTGGCGGACCAGAAGGACGGTCGTCGGTTTGGGTGTCTTAGAACGTGTCGCGAAAGTGGAGCTTGGGAGAGAGCGGACGGTCGTTCTCTTGTCGTTCAAATGCTCCTCCATGTCAATGGAGTGCGATTCGAACGACCGTCCGCTCTCTCCACGCGAGTTTCGCGACACGTTCTTCGGGGGCATCCGGGGGGCCAACCTAGTGTGGTTCCGTGGTTGTACCGCGATGAGCAGCCCCGCCGGCGCCGACTCCCTCAGCCGACTCGAGTCCGACATCGTCCGCTGCCGGGCATGCCCCCGTCTGGTCGCCTGGCGCGAGGAGGTGGCCCGGGACAAGCGGGCCGCGTTCCGCGCCGAGCGGTACTGGGGGCGGCCGGTGCCCGGTTTCGGCGACCCCGCCGCCCGCGTGGCCGTGGTCGGGCTCGCCCCGGCCGCTCACGGCGCCAACCGTACGGGACGCATTTTCACGGGGGACCGTTCCGGGGACTGGTTGTTCGCGTCGCTGCACCGGGTCGGGCTGGCCAACCAGCCGGCCAGCACCGGCCGCGGCGACGGGCTGCGTCTCAGCGGGGTGTGGGTCTGCTCCGTCGTGCGCTGCGCCCCCCCGGCGAACCGGCCGACCCCGGCGGAGCGCGACGCCTGCCTTCCCTACCTGCGGCGCGAGCTGGCCCTCCTCGCAGGGCTGCGGGTGGTGGTAGCGCTGGGACGCTTCGCCTACGACGCCCTCCCCAGGGCTCTCGACGTGCCCCGCGGCGAGCGCCGCCCCGCCTTCGGGCACGGCGTCGACGCGTCGCTCGGCGGCCTCACGGTGGTCTGCTCCTACCATCCCAGCCAGCAGAACACCTTCACCGGCCGGCTCACGGCGCCGATGCTCGACTCTGTGCTCCGTCGGGCAGCACGGCTCGCCGGTCTGGACGGCTGAGCAGGCCGACCGCCAGGGCGGCGGCCGCAGCGGCGGTGATGGCCGCACCGAAGAAGATGGTGTGCAGCTCGGCGATGAGGGCCGCCGTGGCGGCGTGGTCGTACGCCGGGCAGGACTCCGGGTGCGACGGGCAGAGCCGCAGGGGGGAGGGGATGCGGGCGACCCGTTCGTAGAAGCGTCGCAGTCCGACGGCGGCGAGCGCCGAAAGCCCGGCGAGCATGCCGACCGTCCGGGCGACGACCGCCAAGGCGCTCGCCAGGGCGTGGATCCCCTTGTCGACCGCCCCCAGGATGGCGACGTTCACCGGCGCTATCGCCAGCCCGAAACCCAGGCCGCACAGCACCAGCTCGGCGTCGCTCCAACGGGGCCCGCCGCCCAGGGCGGTGGTCGACCACGTGGACATGGCGACGAAGGCGCCGGCCGCGAGGGCCATTCCGGCCCCGGCCACCCAACGGGCGCGGCCGCGGTGACGGCAGAGGAAGCCGCCGGCCACGGCCCCGACGGGGACGGCCACCAAGAAGCGGAGCAGGACCAGCGCGGCGGCGACCTCCGAGGTGGGATCTACGGTGGAGCGGGCGAAGAGGGGAACGTCGACCAGGGCAGCCATCAGGCCCGCCCCGATCGCCAAGTTGACGGCCAGGCCGCCCCACGCCGGCCGGGCGGCGAGGCTCCTCGGGTCGACCAGCGGCTCGGCAGCCCGCCGCTGGCGCCAGAAGAACGCGACGGCGAGCGCCGCGGCGAGCGGGAGCAGCACCGGTGCGTCCGAGGAGACGACCTGGCGGCTCGGGTTGGCGGTGGAGAACGCAACCACGATGCACGCCAGCACCGCGGCGAGCAGGGCGGCGCCGGGCAGATCGGACCTGGCCAGCAACGCCGGCGTCCGGCGCAAGGGGAGCAGCGGCCGGAAGCTCCGGGGGGCCGACGCTTCCCACACGGCGGCAGAGGCGAGCACCCCGAGCGAGGCTAGAACCACCGGGGTGGTGAACGCCGCCCACGAGCCCCCCGCGGCGGGCGACCACAGCGCGCCGAGGCTCGGACTGGTGGCCAGCGTTGCGGGGGCGTCGAGCCCGACGGCGAGCCCGCAGGCTCCGACGACGGCCAGCAGCGGACCCGGCCAGTCTCGCCTCCCACGGGCGGTCCCGACGGCGGGGGTCCTCCCCGGGCCACCCCGGCGGCCGGCCAGGAGGTAGGCGCCGGCGGCGGCTCCGGCGAGCGGCAGGTTGAGCCAGAAGATCGCCCGCCACGAGGCGAAAGCGACGACGCCGGCCCCGTAGAGCGGCCCGGCCACGCTTCCCAGCTCCTGGACGGCGCCGACCAGGCCGAGAGGTCGGCCGCGCTCGTCGGGCGCCCAGCGGGAGGCGACCATCGCCAGGGCGACCGGCACCAGTCCCCCGCCGCCGAAGCCCTGCACCGCCCGGCCGAGGACGGCGACCGGCAGCGAGTGGGCGGTCGCGGTGATAAGCGACCCGGCGGCGAAGGCGGACAGGCAGCCGGCCAGGACCGGTCCGGTGCCGGCCAGGTCCGCCACCCTGCCGACCAGGGGCAGCATCACCGTGTATCCGAGCAGGAACCCGCTTATGATCGGCGTGGCCCGTTGCAGCTCGTCGAGGCTGACGCCGACCCCGTTCATGATGTCGGGCAGCACGACGACCACCACGTAGGTGTCGGCCGCGGCGAGCAGCACGGCGAAGCAGACCGCCCCGAGCTTCCACCGGTCCGCCGCGGCCGCTCCGCCGAGCGTCGGCGGGGCTGGATCGGGTGGGGCCGGCAGGCTGGCTGTCAACTCGGCAGCGTTATGTGCACGTGCTCGTCGTAGCCGCTCAGGGTGAGAACATAGGTGGTCTCGACCGTGGCGCTCTCGAGCGGGCCCACCAGGGTGACGGTGCGCAGCTGGTAGTTGGAAGGGTCGATGGCAGCGGTGATGTCCACCGGCCTGGCCGGGTCTGCGTCGGGCAGGACCGGTATGTCGCGCCCCGGCACCGTGAAGTCGACCGTGTCCACCAGCTCCCCGGCGACCCTTTGGCTGGGGCCGAGGCGGGGATCCCGGGCGAGGGCGAGCAGCCGGGTGAGCCCGTTGGTGGGGCTGAGCAGCTGCGCCGGGTCGGTCAGGCCGAACGACGCCGGGTTGGTCTTCTCGTAGTGGGACGCGAAAGGCAACTCCACCTCGAAGACCCCGCCGACGGAGACGACCTTGACGGTGGCCGTGAAGCCGCTGGTAGCCACCTCGAAGCTGCCGCGCATGCTCGCCGGCCGCTGCAGGTCCCCCTCGCCGCCGACCAGACGGGTCCCGCTGGTCGGCAGGTTGGAGCTGCTCAGCTCGAAGTGGACGGCCGAGGCTCGGTCGGCGACCGCCTTCGCCTTCTGCAGCAGCACCTGCGGGCTGGCGGACCGTGCGGCACCCCCGCCGCAGGCGGCCAGGACGAGCGCCGAAGCGGCGGCGAGGGCCGTGAAGGCGCGGCGCGGTCTCATCAGTCTGGGAACACCATCCCCAGCTGGGCGGCCTTCTTGGCCGCCTCCTCGGGGAAGATGTTCTTCACCAGGAACGGGTCGGAACCGAACTGCCAGTTGGGGGCGAGACCCTTCATGTAGCGCTCCATGTAGAGCATCTGCTTGGAGAAGAGGACCATCTCCTTAGGCGCTGTGAGCCCGAACTGCTTCATCATGTCCAGCGACGACACGAGGAAGTCGCCGAGGCTCATGCTGGCCGACGCCCCCAGCATGGGCGCCACCACCATCTTGATCCTCTGCCCGACCTCCTCGTCCGTGCCCATATCGTCGCTCATTATCCCCAGCTTCTTGTAGGCGCGGGCTATGCGGGAGAAGTCCTGGTCGAAGATGAACGTGTAGAACAGGTCGCGCACGAGCGACTTGAACTCGTCGGGCAGCTCACCCATGATGCCGAAGTCGAGGTAGCTGGCCCGCCCGTCCTCGAGCACCCACAGGTTCCCAGCGTGCATGTCGCCGTGGAACGGCCCGTGGACGACCACCGCCTCCAACCAGGTCTTGGCCCCCCGGCGGATGATGAGCTCGCCGTCGAAGCCCATCTCGCGGATGGCGTCGAACTCGTCTAGGGGTATGCCGGTCATGCGTTCCATGCAGATCATGTGAGGCCCGCAGTAGTCCCAGTAGATCTCGGGTGCGGTGATCCAGCGGTTGTCCCCGAAGGCCCACAGGTTTTCGCGGAAGCGGTGCTGGCGCCACGCCTCCAGCGCAGGGTTGAGCTCCTGGTAGGTGACGGCGTGCAGGTCCTCGACGAGGGCGACGGCGTTGGCGTTGCGGGCGAACTCGAAGTGGCGTTCCATCGTCTTGGCGAGGCGGTGCATGATGCGCAGGTCGGTGGTCATCCGCTTGCGGATGTTCGGCCTCTGCAGCTTCACCACCGCCTCCCGACCGTCGGGCAGCTGGCAGGCGTGCACCTGACCGATCGACGCGGCCGACAAGGGGATCTCGTCGAAGTGCCGGAACACCGCCGCGGGGGGAAGCCCGAGGTCGCGGCGCACCATCTCGCGTGCCACGCGGCCCTCGAAGGGGGGCACCTCGTCCAGGCAGCGGGCCGCCGCTCGGGCGAGAGGCTCGGGGAACAGCCCGGGGGAGGAGGCGATCAGCTGTCCCAGCTTGACGTAGGTGGGACCGAGACGGATGAAGCCGTCCACCGCTCCCTCGGACGCGGCCGCGAACATGCTCCGGCCGCGGCGGCGGAAGAACCAGCGGGCCAGCCTCGAGGCGACCGAGACGCTGAGCGTCACGTACACGGCGACCATGCGCACCAACTCGGCAGGCCCGAAGGCCCCGAGCGGGGGTGCGTCGACCTTCAGGTCTCGTTCCGGCGGGCCTCCCGAGTACGGACCCCGGAAGCGGCTGCGGGTGCCGAGCAGGCTGAAGTCGGCGCCCGGCTGACGGGCCTCCGGGTCGATCATCCGGCCTCCGCCGCGGCCAGCTCCCTCTTCAGGACCTTGCCGGACGGGTTGCGGGGCAGCGCCTCCACGAACACCACGTCGCGGGGAACCTTGTAGCGGGCCAGGTTGGCCCGGACGTGGTCCTTGACCTCCTCTGCGGACAGCGAGAAGCCGGGGCGGACCACCACGAAGGCTCGCAGGCGTTGGCCGAACTCCTCGTCGTCGACCCCCACCGCCGCCGCCTCGGCCACCGCCGGGTGCGAGGAGAGCAGCTCCTCCACCTCTGCGGGGAACACGTTCTCACCGCCGGAGACGATCATCTCGTCGTCGCGCCCGTCCACGAAGAGCCTTCCCTCCTCGTCGAAGTGCCCGACGTCGCCGGTGGCCATGAGCCCGTCGATCACCTCCTTCGAGCCTCCTCCCGTGTAGCCGCCGAACTCCAGGCCGCTGGCGACGAAGATGCGGCCGCTCGCACCGGGGGGGACGGGGCGCCCGTCGTCGTCGTAGATCCGCACGGTCGTGGCCAGCGGAGGCCTGCCGGCCGTGCCGGGCGCGTCCCTCAGGTCCCGGGGGGTGGCGATCGTCGCCCAGGCCACCTCGGTCGAGCCGTAGAGGTTGTAGACGACGTCGCCGAAGACGTCCATCGCCCTCGTGGCCAAGGAGGCGGGCAGCTGTGATCCGCTCGAGGCGATGATCCGCAGGGACGACAGGTCGAGGCGCCCGCCTTCGCCGCCGGCGCAGCGGGTCGCCGCGTCCACGAGGCGCGACAGCATCACGGGCACGACGACCAGCCCGGTGGCCCGGTGCTCCGACACGGCGACCAGCGTCGCGTCGGGGTCGAAACGTCGGCGGAGCAGCAGGGTCGATCCCAGGCCCAGGCCGAGGGCGGACATGCCGAAGCCCCAGGCGTGGTGGACGGGGGAGGCCACGAAGGTCACCTCCCGGGCCCGGAAGGGGATCCGAGACAGGACCGCGGCTATCGGGACGAGCGACCTCGGCACCGAGCGGGTCGCGCCCTTGGGGGCGCCGGTCGTCCCGCTCGTGAGGATGACCACGTCGCCCGGCCGGGTCGGGGCGGGCGGCGGCTCCGGGTTGCCCGTGGCGATCAGCGACTCGAGGGGCTGCTCGGCGGAACGGTCGTCCTGCCAGGCCACGAACCGGCCCCGCGGGGCGTCGACGGCTGCGACGACGCCGGCGAACTCTTCGTCGTAGACGATCATCTGCACGCCCTCGCGCGAGCAGACCTCCCTCGCTTGGGGGGCGGCGAAATCGGTGTTGAGGAACAGGGCCCGTCCGCCCGCCTTTAGGACGCCGAAGGCGGCGTCGAAGACGCCCCGATGGTTGCGGCAGAGGATCGCCACCGGGGCGCCGGGATGCAGGCGGCGGGCGCGCAGGGCGTTGGCCACCGCGTTGGAGCGGCGGTCCAGCTCGTCGAAGGTCAACGCCCCCCGTTCGTCTACGACAGCCAGGCGGGCACCGTTGTGGGCGGCGGCCGCCGGCAGGGCGGCGCCCATCGGGCCGTAGCGCTCGAAGGCGCGGTAGACGGCCAGGAGCCGGTCGGGCCGCTCCGGTCCGGCGACACCCGTGGCGAGGATCGTGTAGAGCGCCCGCCCCTCCAGGGGCAGCCTGGACAGGACCCTGGCGACGCCTTGCACGCCGGCCGCCAGGCCGGCCACGCCCACGCCTAAGGGTTGACGATGTCGTAGTGGCATGTGGTCTCCGAGTAGGCGAGGACCTGGTTACCGGCGGCCTTGACCGACGGGTCGAAAAGCAGCGGGGCGAGGGTACCCGCGGGGACCTTGCGGTAGTCGAGGCCGGCTGCGGCCATGGCCGAGAGGATCCTGGCGACGGCCCCCAAATAGGTGTGCGCGGCGGCGGCCAGCGCCGGGGGAGCCTCGGCTTCCACCCGGGGGGCGGCGGCGGCGTAGTCGCGGAGGAACCGCTCTTTCACCGCCTTGTCGGCCGCCTCGGGGAGCTGCGCCTCGTGGCGGTACAGGGCGGTGAGGAGGGTGCAGAACGTGGCCGGCCCGGGAGGCCCCGCCACCGCCGGCAGGGACCAGTCGTCCGAGGTCAGCAGGTGGCCGGCCGGGCGGCTCGCCGTGTGCGTCGGCGCCGAGCAGGAGGCGAGCAGCAGCGCCGTCGCCGCGACGGCTGCCGCGGCGAGCCGGCGGAACCGGTCAGGACGAGGTGTATACAGCGAAGGACCCCGGCGCGTAGAAGGAGTTGGGGTAGTAGCCCGTCGCGGGGTTGGGGATCGACGGCAGGCCGAGCAGGCTGTTGAGCAGGCTGGCGTTGGTGGGGCTGCACACCGCGCCGCTGTCTCCGGCGGCGGGGACGGTGTTCGGGTCGATCGCCCCGACGGGGAAGTCGTTGGCGACCAGCGTGGCGTCCGCCCCGGTGATCGGCCCGGTCACCGGGCGCCCGGTCAGGTCCCCGCTGCGCTGGCTGGTGAAGTCCACCGGCGCCGTCGCCTGGGCGTAGGTGAGCCCGGTCTTGCCCGACTCGACGTCGGCGGGCGGCACCCCGTCGGCGAGGAGGTTGCCGATCGCGACGGTGCAGGCGCTTCCGGCGGTGTTGGTGACCCCTTTGAGCAGGGAAGAGAGGGGGCCCGGCAGGGTCACCCCCGAGGAGGGCGCGCCGAGCAGGCCGAGGAGGGACGACAGCGCCGGCCCGAAGTCAGAGGTCGACTTCGCCGAGGCGTAGAACTCGACGTTCATTCCTCCGTTGGCGGCGGGCGTCTTGTCAATGGCGGTGCTGATGCTGCCGTCGTCGTCGGCGTAGGCGCTGAGAAGCGGCAGGCCCGGGATGCCGGTGATGCCGAGCGAGACGGTGGTCGGGTTGGAGAAGACGAAGTTGTTGTTCGCCTGGGCGTCGCCCCCATATCCGTAGGGGTTGCCCGGGATCGCCCCGGACTCGCTGGGCAGCTGCAGCACCCCGCAGGCGCTGGCGAAGACGTCGCCGTAGGGCTGCCCGGTGGTCGGGTCGGTCCTGACAGGCCCCCCCAGCGTCGCGGTGACCAGGCTGTTGGCTATTTGCAGGTACCCGCCGATCCGAAGACCCGCAGGGTCGGTCTGGCCGAGGGTGGCGGTGAAGGGGATCTCGTAGGGGACAGGCGGGGCGCTGCGCGGCGCACCTCCGTGGGGATACTGCTCGGGCGGGCAGTGGAGCCCGGGAACGGACGGGCCCGGGGAGGTGTCGGCGAACGCCGTGCGGGCCGGCATGACCACCGCCGCCGCCACGACGACCGCCGCCGCGCCAGCCACGAGCCGGCTCGGGCGGCGGCTCCACACCCGGCGTCGGGCCCGGGGGCGGGTGCTCGACGGTCGGGTCCTCACGACGGCCACGGGCAGCTCGCCGTCCTCGGCGGGAGGTTGGTGTTCTCGAGCTCGAAGTCGAAGCAGAACGGGGCGGTGAACTGGCCGACGCCGGCGCGCGCCGGCAGGCCGACGAGATGGTTGAACGTCTGGGCTATGGACGGGGGGCACGTGCCGCTGTCCGAACCGACTATGGCCGGCACCGAGAACGAGTTGCTCACCACCTGTGCCTGGCCCTGCTGGGTGGGCCCGGTGACCGGCTGGCCCGTGAGGATGCCGTCGGTGCGGGTGGTGAACGTCGCCTGCAGGGTGATGCCGCAGGTCATGCCGAGGGTGGTGACCGAGGCCTGGGTGCTGCCGCTGACGGTGATGTCCAGGCCGCCGTTGTGAGCCGGGGTGAGGTCGATGGAGGCGGTGAGCTGGCCGAAGCTCACCGTCGCGGGGATCGCCTCCAGCCCGCTTATGTACACGTTCGGTTGGGCGAGGACGATGTTGGACGCCGCTATCGTCCCGGTCAGCTGTGGTAGGCGGACGAGCCCGCAGGCCGTCGCGTAGAGGTGGGGGATCACCACGTTGGGCGGAAGGCTTATCTGCCCGTCGAAGATGATGGCCCGGAACGGCACCTCGTAGGGGATCGGCGGTGCCGTCGCCGGGTAGTTCGGCGGCGGGTTGGACGCCGGGGGGCAGTTCGACGGGTACGGCGGCGGGGCGGTGGCGTCGGCGTAGGCCCGGCGGTTGCCTGCCACCGCGAACGCCGCTGCGGCCACGACGAGGAAAGCGGCCACCGCCACCCGCAGGCGCGCCGAGCGCAGGACCCGGCTCAACTCGGCACTATCAGGTCGCCGATGAGCCACTTGCCTTTCTGGCGGGAGAGGAGGAGCTGCACGACGAGCGGCTGGGTGCGGGGGCTGGTCTGGGTGGAGTTGGTCGTGGTCTGCACGATGTAGAGGAGGACGTTCGCCGCGTCGGGGGTGATCGACGTGATCCCCTCCGCCTTGACGGTCCCCTTGGCGGTGGCCTTGTAGTGCTGGACCAGCGCGCCCAGGGAGGCCTTGGTCTTGTCGAACTTGGCCCGGTAGGCGGGTGTCGAGTGTGCGTCCACCTCAGCCCAGGGGGTGCCCGGGCCGTTCAGGTTCGTGTAGGTGTAGCTCGACAGGTAGACGCCGTAGACCGACGCCGCCTGCATGGCGCTCGTGCGCAGCGAGTCGAGCTTCTCCAGGGAGCTGACCTTGCTGCTCTTGCTCGCCAGCTCGACGACCGAGAAGATCAGCGCCGCCACGAGGACCAGCGCCAAGGCGATGGCGAGAAGCTCGGTCAGCTCGTAGCGGCGGACGAGAGCCGAAAGATCCAGGCGGCGGAGCAGGCGCCGGCTGCGGCTGCCGCCCTCCCCGGCGGCGGTCTCTTCCTGTTCGAGATCCTGTTCCACGTTCACATCTTCTCCCAACCTGGAGGTGGTTTTGCGACGGATTCCGAGACCAAGGGTCTCAGAACGTGTCGCGAAAGTGGAGCTTGGGAGAGAGCGAACGGTCGTTCTCTTCTATTCAAATGCTCTTCCATATCAATGGAGAGTGATTCGAACGTCCGTCCGCTCTCTCCACGCGAGTTTCGCGACACGTTCTCACGGCGAGGCGACCGGCGGGGGAGCCTTGTCGGCGCCGCGTTGGAGCATGCCGGGGGCCTCGCTGGTGCAGGTGGCGTCGAGGTCGGCGGCGGTGACGAGGGCGGTGGGTTCGACGAGGGGGGAGTAGGGGCAGACCGGGTCCTTGGTGTTGAAGGTCAGCTCGAAGCGCACCTGCCCGCCGGTGGTGACCATCGCCACGTCGTCGGCGAAGAGCGGCAGCACCTGGAACAGGGCCTGGAAGGCGGGTTGGCGGTCGTAGGCGACGCCGGTGACCGACGAGAGGCCGTCGATGAGCGCCACGGTCGGCTGCGCCGTGCTGTGGAGGAAGGTGGAGAGGGCGGTCCCCGCCGACGCACCGTTTTGCAGCAGGGCGACCAGGTCGGCGTTGGAAGCCGCCACCTGGCGGCTGAGCAGGTCGAGGTTGGCCGAGAACTGCTGGAACTCGCCCGCGGTGGACTGAAAGGTGGACAGGACCGTGTGGCCGGCGTCTATGAGCTGCTGGGTGCCGGGGATCGCCGACTGCAGGGCGGTGACGAGCGTGTCGGCGTCGACGATGATCGCGCGCAGGTCCCCGCCGGCGTTCTTCAGGCCGGTCGCCAGCGCCGAGGTCAGAGTGTTCAGGTCCGAGGCGTGCAGGCTCTGCACCAGGGAGTTGAGGGTGTCGAGCAGGGTGCCTATCGACACCGGCACGCTGGTGTGGTCCTCTGGTATGACCGACCCGTTGTGCAGGTAGGGGCCCTTGGAGGAGAGGGGCACCAGGTCCAGGTACTGCTCGGCGGCCGCGGTGAGCTCCTTGACGTTGGCGCTCACGTCGGCGGGGATCCTCGTCCCGGCGTGGATCGACAGGTCGGCCACCACCCGGTCGGTGTGGAGGTGCAGCGCAGTGACCCGGCCGACCTCGACACCGCGGTAGGTGACGTAGGCCTCCGAGTACACCCCGCCGGCTACGGGGAGCACGACCTGCACCGTGTAGGGCTGGTCGAGGAGCTTGAAGCCGATGGCGTCGAAGAGGATGTAGTAGAAGCCGAGCACGGTGACCACGCCGAGGGCCACGAGTCGGGCGGCGACCGATCGGCTCACGGCAGAGCGGCCTCTATCAGCATGGCGGTCGCCGACTGGTCGTAGGCCTGGTAGGGGTCGGGCGGGTCGACCGTCACCTTCTCGAGCGGCGGGGCGTCGGAGGGGACCGGCGGGATGCCGATGGTGGCGTCGACTGCCAGCTGCAGATAGTCGCCGGGGACCGCCGCCGGCGTGTACTTCTCGAGGGCGCCGACGGCTGACAGGGCCGGCCCGAGCTGGGCTTGCACTGAGGTCAGCTGGGTCAAAAGCGGCTGCAGCTGCCGGACCGTTTGGACGGTGCCGGCGGCGCTGGAGTCGATGATGGCGTTGGCGGCGTTGCTCAGCCCGTCGAGCTGGGTGACCAGGTCGTCGATCTGCTGGCTTTCGCCGGCGAGCACCCCGACGGCGGGTCCGATGGTCGCGAGGCCCTGGGTGATGGTCGAGCTGCCCTGCTCGAGCACACGGGCGAGCGAGGCCATTGCAGACAGGGCGG
The DNA here is from genome assembly GCA_035294565.1 of Acidimicrobiales bacterium. Taxonomy (GTDB): domain Bacteria; phylum Actinomycetota; class Acidimicrobiia; order Acidimicrobiales; family Palsa-688; genus DATGKR01. The sequence goes on along the minus strand of DATGKR010000122.1, from coordinate 3,469 downwards.
CGTCGAGCGCGGGGGCGTGCTCCGAGAAGTACGAGACGGTGGAGTCGAGGTTCTGGATGAGGGCGCGGATCTTGGCCTGGTTGCCTGCGAACGCCAGGTCGGTCTGGCTGACGATCGTCTGCAGCTGGTCGATCCCCCCGCCGTTGAGGAGGGCGCCGAGGGCTCCGAAGAGGTCCTCGACGCTGGGTGCGGTGGAGGTCTCCGACTCTGGTATGGAGGCGCCGCTCCGCAGGTAGGGGGGTCTGGGGGGCGACGGCGGCTGCAGCAGGACGAAGTCCTCCCCGAGGGGGGTGTCGAAGCGGATGGCGGCGGTCGTGCCGGCGGGGAGACGGACCGACTTCTTGATCCTCATCGTTATCAGCGCCTTGAAGTCGCTGAGCCCGATCGACGACACGTAGCCGACCTTGAAGGCGCCGACACGCACGTTGGCGTTGGCGGGGAGGTTGACGACGTTTGCGAACGTGGCGGTGAGAGCGTAGGTCGGTCCGCTCACCCCGCCTATCTTCGGCAGGGACTGCAGGCTTATCCCGCAGGAGGACAGGCCCAGGGTTGCCGCGGCGAGCAGGGGGAGCAGGCGTGCGGCTCTCATCCGGCGAGCGCCTGCAGGCTGAGCTGCGGTCCGGGCGTCGACCCAGGCGGGGGGGTGAGGGCGTTGAGCGCGTTGCCGACGGCGCACAGCGTGTCGGTCGGGGTGGCCGGGGTGAGAGGGTTGGTCTGTGTCCCGGAGGCGAGGATGACCAAGAAGCGCAGCGCCGTGTTGCCGCAGACCTGGTCGAAAAGTGTGGTGGTCGCCGGCACGGCGTCGTAGCGCCCCCGGATCGCCGGGCCGCCGGGAGCCGAGGTGTCCACGGTGTTCGCCAGGTTCTGCAGGGCGAGGGGCGTGAGGTCGTAGGCCTGGGCTAGGGCCTGCTGCTCGGACTCGAGGGTGGACACGAAGGTGTCGAGGTTGCGGATGCTGGAGCCGAGGGCGCTCCCGTCGGTGTCGATGAAGCTCGTCAGGTCGGCGAACAGCCGCTGCAGCGACGCCATCACGGCGGACACGTCGGAGCGGTCGTTGGCGAGGATCTGGCTGACCGCGGCGAGGTCGGCGGCGAACGACCGGTAGGTGTCGGCGTTGTCGGCCAGGGCGGTGCTCAGTCGTCCGAGGTTGTCGATGGTGTCGGCGAGCGCAGGGGAGTTCGCCGACAGGCCGGCGAGGGCGTGGCTGAAGTTGACCACGGCCCGGTGGAAGTCCGGGCCGTTGCCGCCGAAGGAGACGGCCAGCTGGTGGACGAGCTGGGTGAGCGCCCCGGTCCTGTTCGCCCCGTTGGGCCCGAGCTGGTAGGCGAGGTTGTCGAGCGTGCCGATGACGGCGTCCACCGATTCGGGTATCGCGGTGCGACTGAGGGGGATCACCGCGCCGGGAGCCAGGGACGGACCCGAGCGGTATGGCGGGGAGAGCTGGACGAAGCGGTCGGCGACCACCTCGGGGGCCATCAGCACCGCGTCGGCATTCTCAGGGATTTTCACGTCGGTGTCGACCCGCATGGTGACGAGCACGTACCCCGGACGCGGGCGCACCGCTGTGACCGAGCCCACCGGGATGCCGAGGACGTCGACGTGGTTGCCGGGGTAGAGGCCGGGGGCCTGGCTGAAGCGGGCGTAGATGGTGCGCGTCGGCGGGCCGCTGTGGGCGAGGACCGCGCCGATGCCCGCGACGAGTAGAGCGGCGGCGGCCGCTGCCACCCAGGTCCTCGACCGCTGCAGCGCGCCCGTCAGCGGCCTCAAACCCGGCACCCCCGCTGCGGGTTCAGGGGGAGCAGCCCGGCGCACTGGTCGATCAGGTTGTCCGGCACGACGAGGGTGGGGGCGACGAAGTCGGCGTAGGGTCCCGAGCCTGCGAGGTTCGCCGCGTAGCGGCTGAAGGCGGCGACGAGGGGCAGCGCGCGGCCTATGTCGGAGCTGTCCCGGGCGAGGAACGACGAGAGCGCCTGCAGGTTGGAGAGCATCGGGTCGAGCTGGGAGCGGTCGGCGGAGATCACGTGGTCGATCTGGCCGGTTAGGCGGCTGGTGGTGGCGAGGAGGTTGTCGAGCGCTTCCTTGCGCTGGTCGAGGACCTGGAGGAGCAGGGACGACTGGCCGAGCAGGTCGACGATCTGCGAGCTGTCCCCGCTGAGCAGGCCCGTCAGCCGGGCGGACTGGGTGACGAGCTGCTCTATCTCCTGCTGGCGGCCGGCGAGGACGGCCGACAGCTGGGCCACCCCGTCGAGGGCGGCCCTGGTCTGCGCAGGGCTGTTGGCGGCCACCGTCTGGGTGAGCACCTCCAGGGCCTTGACCAGCTGGGGGATGTTCGTCTGCTGGGCCTGGGCGGTCAGCTGGTTGAGGTCGCCGACGAGCGTCCCGGGGATGGTGGTGCGGCCGACGGGGATCGGGGCCCGCAGCCGGCCGGGACCCTCGGGCACCAGCTCCAGGTACTCGACGCCGACCGGGTTGAGGATCTTGACGTTGAGCCGGGTGTCCCTGCCGAGGCGGTGTGATCCTGAGACCGTGAAGGTGACCCGGGCGACGTCGCCGTGCAGGGTGAGGCCGCTGACCTGGCCGACCCGGACCCCGGCGATGGTGACCACGTCCCCGCTCTTCAGCCCCACGGCGCTGGCGAGGTCCGCAGAGTAGGTGGCGGCGGTGAGCTTCGAAATGTTGAGGGCGAGCGCCGCCCCCACGACGAACAGGGCGGCTGCGACCGCCGCGATGACGATCAGGTTCATCTCGCGGAACTTCCTCACGGCCGGCACACCGGGGTGTGGACGGCCTGGTTGCCGATGATCCCGTCGGGAACGGTGAGGGGGGGGCTCTGCGGCACCCCCGGCGACAGCTTGACGCTGATCGGGCCGCTGACCTCTGCGGTGAGGTCGCAGACGTAGACGGCCAGGTAGTTCCCGGAGGAGGCTGCCTTGTCGAGGGCGTTGAGAAGGCCGGGCAGCCCGGTGAGGACCGTGTTCAACCCACCCTGGTTCTGGAGGAGCACGCCGGTTGCGCTCCGGAGCCCGGCTATGTCCTGGTCGAGGGTGGGCTGGACGTTGTCGAGGAGGTTCGAGGCGGACGTGGTGAGCTGGCTGAGACCGCTGACCGCCCCGCCGACCTGGTCCCGCTCGGAGGCGAGCCCCTTTACCAAGGTGTCCAGACCGACGATCAGCGTCTGCAGCTGCGTGTCATCAGTGTTGACATGTGTCAAAAGGGGAGTCAGGTTGTCGAGCAGCTCGTCGATGACGGTCTGGCGTTGCGCCAGGTTGGACGTGAGCGTCGCCGTCTGGTCCACCAGGTTGGCAACAGCCCCCGATTCTCCCTGCAGCACTGCGATGATCGAGCCGGTCAGCTCGTTGACCTGCGCCGGGGCGAGCGCGGCGAGCAGGGGTTGGAAGCCGGTGAAAACGGTCGTCAGGTCGAGGCCGGGCCGGGTGTTGGCGAGCGGGAGGGTGGCCCCGTTTCGGAG